>NZ_CP017659.1:2141363-2447272 GCF_015326965.1 Paenibacillus sp. JZ16
CAACCCATAATAGCTAATTCATTGAAAGATCACGTCAACCACCTTGGTCAATACCACGCACTCTATGACAAAGATCCCTAAACAACAAAAATAGAATACGGACAGCTTCAGCTCTCCAAATTGATCCTTCCAAAAACGTCTGCGGAACAAGGAGATGATATCCGGCGTCAACGAATACTTTACCGACTGCTTCAGATCATCCACATCATCGAAAATCCTTCTGAAAATCCACTTGTATATCGGAATGTTAAGAATAAACAAGACCACATACATTAGAAATTCCACGAGGCCACATCACCGTCCTAGCCTATACATGCTTCCACCAGATCCCCGCGCATTCCGGCACGGTTGACCATTGGTTCGCCTGAATCTTGTCCGTCAGCTCTTCTCCGAAAAAGAATCCCGTGTGATCCAGCGCCTCTTCTACTGTTTCAAAAACATAATCCGTTCGAATCCACTGATGGTTAAATCCATATTGATGCTCCAACTGTTCGTAATAACCCGTTAAGAAATCGGGAGGATTCGGTGTCTCCGTTCCGGTTCCCATCGTTTCCAGAATCACAATCGTCCCGCCTGGTCTCAATACTCGCTGCAGCTCTGTCATGACAAGTTCAAGATTCTTACGCCAATCGTCATGACTCGAATCCGCCAGATAACTAATGCTCCAGCCCGATACGATCAGATCCACACTCGATGAATCAATCGGCAGGCTGCGATGATCAGCGACTACGGTCGTCCAATTACGAGAATTATAGGCTTCAGACAATTTATTATCCAAAATATCCAGCATCGGCTGCGCTATGTCAGTACATATCAAAGATCTGGCGTCTCCAGCTAGCAGCATAGATAATCGCCCTGATCCTGCCCCCAAATCAAGTACATCCAGCCCCTCGAATGGCTTTTTTTCATAAATAACCCCCGCTAAATCAGGCTGCTTGCTAATCATGGCCTCATAAGCTTCGGCCTGCTTATCGTATATCCCGTTCGTTGACATACCATGCTCCTCCTATCCACCTAGATTACTGATTTAATTCTCCGCAGAGGTTCCTTGACTTGTGTTTATGAGTCCTTCAATCAACTTGTACAAAAAGCACAGTAGAAGCGAAAAGGCCATCATCATGAAGTACGTGTTTACATTAAAAAATTGATTATTCATATGTATCGATAAAATACCGGACTCACCAGCACAGGAAAAAGTATGCTCAGAGGGATGAACAGCAGAATTGCAGGATTGCCGTTCCCCGAACTCGTGCCGAGTTTAGGTGTCATCGCATTCCCGAATAGAACCACGAGCAGACAGAGAAGCGCACTTATAAACAGCCAGATGAATCGTTTTATCTTCAATGTTTATCCCCCTCCCCTCAAGCTTCCCTGCAAAAGCCTATTATCTCTTCATGAACAAGGTCCGGCATCTCGTGATTGATCGCATGGCCTACGCCCGGAACGAGGCGGTAACGCATCCCATTCGCCTCCAGTCTGGCAACCGCCTTCGGATAGCAACTAAGCAGATCCTGCTCACCTATAACGATCAAGGTCTTGCTGCGTATAGTCTGAATGTCGGCAGACGAATGGATTGTAATGGCGTGTTTCATCATGGAGCGATTGTTAAAGTACTTCAGCAAGTAGACCCAGTGCTGCATAAGCTCCGGATGGTTCTCGAATGCATCTGCATTCGTACCGCACAGCTTGCGAAGCAGTTTACGCACACTCCGTTCTGAAGGAAACAGTGCTTCAGGCAGAAAAGCCCGCATCATTTTGCTCATCAGCTCAGATTGACTTCCGGCAATGCCGCCAGCCAAGCATACAATTTTTCTTACCCGATCCGGTCTGACAATGGCGTAATGATAGGCCAGATAAGCTCCATAGGATACGCCGGCAATATAGGTTGCGTCAACATTCATCGCCTCAAGGATCTCGTCCAACCATTTTGCCTGATTGAAGTCATGCGCATACCGGTCATTCGGCTCGCTTTTTCCCGAACCTCCGATATTATCCACGGCGATGATATGGAAATACCGGGATAACTCCGCCACATTATATATCCACATCATGGCGACGTTATCGCCCGTTCCATGCAATAACAGCAGCGGGGGAAGATCCGATGAACCTGCCGTTATTACGTGAGTCATCCCGTACGAGGTGGATATATGGTGCTGCTCGTAAGGTACCGTCCATCCTGCCATCAGGCGGTCATAGGATTCATAGACGAGCTTTTGTCCATTATCGCTTTTAAATCGCTTCAATTACTGCACCTCCAAGACACTGGACTTTACCCTTATTGCTAATTCTCATGGTATTCGGTATAAATATGAATCAATTCTTCCAGCTTATGTATCGTCCGATATGGCTTTATTTCTTCAGAGTAGTTCCAATTTCCATCTCGCGTAAACCATATGGGTTTGATTCCGCATTGTGCTGCTCCGATGATATCGTTATGCGGGTGGTCGCCGACGAACCACGTCTCTGATGGCCGTACGTTTAGCAAATCTAAAGCCTTCCTATAGATCCTGGGATCCGGTTTTTTGACGCCAGCCTCTTCGGAAATCACGATGGAATCGAAGTACTCGCGTATACCCAATTGACGTATCTTCCCCTCTTGAACTTGGACGGTTCCATTGGTAATGATGCCGAGCCTCAGCCCCTTAGACTTCAAATGACGCAGTACGGGTAACAACTGATCCATCGGCTGGATACAAAGTGGGATGGTTTCCCTGAAAAATGTCAGGTATTCATCGACCGTAGGCGGATTCACCCACGGAAGATGCTCGACCAGCATCTCATACACTTCACGCTTATCCCGGTAGCCGTTCTGATCGGCTTCCTTAAATCGCTTGGCTATCCTAAACTGAGCATCTTCATTGGAGTCTAGGAAATACCTGGCAATCAATCGCTCAATAAACGAGTCAATCGCCAACCTTCTGTCCGTTAATGTCTCATCCAAATCAAAGATTATCGCTTTTAACGTCATAGGGGACCTGCTTTCTATCAGAAATGAGCCCGCTCTCCATTCGTTTTGAAGAAAATATGTTCCGGATATTTTAAAGCCGTGGGTGGCAGCTGATCCTCCGGAAAGAATACGAGTTCAGCAAACTCGTCATTCTCAAGATCCAACTCTCCCGAAATGATGCGGCACTCAAACACAATCGTGAGGTACTCCACTTGATGTCCGTTGCTGTACGTATATCGGCGTTCTTTTCCGCCATATACCCCAATGATTCGTTCAGGCACGATATCTAGCCCAGTTTCTTCCTTCGCTTCGCGAACCATCGCCTCTGCCGGGGATTCTCCCAGCTCGATGGCACCGGCCACAAGTCCCCATACATCTTCGCGATGTTTTCTTCCAAATAAAACAAAATCCTGATCATTACGGATAATACCCGCAACGGACGGCATGAATATTAACTGGTCTCCGATCTTTTCTCTTAGATCCTTATAGTAATCTGACATTCCCATGGTTTGATAGCTCCTTTGGATTCCTAATAAAATGGATAACTAGAATCTGTTCTCTATTATCAATGCCCTCATCGTATATATCGCACTTATTAA
Organism: Paenibacillus sp. JZ16; assembly: GCF_015326965.1. Classification (NCBI taxonomy): domain Bacteria; kingdom Bacillati; phylum Bacillota; class Bacilli; order Caryophanales; family Paenibacillaceae; genus Paenibacillus; species Paenibacillus sp. JZ16. The sequence goes on from NZ_CP017659.1 coordinate 2,144,910, forward strand.
TGCATCTGTATCGCGTTGTCTACCTAATAAGGTTGTTGTCAATTCTATCAGTTCAAAGGCCTGCTCTACGCTAACCCACTTGATTTCCTGCGTTTCCTTATCATGATGGGTGCTCCAACCATCAGGGCTCATCAAAAAATACTTCGTCAAGCATGTATCCGATTCATATTCACCCGGAATGGCTGCGATAATGCTGCATTTATACCCTGTCTCCTCTAACACTTCCCGGGTTGCGGTTTCTTCTGGGGAGCTATCGCTTAATTCAGCACCGCCTTTGGCGAAGGTCCAAACATAGCCGCCCCACTGGCCGCGCGGACTTCTCATGAGGACCTCTTGATTCTGATTGAACACAATGCCTCCATAAGCATACTTGGATCTCCAGCTCAATTGGGCTCACTCCTTATGTAACTTCGCGTTTTCACGGTTCAATATGGATGTTATCTGCGCGATATGATGCTGGTTGTGCCACACGAATCGCTGCAGCGCGATATCCAGTGTAATGCTGCCGAGCACTTGAGTTCTCATGGTTCTTTTGAAATCCTCAGGCTGTAAGTCCTTAAGCAGTATAAGAAAACGAAAATGAAGTGTTTCGAGAAGCGTAAGCGAGTTCTCAATGGGAACCTCCGTGTAATCACTCAGTTCAGCCCATAAATCCTCCCGGTACGAGTTTGCCACCGGTTCCTCCTCGGTCAATGCACGTTTAAATCGCAAGTATGCGTTCATGTCGTTATCAGCCAGATGGTGCACGATTTGCTGAATGCTCCAGCCCTCTTCACGATAAGGCATAAGCAGCTGAGAAAGGGGGCATTTCATTATGATTTGCCGGAGCGTCGGTACGATTGAAGGTATCTGTTGTATAAACCTCTGCCTCTCCTCCAATGTCGGCTCCACCTTCGGTTCAAAGGAACCCAGGGGAAAACGGATGCTGGCCACTTCCTTACCTCCTCGATACATCATCGTATCCTTCCCATACGAAAGAACTGTGTTCCACAGCAAAAAATAATACGAAATTATCCGCTAAGCATTATGAATATGCGATGACCCCGAAGTTAGAAGCAAAGAAGGATGAAACAATTCAAGCGAGTGCTGCACGCCATTATTGAGATTCTCAACGATCTGTCTCATGACTTCGACATCCCTGATCTTCATGCTGTGATCAGCTAAGATGTCAGGCAGTGTGACCCACCGGGCATCCTTAATCTCGCCTGCTCCCAAATGAAGCGAGCCTCCCACCACTTTTCCGGTAAAATGAAACATGATCACAGGGTGATTCAAGCTGCTTATGAATGGATACACGCCTGTAGTGCCTGTCAAATGCACATCATATCCTGTCTCTTCCTTCACTTCTCTTATAGCCGCCTCGAACATAGCTTCCCCAGGCTCGATGCGCCCTCCCGGGAAGTTCCAGGTATGGTCTTAAATAAACAAAACCCACCTTTGGCGTTAACCATGAGGAGGGTTCTTGGATGAAATATCAACTGCTTAACATCATTCTACCGTTAACGGACATAACGCGCAATCGCGCGACGTTGTTACAACTTCAACTCAAATGACTCCCCTTCTCGCGCATAATGATCCAAGCTTGTCCATAAGGATCCATAAAATCCAGAAACCATGCGAAGCCTTCGTCCCGAATTTGCTCAATTCTCGCACCAGCGGCAGATAAAGTAGAGCTCAGTTCTACGATATCCCGATTGGTTTTGAATATAAATGATGCCTCTTGTCCAGACTCCAGCTCCCTTGCTTTCACGCATTCCAATATCAAATTCGGGCTGTTGTACAACGTTAACATATAGAAGCCTTCTTCCTGCATCAATATGTTGAATCCTAAATTTCGGGTATACCAGTCAGCCGCTGCATCAATGGTATCTTTTGTAAAGACCATACGGATGTCGTCCAATCCCTCAAGAACCGGAATGGGCTCCTCCGCAGGCTCCACATGCGGCATTGGGGCAGGCTTATAACCACCTTCAAGATAGAGGGCTTCGATCTCACGGTCCTGCATGGCACGATTATAGATTCGCAGGTCGTCGATACGCCCTTGGAAAAAGAAATACGGTTCATCGGTTGATTTTCTACCTACATACATCGGTTCTTTATTATAGGGTGTAAAACTGCCTGTACGCTCAGCAACGAGACGGCCATTGACAACCATTCGGTAACGGGATTTCTCATAGGTTATAACCACATGATACCAGTGCTCCTTCACGATCTTGGTGTTCATCGATAGATCCGGTTCTCTAAGGAAACCATGGAACGTAATATACTCATCCTTCGTGCTAAGCTGCATCGCCCGGTTCTGGTGATGGCCATCTTGCGAGACAATCGCGCTATGCCATCCACGGAGGATCTTGTGTGCATCATAATAACACCATACGGATACTGAAAAAGCATCATTCACAAGAATGGGCGGTTGATCGATCCGGACATAATGACTTCCGCCATCCAACACTAAAGCCCCGCCCTTCCGGCCAAAGCGGTCTTCGCCATAATTCCCGCCTTCTAGTCGCCCATGATGTCCCTCCCCGCTGGTATCTCTCACATTGCCGTCGAACAAATACTCAAGCACGAGTCCTTTTCGTAAATCGATGTTATGGACTGTCCTGCCAAAAAGCTCATCGATCGTGACCCCGAATACATCTGCCAGTATCGGAATCAGTATAATATCCGGGCAAGATTGTCCATTCTCCCATTTACTTACGGCTTGATAGCTGACACCGAGTCTGTTAGCCAATAGCTCCTGTGTGATGCCGAGCTGTTTTCGCAGCCTGCCAATATTGTTACCAATCACGCCGTTTGCCTGATTCATCAATCCAGACACCACGCTTTCCATGAGATGCCTCTACTATACACAACAACCTCACGAAAAAACATAACGCGGAAGTAGAGTAAGCTAACATGCACTCAACCTCTGGTTGAGTGCATGCTTTGTCCATCTTCACGTGAGATTAAGGGTCTTAGATCGTAACAATCGCATGATCAATATATCCTTCTTTCCGCGTAGCCCCCTCAAGCCACGAGATAAGCCCTATTTGGCTAACGTAGATTTCGTTTTGCACCACTATATAAGGAAACGGCACCCCCTCGGAATCACCCTGCGCTCTTAGCGCATTCTCGGATGAGATGATACTCTTCACCTGAGACTCGGTGAGGTTCAAGAATTCGGCCGTTTGTTCAAGAGTCATTAATGGGCTTTCCGTTTGCATCGAATAGGCTTCATCCGTTACAGCTGGCACAGACTTTACACCCTCAGTCCTCTGAAGTATAAAACTTGCCATTACGATGGATATCCCGATAATCAAAGAGCAGATCAATGCGCTATAATTCAATGGCTTCAAACCATATCACCTCGAATCCTAAATGGTATATTCCGGATATACTCATCCATTTCCTCCACGATTACCCAAAAGGAAAGCAAAAACCTAAAATATTGTAAATACGCAGCCAACTAAAAATAAGATATGATATGGGCAAATCAGGAAGGGAGGACAGGATACATCTACTTAACGTCCACTTTAGAAGGAATCAATTCTTGCACATGACAAAGGAGGAACTTTAATGAGAATCCCCAAAATCACCAGCCTGTTCATGATGCTAACATTTCTGACGACGGCGTCGCTCTCCCCTTCCGGCGAGTTGGGGAGTACCGCGGAAGCAACGCCTGGGCCTTTGCGTGTTATGAGCTTCAACCTGCGTTATGCCGCCAATGACAATCAACCTTGGGAGAAACGCCGCCCTGTCACCAAGAATCTCATCCTGGAGCATAAACCGGACGTCATCGGAACGCAGGAAGGGCTTCACCGGCAAATCCTCGATCTGGAGAATGATCTGCCGGGATATGGTCGGATTGGAGTCGGACGTGAAGGCGGGAGCTTAGGCGAGTATATGGCGATCTTTTATAATACGGAACGACTGAAGCCATTGGAACAGTCTCACTTCTGGCTGTCCGATACGCCCCAGACGATCAGCTCCGCCAGCTGGGGGAACCAGATTCCGCGGATGGCAACCTGGGTTCGCTTCCAGGATCTTCAGAACGGCAAAACCTTTTATATGGTCAACACGCATCTGGATCACCAATCCGAGGTTTCCCGGCAGAAGAGCGCCGAACTCATTGTCGACAAAATGAAGGCTTTTGCCTCGGATATCCCCGTTGTCGTAACCGGCGATTTCAATACCCGGCCGGGAAGCGATACGTATTCAATTTTTACAAGCAACGGGATGTCGGATGGACATGTCACCGCCAAGAAACGCACCAACGATGACCTGGGAACCTTTCATAATTACAAGGACCCTACGGGCGGCGGCAGCGGAAACCGGATCGACTGGATTCTGCACAGCCAGGGCTGGAATGTCTTGCACAGCGAGATTATTAATTACAATGAAGTCGGCCAATACCCTAGCGATCATTATCCCGTCATGATGGAAGGTACCCTGCAAAGATCCAATAAAACCACCGAAGAAACGGTACCTAAGCTGCCCTTAACCACCGCCCTGCACATCACCGAGGTGGTCGCTAACTCGAACGAGCAAGGAAATTACAATTATGTGGAGATTTACAACCCCACGGATCGGGAAATCGACCTGGAAGGATATCAAATCTACTACTATTACGACCCTGCTCTTCCATTCGACAAATCCAAGTCCAACCGCTGGACCATTACGAAGGATCGCTACAGCACGGACACCATCATCCGTCCTAATGAAACCAAGGTGATCTGGATCAAGAAGCAGCCTTGCTGTTACGACCTGAGCATGGAGCAGTTCCTTGCCAACTATAATGCTGATGGCGAAGATTTCTCACCGTCTCAACTGCTGGCCGTCTTCACGCCGGGCAACAATCAGGGCCTGAACGGAACCTCCACCAGCGGACGCTCTTTGGGCATTTCAGCGCCATCCGGCACGCATCTTATCGGCGTACAGTTCAATAACGGGCAACTGGATGCCGGGGTTAATGAATCGATCACGTATCGAGAGCCCGAGCCGCTGACGAGCATGATGCAGAAAAAAGAAACCCACCAGGTCCCTTCTCCAGGTCAACCGTAAAATAAAAGTCCCCCTTGATCGCTGGATACCCCAGCTAAGGGGGACTTGCTTATTAGATCGATGTAGCTTTATATTGAACCGCCAAACACTGCTTCGCGATATAAAAAATTTGACCCATATGCTCCGAATAATGCGTGGCGCATTGATGCAGTATGTCGAGATTGCTTCGTTCTTTACCGCGTACCTGTTGAACCTGTTCAAAGTCCGCACTCGACATGGATTTTACCGTATCGATCAGGAACTGAAACCGATTCTTTACAATCTGAATCAGATCATCCCGGCTGACAAAAACCTGCGTCAGCTCTTCCTCCCGGTTTCGCGTGATGTCTTTGTGCAGAATCCCTTTCATGACCCGCTCTTGAATGTTGCCTTCGATGTGCCTGATCAACGTCGAAATGCTCAGACTGGAATGGTTGGGCCGCCAATTGACTTGCTCATCGTTTAACTGCACCAGCACTTTTAAGGTACGGCTGCGGATGTTTTCAAATTTGTCCTCCAGCCACTTCCGGTTGAACTCATGATCCATAACGCAACACTCCTTTTTCGGTATGATAAACGACTTGACGTCACTTCTTCATGGCTTTCCAGATGTATTTGTGTTCACGGACTCCAAGCTGCCCGTCGATCTGATTCTCCCGTATCTTGGCCTCGAGTTCACCCTTCATTTCCGGCAAAGTGAAATCGGGATTACCCGGCACATCCGACAGAAACAATGCAAATTCGCGGGCATTCGGGAAGTAAGTAATCGCTTCATTATACTCCTCAATCTCGACATTCATGTAGCCATTCTCCGACAATCGCCTTCGTACGGCAGTCACATCATTATGTATGCCGATAATAGTGCCGCCTGAAGCTAATATCCTGGGATGTTCGAGGATCGAGGTGGGCCCTCTGCGGTCATAGATGAGATCAAACTGAGCGTCTTGAAAGGGCAACTCGGTCTTCGTTGTGGCAAACACAAATTCCACATTACCGATTCCGCTGCTTTCGAGTAAGGATTGGGAGATTCGGATCATCTCCGCGGAGTTGTCAAAACCAATGATGTTCTTAGCATGTCTGGACATCCGGAGCGTGAACTCGCCATGCCCGCAGCCTGCATCCAGCACCGATTGAAACTGCGGCAGCATCTCCACTAACCGCTCCTCAAACACCTCTTCCGCCGACCGGCCGACGACGGTACACACCGCTCTTCCTTTGTAGCCGCCATTTCTTCGTGCGATCATGTCATACCAGTCTATTCCCATACATACCTCCTCCGTCATAGGCTGCATTGCATCCACTATCCAAGATAGCCGAAATCTGTTATTACATGGTCATGAAAGAAGCCAATAGGCACCAATTTAACCGCTATATATCTAATGACTTAAAATATTACCATTTTGTTCCGTAATGTCAACGGTTACATTGAAAAAAATCCGTCAAAATCATACCTTTCATGGTCGATATTCCGATATTCTTCTCCTCATCCGATACGTTCAAACAGAAGTGTGCGCAGGCCAACTCCTTATTGCTATGTATATACTCATAAAAACATTGCTCCTGTCATAATTTGTCGTCTACAATGAAGGAATATTAATCCAATACATAGATACATACAGGAGGATTTCATGTTTCTAAAAAGGTGGCGTCGATTATTATCTTTTACCCTCATTCTATCGTTGTGCATGACATCCATGGCAAGCGCGGCGGAAACCAGTCAAAACAAATATGCCTGGGCCAATGGATCCGTTGATTTCCTGAGATCCCATGGAGTCTTTGAGAATATGGAGTATAAGACAAAAACTTTAGGCAGGATGGTAACCAAGTCCGATCTCACGCTCATGGTTCATCGGCTGTTTACCGATTTACGGGTCGAAAGCGATAAGAACCTCAAGATACCCGGGGTCCCAAATGGACATCCCTCCTACCAGATGTTTAAAGATGTATACGGCAGCATACCGTCGGCGCCGAGCGGATTAATTGCCGCCGCCGACAAAATCAATTATCATGACGAAACCTTCAAGTTTATACCGGAGAAGGTGTTAACACGCTGGGACTTATTGATTACGCTGAATGCGCTGTTCGATGATATTGGATATTCTGTGGAGGTGTTGGAAAGTGAGGAGATTGCCAGGCTGCGGGAGATCAAAGATCTTCCCAAAAGGTATTTCAATTCCTACAACCAATACGAAAAATGGAAGTACGCCTATCAACCATTGGCACCCGAAATCGGATTGATGCAAGACAAAAAATGGGGGCCTTCCTTAGCCTCCGATCTCGATTACGTTAAAGCTTATGCGCTGCTCGGCTTTGCCGAGGCCGGCATCATGAAACCTGACGCGAAAGGGCATTTTCGTCCGAATCAAAAGGTAACGTTAGCCGAAACCGCGGTCATCCTGCATCGCATATACGATTATTATGATGGCAGCGACTATGTCCGAGAACCATCGGCAGATGATCTCATCCCGAATGGCACTAGAAACTTTATCTATGCGGGATCTCCGTCTGGACACGGAGAAAGTCCGGTTGCTGACTTTGCTTTAGTAAATCCCGATTCCGTACCGGAATTCTATCTGGCCGTGAAGGCTTCAGAGAAAATCGACTTGCAGATCAACATGAACGGGGAGCCATCCTTTTATACTTACGAACAATTAAGCAACCCTAAGCAGCCTGTTCGAATTGCTTTGAATGGCGCATCCTATGCTGAGTTCATTCCCATTATCCGAAGCAAGGGCCAGAAAGCCACCGATGACAATAATAACATTAAGGTTATGTATTATTATTCTGATACATTCCAGGACTTTACCCAATTATTGGGGTATGAAGCCGATCTCTAGATAGGCTACTAAAAGGGAGTGCACAACTGTCACAAACAGTAGGCACTCCTTTTTTATCGTATGCAAGACAGATTCATGTTCTTAAAATGTGTGCCTTCCCGCTTTGCAGATCCTCAAATACCGGTCTTTGCACAGAGCTGATATCCTCTAGATCAATCTCATGCAATGCCTTGAATTCCAACTGCAACGACTCGTTGTTGACATCATGATGATTAAGTATTCTGCCCTGCTCCTCCGTCTTCCCTTCCAAATCCACCGTCGCGTTAAAAATAAACATGACAAACACGACCTCGTTTCCGTCCGGGTATCGATACTGCATTCTGGGTCCGCTATAAACACCATAGAGTTCATGATCGCGGACGACCAGCCCCGTTTCTTCGAGCACTTCCCGTCTCATCGTCTCTTCCACGGATTCTCCGGCTTCCATACCGCCACCGGGAAGTCCCCAATTGCCGTAATCCGAGCGTCTCTGAAGCAATATTCGCCCATGATGATCCCGGATGATGGCGCCGCCAGTCACTACGATTTTCATATCAGCATCATCCTCTCCGCATACTTGTAGGCTGAGGTTTTTTTACAGCATCAGCTTTGCTACGGACTCACCCTCCGACCACGGCATGACGCCGATCTCCTCAAAACCCGCTTTGACATAAAGCTGCCTGGCCTGTTCGTTCTTCGGATCAAAGCTTATCATAAGGACATCCGTCCGGTCAGGTTTGTTTCGGATTTCTTCAATTATGTCTCGCAAAGCCGCTTTACCGTAACCCTTCCCTTGAAAATTACCGTCGATCATCAAACGGTAAATCCAGTAGTTCCCGTCATCGGAGTCCAAGCCATATAACGCGAATCCGACCATCGTCTCTTCCTTATAAATGGCCATTGCTTCAAAATGTTCAAGAAATTGAGACTGGGCAATCGAATACAGATTGGAGGCGATAAAGCCTTCTTGCCCCGGCTTCGCTTTCAGTTTAATACATTCGGTCCAATTATCCTTATCAATGGGCTGCAATCTAATCATATCAAGCTCCTTTGGATGGTTGTTGGTTTTAATACATGCCTACACCAAATGCTTTATCAAATAATAATGCTGATGCCCTCTTGGGGCATCGTCGATACGTGCAATCTCTTGAAATCCATGCTTTTGATAGAACAGTGGCGCTTGAAAGCTGAACGTATTGAGCTTGATGAAGGTGCATTTCTTTTCCCTGGCTATCTTCTCGATCTCCTGTAACAATCTTGAACCGTAGCCCCGCCCCCGGGATCGATCCTCCACCCATAGAATATCGACCTCAATCCAATTCCAGCAAAACACGCTATTGATCCCGCCTGCGATATCACCATTCTCATTCTTTATATGTAAGTTGATCTCCTCGTAATTCTGCTGCAAATCTTCTGCAATATGCTGTGCATTATATTGAATCAGGTTCGTCCGTACCGCAAGCGCTTCTTCCGGACTGCTTCGTTTGATGTTGATTTCTGACACTCGCTCACTCCCTTTTCTCAGTACACTAAACCAAATAATACCATGTGGAGGAACCCTATTTCCGGGATTAAACAACTATAGATAAACTCTTCCTGCCTTCCGACCAATACAAGAGGTGGTGCTAATACAGTTTGGAATGATCAACTCAGGTGCACCTGAGTTCCAACTGCTCAATCAACTATGATCCTCTATCACTGCTACCTTATCGTCTCTAAACGCAAATACGGACTTTCCCTTCAGATGAATCTTCTCGCCGGCCTTCATACCGTTGGGGAGATCTTTAGCAAGAATACCCTCGTAGTCGATCGCAACCTGAGTCTTGTCATCTTCGAACGAATAACCAATGATCGTCTGACAACGATAGGAGAATAACGACTTGGACTGTTCGGCGATCTCTCGAAATTCCTCGATTCCTTTGGTCTCCACGTCGATCGATCCGCTTGATATGTTTCTGAACTCGATCTTCTCATGCAGAAGAGCAATCATCCCCTCGATATCAAAAGAATTATAGGCTCTCACATACTCATTAATCATGTCCTTCATTTTCATAGAATTCACACCACATCTCCCCTTCCGTCAGTTTGGGTTGCAACCACGATCTTAAAAAACTCCGCCTTTACTGTGCACACTTCATAGCAGATTATCATTTAATATACTGACTCTACTATAGTAAAAGAGGTGATTCAAATGGGTCGTGTCCGTGCTGTTCCAGAGCCGGATTTAGTATTAATCAGCTGGGCAAGAAACCCTCTCGTTGCGGGTTCCCCGCGCAGAATCGTTGCTGCTCGTGTCATTGGCAATGCTTCTCCTTGCCGAGCTGATTTGACGCCGAATGCATTGCTAAGAACTGCCTTAGCCTGTTTGCTTGATCATGATGTAGGTTTCAAAATCGTATTCCGCCAAAGAACATCCAGCATTAGCGGTTACCTGTTATTACAGCGTAATTAATGGATTTTAGAAGGAGCGGCGATCATGCTGCTTCTTTTTTTTAGCTGTTAGAAGCTTGCAAGCAAGCCAATTTCGCTACAACGTAAAGCTGTGAGCATAAGAAAAAAACCAGTTGCTATAGAGCAACTGGTTCAACATAAATTTTTAACTTGGATAGTTGTTTAACCAATGGAGTGCTTGTTCATAATCATCAAAAAATTTAACGGATTCTTTGGTGTTGGATTGCTGCAGGTAATTCATGATCTCCCCTTCTTCAAGAAGAAACGCAATGGCCTTGCTTTGATTCAGGATAGTGTCATTAAAGAACTTTTCTTTCCATACTTTTTGAACGGAGAAGTGGTTTGGAGTATATCCTTTTCTATCCACCAACAATTTGTATTTCAGTCCCTTACCAATAAACTGCTGACATGAATTTTCAAAACCATTAAACCATTCAATAACATCATCCGTGTTTATCTTCCCTATCAGATGAGTAACAATTAAATCCCCATTAACAACCGTACTGATATTCTTTTCATTCAAAGTGGAATCATCTCCCTTAGTTTCTATTATGCGTAAAATTCCTATAAAATCAAAGTAAAACCAAAACTCATTCTTACATATACTGGAAGTTTGGATTGCCCAGGAAATATCAATGCGCGTGATAGCTTTTCGAAATAAAAAAAGCTCACAGGGCATTCCTTTCACCCTGCAAGCTTCCTCGTACTAACCTCTATTCACCTTTTTCATATCTAAGCCATATCTTTATCTCTTTTATCTCTATATTTATTTCAATTGGGCAACACTTACAGCAACCTTCTCCAGCTGTGCTCTACTTAAGGAATGCTCCGGTGAGCTGATTGTCACAAAACGATCATCGATCTGAAAGCCCAGCATGTCCGTATCATCCGGTGTATACCATTTCGCTTTAACCCCATTGGACAATGTAACCGATTTGCTGTCATATCCATGAGAATAGTCTCTTGGGGAGATATATACCGTCATGTGTTTGAATAACATGTTAACGCCATCTTCCGATGCGCCTGTCTTTTGGTACACATCGCCTTTTACCATCTGAGTTGGAGCATACGGCGTTTGAAAACCATCAAATTTGGCGAATGCGCTTTTGATTTCTTTTCGCTCGGCATCACTGTATTTCACGTTGGTCAGCTCGGTCGTCTGACCGTTTCCAGGATTACTTCCGATCAGCACCAGGTTATTCTTCGAATCGTACTGCACGGGTACATCCAGCACATCGGCCATCGCGCGAACCGGCAGGTATGTCGTATTCTGATACGTGATCGGAGTCAATGTTTTGCCTGTGTTATATACGACTCCATCCACTTTGATACCGATGCTGTGATTGAGGTAAGCCGAGATTTTCTCCAGGTTGGCTCCCGCATAGACACCTGCTGCTCCCGTTAACGTCATTCCCAGCACGGCAACCGCCACGATTGATTTTTTCAACGGTTTCATTTCATCCATTCCCCTCGTTGTCTCACCAACCTTCCAAGTCGATGAGTCATAGTATGAAGCTCGATATCTTTATTTAAAATCGATGACATACGTCGCAATCAACGCTTCTTTATCGTCAATCGTAATTCCTAGTCTTTTTCCAGATGGACTCCAAGTCAGCGGGTAGACCGGATGGGCCGCAGGATGCACCGCCGAATAATAGGGCGCCATCCAGCTTACTTTTCCTGAAGCCGTATCAAATACATACACTCCGTTCATCCCGCTTTCATTCTCCGAATATACATCAAAAGCTAGTCTGGCAGAATCCGGCGACCAAGACGGGTAAGAAATCAGATTTCCTTTTCCGATAAGGGATCCTTGCAGGCTGCCGGCTGCGTCATAGATCAGTAAATTGCTGCCTGAGTTCCCTTCCGTGTTGGTCGCTGTGGAGACGGCAATGTACTCTCCATCCGGCGAGATGGTGAAGCTCCATACATTTTCAATAAGCTGTACCGGCTTCGATTGCCCCGGTTCAACGACCTTCAGCACCTGGTTTACATCGATATAATAGATCCGGCCTTTACTCGCCCCGAACTGGTTGTAGACTTCAACATCCTCATCCTCAATAGCTATGGTAGTATAAGAGCCGTCCGTTGAAATGAGACGAATATCGCCTTTGCCGCTCATGGAGCCTGCTGCAAGAACATAGGTGTCTGTATCCAGCCACCCTCCGATCTCCATGTAATTGTCGCCCTTAACCGGTATGCTCCTGCCTGTACTAAGATCCTTCAGGAAATTATCAGCCTTATACTTATCCCTCCATTTCTGAATAAAACTATATTTACCGTCCGGCGAGATTTCTTCTTTGACAAGATGTTCGCCTGGATGCGACTCTTCATGATTCGTGAGCTCACGCCGCTCACCTGTACTTACGTTCACTGCTTCGGAGGAATAAGCATATTGCGGTTCTTCCGTTTCGGTCGCTTCCTTGATCAGCTTGGTTGTAAGCACCTTGACCTCATTCTCCGACAGCCATGTCTCAATGTTCGACGAGGCGATCCGGTGCGTCTGATTCACAACCACTTCCTGACTGGATGGACCACTCGCTCCTTCTACAACCGTAAGTTTGCGCTCTCCTGATGCCGTCTCTCCAGCATTCGATACAGGGGGCTGGCCGGTTTGATTGTTGCCTGGCTCCGCGATCGTCAGCCGATCCTGGGATTGGCAAGCCGTCAGGGCTGCAGCAATAACAACAGCAGACATCAACTTGAACCCATACTTCCCTACTCTGTTTCTCATAACAGGTTCCTCCCAATGGCATATCCCCCAAGGCGCTTCGGCAGCAGCACAGAATGTATCTTGGCATGCCGCCTCTTTCCCTGTTGAACTCAGTATAGAATGTGAATATCTCGATACGATATCGAGCTTGTAACGAACTTGTAAACAAACAGGTACCCTTGAAAAAAAAGAAAGTCCAGACCTTATTCCAAGTCTGAACTTTCTTCTGTCGAAATAACCTCTGAGGATTGTGGCCGATTCATCGGCAGGGCAATCACAAACGTAGAACCGCCGGGACCCGATTCCGCAAGCTGAACGGAGCCGTGCTGTTTCTCTGCCAGATTGCGTACCAGGGATAACCCTAGTCCCGTTCCTCCGTGAACCCTGGAACGGTCGCTGCTCACCGTATAAAACGGATCAAAGATCCGTTCTCTGGCATCATCCGGAATTCCGATACCGGTATCGCTTACCTTAATGATCATACGATCTTGGCCATTAGGATCCTGCTTCACTTCATTCGAGAGCGTAACCGTCCCTCCGGGCTTATTGTATTTAATTCCGTTATCCAGCAGATTCAGTACCATATGCATCAGATTCTCCGGATCAGCCCACACCTTACCATCCGTTAAAGATGATCGAATCGTAATGTCCGATTGCTCTGCCTTGACCTCTAACCGGGCTGCCGCCTCTTCCAGAATCGGCATGAGATCTACGTGTTCCGCATGGGTTTCGAATTCATAAATATCCATGGACGATAACTGAAGCGCCTTTTCTACCAGGCGGTATAGACGCTGTGCTTCCTTGCCGATCTGTCCTCTGGCTTCCTCCAGCAGGGCGGGATCATCGCGATACATTTCAAGCAGATCCGCATAAGCCAATATGGAGGTCAGCGGCGTTTTCAACTCATGGCTGATATTCCCGATAAACTGCTTCTGCTGCTGTTCCAGCTCTTGCAGTCTTTCGATGGCATCCAGCAGCTTCTGCTTCTCCTCCGTGAGCTGGCTCACCGATGAGGAAATTCGCCCGCTCATTTCATATATGCCTTGCGCTAGCTCGCCGAGCTCATCGTTTCGCTTCACCGTCGGCTCGCTAAGGTAGACGCCTTCACCGATCCTCTGCGCAGCCTGGTTCAGCCTGCCGATGACATGCACCTGCCGCCAAACATACAGAAACCCGATCAGGAAGCCGGCGGCCAGCACCGCAAGGCCCGTCACGATAAACAAGTTCTGGATCCTGTCATAGAAAGCGTGCTGCTCAGCCAGGGAGGCGTGGAATTGAATCGTTCCGATCGGCTCCTCCATATGCCGAAGCGGAGCAAGATAGAGCAGCTGGTCACCCTCGGTTATATAGGCGGAACGTCCTTGCGCCGTATGTGCAAGCGCGTCTTGTACATCCATCTTCGGCTGGAAAGGAAGGGAAGTCCCCGTGAATGTACCATCCAGCTTATATAGCGTCACCGGCATGCCGCTCTGGGTTCCAAGATCGACGGCCAGCCGTTGACCGACATTTTCCATAAATTCATCCGGCTTCATCTCAGGATTCGTCAGTAATTCCTGATGAATTCTAAGATTGGCTGCTTCGGCCTTCTGTGCGAAGGATTGCTCCAGACGCACCCGCTGATCCTCCCGTATCCCGGCAAGAACCAACGTGCTTAGAACAACCACAACGGCGATCAGCAGCAAAGCGAGAAGCAGCGCGACTTTCCACTTTAAGCCGAAACGCACCTTTCCCTTGTTCATGAGGGAATCTCCGTGCTTTTATATCCAATCCCATAAACGGTCTGGATCACTTCATGCTGGTTCCCCAGCTTCTTGCGCAATCGCTGGACGTGAATATCTACCGTACGCGTACCGCCGGCAAAATCCATATCCCATACCTGTTCTAGCAAAGCCTCTCGCGAATATACCCGCTCCGGATTCCGTGCCAGGAGAGCCATCAGGTCAAACTCCTTCGGCGTAAGCTCAAGGGGCTTGCCTTCGGCGTGAATGGTGCGATTTAACAGATTAATGGTAAGCCCGGAGATCCGGATGACATGCTGTTCGGGGGCTTGGTTCCCGGCAGCCTCGGGAGTACGGCTTCTTCGGGACAATGCCTTTACCCTGGCGATGATCTCCCGCATGTCAAAGGGCTTTGTCATATAATCATCGGCACCAAGCTCCAGCCCGAGCACCTTATCCACAATATCGTCCTTCACCGTCAACAGCAGAATGGCCGGGCGCTGCCGGTCCCCGAGCTTGCGACAGACATCGTACCCGCTAAGCTTCGGCATCATGACATCGAGCACCATCACGTCGGGATCAAACGATTCCACACGCTCCAGCGCTTCCTGCCCATCCCCTGCCGTCTCCACCGTATGTCCTTCCCTCCGCAGCGCATAGGCAACTGCACTTGAGATACTGATCTCATCATCTACTACAAGTACCTTGGTCATCGCAGATACGACTCCTTTATTGGCCGATTCAACATGTACTAATTCCATGATGGTAACGTATCCGGCATCATATTTCAACATGCGGTTCCCTGCCGATTTCATTACAATTGTAACTATGAACGCTTTCTCCCGGTTGCCATAATAAAGCTAAACACTCAAGCTAAGGAGGATTCGGATGACAATCGCTACCATGAACCATATCATTAAGCGCTATGGGCATCAGCTTGTCCTGGACCATGTCCATTTAGAAATCAGGCAAGGCGAAATACTCGGTCTTCTTGGTCCGAATGGTGCAGGTAAAACCACATTGATCCATGCGTTATCCGGCTTAATCGGCATCGATTCCGGTAGCATCGAGCTGTTTGGTGAACGGCTAAGCGGCCCTATGCTGGAGGTCAAACGGAAAATTGGACTGGTCACGCAGGATATCACCGTTTTTGAGGATTTAACCGCCCAAGAGAATCTCGCCTTTTTTGGCGGAATATATGGGTTAAGAGGTGCAGAATTGAGAAGGCAAATCACGGAAACGCTCCAATTCGTCGGATTAACGGATCAAGCCCATAAACGCCCTTCCAAATTCTCCGGGGGAATGAAGCGGAGACTGAATATCGCCTGCTCTATTATTCACAGGCCCAGGCTCCTGATCATGGACGAACCTACGGTTGGAATCGACCCCCAATCCAGAAATCACATCCTGGAATCGGTACGCGAACTGCAAAAAAGGGGGACGACCATTCTCTATACCACCCATTACATGGAAGAGGTGCAGTCCCTCGCATCTCGCGTCGTGATTATGGATCAAGGCCACGTCATCGCGCAGGGGACGATTGATGAGTTGGTAAAGAACATCCACCATGAAGAGAAGATCAAGCTGGAAGTCGTGGAGTTGACGGAGGATCTGATCGATAACATCAAACAACTGGATGGAGTCAAGCACGTGGTTTTGAATGGAACGCAAATTCAGATCATATCACGGGCAGGTGCAGGAAATCTGGATCGTATCCTGTCGTTGGCCAAAAGCGCGGGCGGCGTCCTATCCATCCATGCGGAGAAACCTACGCTTGAAGACGTATTCCTTACGCTTACCGGTAAGCAACTACGTGACACGGAGGGAACTTAACATGCTTGTGTTCAGAATGACGTACTTCTCCTTGCTTCGCCTGATACGAGAACCCATCGGGCAGCTGCTTCTTGTGGGCCTGCCGCTGGTCGTCATTACCGTGCTGGGTGTCGTTATTGGACCCTATGAAGGCATGAAGGGTGTTCCTCCGCTGGACTTGACGGTCGTTACGACCATTATGGGCGTTCAGTTTTTTGGCGGCACGTATTTGATGAGTTATTTGGATATCGATTTACTTAAAACCCGCAAATGGAGAATCTATTCGCTCCCTATTAACGTAGCGGTTTATTCAAGCTCTCTTATTCTTGCCTGCACACTCTTCAGTACTTTGCAAGGATTGGTCTTGGTGCTATTCACAACTTGGGTGTTCGGGATCGCGTGGGGATCGCTTGGCTGGGTATTGCTGGTATTTATTATTTATTCCTTATTTGCACAGTCCGTACATCTGCTGCTGACATTATCCATCCATAACGTAAAATTGGCTGAAAGAGTATCTGAAGTCCTCGGAATCGGCTTCATCATCTTGACCGGACTCATGTTTCCTCTTCCAGATCATCGTTTCTTTGAGTTCATGTCGTCTTATGGGAATCCGGTATCCCTCGGAAAGATGGCCATCCTAGAGATGTTTATCGATGGCGGGCAAGGGAAAGCGTACCTTAGCATCTTATTGCTGTTAGCCTTAACCGTGATATGCATGATGATCAGCGCATGGCTTGGGAGGAGGAAGCTCGCTTGACGATATTTAACTTCGCGCTCATTCGGAGCGTCCGCAGCTTGCCCAATCTTATCTTGCTGTTAGGCCTTCCCGCAGCCGTCGTTGTCCTCCCGGTGGGCGGTTGGCATGGCTTACCGCTAGGGTATCACTTCTACGGAATCCTGCTGTTATTCGCTGCCTCCAAACTCGTTCATATGATCATGGAGGATCGGAAGAATAAAATTCTGACCCGAATCGGCGTTGCACCTGTGACCCACTTCAAGTATTTATCGCAGAATCTGCTCGCTTTCGCTCTGCTGCTTGTAGGACAAAGTGCCGTGATCACGTGCAGCGCCTGGTTGATGCATGCCGATGTTTTTGGCAGTCTGATTCAACTCTTCAGCATTTTGAGTATGTTCTCGGTCACCGCGATTAGCTTCTCTCTCGCTTGGTCTTCCATGTTCCGCCAGCCTGAATCTTCTACAGCCGTTATGCTGGGAATCATCTTGATCATGGCGGTGCTCGGAGGAACCTTATTTCCCATTCAGGCTATGCCTGCATCCCTGCAGAAAATCGCCATGGTATCCCCTACCTATTGGTTCCATGAGGGAATCATGCTTGCTAAGAACGGAGGCTTGTTCGCGGAACAGCTCACTCCGCTCGGGATCCTGCTGTTGTTTGCGATCGCTTTTATGCTGATTGGCAGCCGAAAGAAACTGGCTTGAAAAATATGTTACGATATGGGGAAAAGAGAACGTATGCCATGGGAGGTTTTCATGAGAAGCTATACCGATTCGTGGTCCCCGAGCATAGCCGTCGTGATTTGGAGAATACTTGCCCTGCTGCTTCTGGCCGCTCTTTGGTTTATGGGAGATGCCGGGACCGAAGGATTCATCCTGGTCTTCGCCTTAGCGATCCTGGCGTTAGCCCGATGGCGGTTTCCCCTTCCTTCATGGACAACACTGGTCGACCAGCTTCTATGCATATCCATCATTCCATTCTGGCCGGAGGCCGGCTTCGGACTGGCTCTGCCGCTATTTGAAACCATGCTTGCCGGTACACCGCTATTTTCCCTGCCCATCCTGGCAGTGCTTGTCATCTGCTATGTCGATCCGGACCTCCCGCTTCTTCTCATGCTCGTTCAAGCTTCATTTGCGGGATGGATCGTTTTATGTTGGTCCAAACAAACCCATCAGTATCGATTGGAGGCAGATCAGGAGCGTCGCGATCGCTACGAACTGGAAATATTGAAGGGTGAGCTGCTTATGGCCAATGTGCAAACGGCTCAGCTTGCAGAGCTCAGAGAGCGTCATCGAATCTCCCAGAAGCTGCACGATGAGGTTGGCCATGAATTAACAGCCGCGTTGTTAGCCTTTCAAGCTTTTGAAACATTATGGAGGGAGAATGACCCGCAAGCGGAAGATATGTTTGCCCAAGCCCAGATGCGTTTGTCGAGCAGCGCCCTGGAGCTGCGGGAAACGGTCCATAATATGCAGCCTGTCCAAGCGACCGGCATTCGGAGCCTGGAGGGGATCTGCCGTAATTTCAAAGCGATGCCTGTCCAGCTGCAAATTTATGGAGATACATCTCGTATAGCCGCCCATCTGTGGGTCATCCTGAATGCTAGTCTCAAGGAAGCCTTGACCAATGCGGTGCGTCATTCCAAAGCCAAACACGTTGAAGTATCGTTGGACGTCAATGAACATATCGTGCGGTTAAGCGTCCAAAATGACGGCGTTTTGGATTCCTCCTCGCTGCCTGGAACCGGACTCCGCAACCTAAGGCAAAGAGCCCAGGCGGCAGGCGGGAGCATCTCCATCAATACATCCGGCGGCTTTCAATTGGTCTGCGTATTACCTATGGGAAAGGGGGGCATTCGATGAACATTCTCATTGTGGATGACGATCCATTGGTATGTCAGAGTCTCCGGCTGCTTCTATCCAGAGAACCGGATATGGAAGTAACGGCCACTGCGAATGACGGCGCTGCAGCCATTCAATGCTGTGAAGAGGTCCTGCCGGACATCGTCCTCATGGATATTCGGATGCCTGGTATGGACGGAATCCAAGCGGCGAGGCAAATCAAGCAAAAATGGCCCCAGGTGCAGATTATGATGCTGACCACATTTCAAGATGAGCATAGTATCCGCCTGGCGCTGCTAGCCGGAGCCGAGGGGTACATGCTGAAATCAACGCAGGTCTCCAGTATGGCACAACAGCTGCGTGCTTTGGCTTCCGGTACTTCCGTTGTGGATGCCAATGTGCTGAAGACCTTGATGCTGCCCGAAAAAGAGAATCGTGCCGACCTTACCCCGCGGGAAAACGATATTCTCGAGCTGGTTGCCTTAGGCTGCTCGAATCGAGAAATTGCCGAGCAATTGTTTATCAGCGAAGGAACCGTGCGCAATACCCTCTCGATCATACTGGATAAATTGGAGCTTCGAGACAGAACCCAGTTGGCTATCTATTATTGGAGAAGATCGTTGTAGTCCTATTCTTTTTCGTTTCGATCCAATCAATGATATGCCCAGCTCGCTTCCGTGTCTCGCTTCGCCGCTCCGCTTGCGAGCGGTGAGACAGATACCAAGCCAAGCGCCCCATCACCAACCACATGTGGTAATGAAGCTTTAGATTTCCCAAAGAATGAATCGATTGAACCTCAATCTCTCTTAAACGATTCGTTGTGATGATAGGGCCTGGATATATCGTTTCTGCCGTCTGAATGGCCCTTAGCAAATCACTGGATATGCAGACATTCCACTCCGAATAATCATAGTCCAGGTCGGATTGTTCAATTTCAGCGTTGTTGTAAGCTTCCACCCAAGCATTGAACTGATCGGAACTCATCCATTTCCTATCCAATATATGTATAACTTTAAAATGTCTTACCAATCCAATTTTCATAGGGCTCCTTAAGCAAGTTTATTCTCGACCAACCGTTCCATAAGAGATCTTCATATTCGGTGCATAAGTCAACCACGAGTCGCTATTAAACACCTGGAACAACTTGAGTTCAGCGGCATATTGGGCTTGGGCTTCTTCCACTGATAAACCTCTCTGTACCATCTGCTCCACTACCTTAACCGGATCTTCCAGTTCCTGCCCAATGCCTTCTTCCTTCAAGGACTGAAAAAGCCGAACCTTCTCAGCAGCATCCATATTCTGATCTAAAAAATTCACTTTATCACTGACTCGGCATTCCACATTCCGTAATCCCAGCTGACTTAGAAGAATAGGGAGCCTCATGCCGATATTTCCGTCTTTCCCGCTATCTTTGGCACTCGCTTCATACAATTTCTGTAATATGCCTAGACGGACGACTTCAGACTGCTGGATTCCATCGAAGCCATAATTAGCCGTATTAGCAATCCAATGAGGCTCAAAACAAATGACTCGTCCGCCGTCCAGTACACTATTCATCATTTTCTGAAGAATCTCCCGAGGGCTTGCCATATGTAATAAAAATGCATGGCAGATCGCAACGTCATACTGACGTTCCACAAACATATCCTCAAGATCTCCTTGAATGAATTCAGTAGAATAGGGCAGCTTATCAAACACTTCTCTTGCTTCCTTAATCAAATCCTTGCCTTTATCTATCCCTGTATAGGTTGAACCTTCGGGTAATAACGGGAGAAGCTTTAATCCTAGATACCCATAACCACAACCGTAATCCACAATGTTAATGGGAGTATTCATTTTCCAGACATTCTTAACAAGAAACTCCAGATAATCATTGTTATAATATAACCCTCTTGTATTCCTCAGGTATTCGATTGTGGAATCCCAGTAATATTCGGACATCATCTTTAATTCCTTTCCGCATCAAGTTCCTCGACTAAATCTGTATCCTGCCTTGCCTTCCGGATCACTTCACGAATGAAATCAGCCTTGCCGCTGGTATAGGCCACGCGGTCATGTTTAAACTGGCTTTCCAGAACTTTTTTTAAGGAATAATACTGATCCCGTGTGTCCGGATGGTTCTTTAAATACTCTCTGAACAAAATCTGGTCGTTCCACTGTTGGCCTTGATACTTGTAAACATGAAGATGATGTGTCCCCGCCCGCCATTGGCCTCTTCGAAAGAAAAGCCGCTCCGGGAACTCCGGTTTAAACACATATTCATACCCGATTCTGGCCAGATTCTCTATGTATTGTTCATTTTCATTTACTAACGTTAAACTCAAAACACCAGCCATCATATCAATGGTCGGTTTCGATCCTAAACCCTTAATTGCCGTACTCCCGATATGTTCGATGTGTACGTCGAGTCCCTTCAGAGCCAACCTAATTTTATTTTGTTCCCGTTCAAACTCATTCTTCCAGTCCGGATTGTACGGGGTGACAATGACTTCTTCCATGCGAATATTCCTTTCAATCCATTATCAGACCATTTCGTAGTTCTTAGATATTCCGTCTCAACTTAATTTCAAACTCCGGCTTCGTCATATATTCCATATAGACGACCTCTCGATTAAAATCCAAATAAGCCTGAAATCGCGTACGAATGGCCGGGGCCGTAATCAATTGAAGCACTTCATCCTTAGGGATCCAACGACTGTCCGTCGTTTCGTCCGAGATCCCCAGCTCGCCGCCCGTAGGCTTACACGCAAAATCCATCATCACTTTCGTTGGAACCACGGCAACTCCGCTGTGTCCCGGATAGGTTGATGTATTGGAATAGACTCCGATCAGGTGGGAAACGATGGTATCCATGCCGCTCTCCTCTTTGATTTCTCTTATCAACGCCTCCATCAGATTCTCTCCGGCTTCCACCTGCCCACCTGGAAAAACCCAGCCGCTGCGCCCCTTCACCAATAGAATCTCATCGCGTTCATTCTCAACTATGCCGCCGACAGCGACGATATGTGTTGGCATCAACATGATAACAGCCTCCGATAGATAAGATATACTTCAGCTTTCACAGGTCGCTTAGATTTCGTCATAATTCACAACACTTCCGGTTGCAAAATCCTTGTCGATGATACGTAACAGATGCGCCCCGATTTCCTCTGTAGATAGAAGCTGCCCTGACTCATACGCATGGGCGAAGGCTTTGGCCATTTCAAACTCCTGCTCATTTTTCCCTCTGGCCATTCTTTGCATATCCGTATCTACCATACCTGGATTAACCGCAATGATCTCTACCGGGTTTGGCCTGTTCCTTTGCTCGCTCCCTACACTTTGCGTAAACATATTGATTCCGGCCTTGACCGAACAATAGACACTCATCGTAGGTGCTGGGTATATGCCAGAGCCTGAAGAGATGTTGATGATTTTCTTCCGAATGGACAACCCCTCCGTTTTCTTGATGAAGCCGGATGTCAGAATCATGGGGGAAACCAGACTGATTTGCACATTCATATGTATATCTCTTGCATCACATTGTTCAATGGCTTTCAGTGGTTCAAGCATGGACGTATTATTGATAAGGCAGATCCTATCCGCGTGAACGGGATCCATCTCGTCAAACACCCTATCCACAAGCTCCTCCAGCCCCAACGTATCGCTCAGATTATATACATAGTGTCTGTATTTTGGATAGCTGCTCAATCTCTCGGACGTTCCTCTCGCGATTCCATGCACTTCATGGCCCTTCTCTAGGAGCATATAAGCCAGTTGCTCGCCGATTCCCCTTGAGGTTCCCGTAATGATGAATTGACTTCCACTCATTGTTTTAACCCTCCGTTATCCTAAAAAGTTATCTTCGTACTATAATTCCAGGAATATATCGCAATTGGAAAGAAATCGTGTTAAGAAGGATATGGTACGATTGCATTACATTCTATTACCTGTGATGAAGGAGTTGGGATTATGATGAATAGAGTCCAAAAGATTTCGCCAAACCTGTGGTTTGATCACCAAGCCGAGGAAGCCGCCCAGCATTACGTCTCTATTTTTAAAAATTCACAGATCGAGCGTATTACGCGCTACGGTGCAGAAAAAAATGACAACCATACATTTGCCGAAGGTGCGATAATGACTGTGGAATTCCTGCTGGAAGGCCAACATTTTGTTGCCCTAAATGGCGGTCCGCATTTTACCTTCAATGAAGCCATTTCATTTATTGTGCATTGCGAAACCCAAGAAGAATTGGACTATTATTGGGAGAAGCTGTCTGAGGGCGGCGACGAGAAAGCCCAAGTATGCGGTTGGCTGAAGGACAAGTTCGGTGTATCGTGGCAGATCGTCCTTGCTAACTTAAGCGAAATGATAACTGACTCCGATCCGGCAAAATCCGAACGCGTCATGAAGGCTTTACTCCAGACGAAATCAAAAATCGATATGCAGACATTACAGCAAGCCTACGAGGGGTAGGAAGGCTGCCTTCACGGCGGTCTTTTTTTTACTCTATAGGATCGATGCATGGCAGCCGTGATTACATCCCAACCCAAGTTCATGCGTGATCCGTACATCACCCTTCACTTCTTTAAAACCCAGCTTCTTATAAAAATCAGCCGCTTTGGGGTTGTCCGTTCTTAACACGAGTTTACTGTAATGACTGCTCGCCTTCTGAATTACCGCTTCGACCAGCCTTCTCCCGGCACCATAATGCCGAAATTCCTTTAACACATACAATCTGCGGATCCTGCCTATGCTTCCGTCGGAATACGGATCACGATTCAACCCGCAAATGCCGATGACCCTATGACCAACTCGACATTCAAACAAGGCTTCATCTTCATGCTGAAACCTATTGCTGCCCTCATTATAATCATTCACAAGCCTATGGATATTCCTGAACCCTTCTCTCTTGCTTTCAGTCAAGAGCTCGGCTATGTCTATTGCACCCAGGTCATCAACTTCTTGAACGATCATGTCTATCCCCCTGAATCATTCGACTATTACTCAAAAAAAGTATAAAGTACCCCAAACCACTCGTATTTATAATCTCTTATCGTTTCTGCCCAATATACAATAAATGAGATGAGACTCCCAAAATGCTGGGGTTCTCCGCTTCCTGGTAGATCAATTTCATTACTTCCTGGAATTCCTCTTCCCCACGGGACCGCCAATAATCGAACTGCTCTGCCTTGAAGGAGCCTGCTATACTTGACGAGCCTATCAATTTAATCGTCTTGAAGCCATTCGATTCCATGAACGGCTTGATATCCTCCAAGTTGAAATAATACGCACCGGTAAATCGTCCTTCATCACTATGATTGAATATCCCGGTCCTAACAAATTCCTTAATGCTGCTGATCGTATCATTCGGTTTCCAATGTTCCGGAAATGATAAGGATGTCATCAGATGCCGAATTCGGGTCATGAATGCCACAAAGACGCAGCCACCCGCTTGTGTAACGCGATACAATTCCCGGACGGCCGTAGACCGATCTTGTTCTGTCTGTAAATGGTATAGCGGTCCCATCATCAGTGCGGCGTCAAACAGCTCATCTTGAAATAGGCTAAGATCGTTGGCATTGGCACGGTGAAATCCTTTGAACTGGCCGGTTAACTTGAGTTCCTCAGCTTTAGCAGCCGCAATCTCGACTAATCTTGGCGTAAGATCTGTTAAGGTCACATCGTAACCGTTCTTCGCTAATTCCATCGAATACTTCCCAGGTCCCGCTCCGTTATCCAGCACGTGACCTTTCTCAGGCAGCATACTCAAGATATGATGCAGATTGACGATAAATTCAATGGGCTCCCTATCCAAACGCCCCCATTCATCGAAGGCATTATAATAATCGATCACTTTGTTCAACTAAGTCACTCTCCATTTACAAGCATCTTATAGCGCTAAAACGACAACCATGTTACTCCCCGTCTACTCCTTACTCGTTGCTTCAATCCATCGAACGATAACTTCTCTTAATTGTTCTTTCTTCTCCTCCAGATCGTTTAAATTCAATATTTTCACGATTGCCCGATCATTAGAAGCCCATTCCAATAGCGTATCCTCAGGCAGGGCTCCCTTGATGTCATGCGTTTGAACTTTTGCCCCACAATGAAAAATGATGCGAAAGAAGCCCTTCCCTTGTAAATTCAATGTGATCCGGTCTTCCCCCTGAACGCAGAAGCTGGGTGCATTCCATTTGATCTGCTCGGTTATTTGATCATCGACGCTTAATATGAAGCTTCTTACTTCCTCAATTTCAGCCTTTAGTGGATGCTCAAGTTGTTGAAGATACTCCACGACTTGCCCGTGACCTGATAATTTGGCCATCCATAGCTCCTCCTCATGTGAGTCTTCCATGACCCGTCAATCTCTTGCACGCCCAAACAAGAATATCGCCTCAATTCCAAATAGAAGAATTTTCCTTCTCTCTATAATAGATGATTTGTGCTCGGGAAGGAACCAAAAAGAACCTCCCATTGGGGAGGTTCTTTTTGGTTCCATTTACTCACGATTGACCCAGGATCCATCCTTGGTCCTGTACTTCTCAATTTCCACACTTCTACTAATTCTGATTATTCCGGAACCACTCTTCAAAATCTTCCCCGTCCGATTCAACGGACCGATCATTGGAGGAAGTAGAGCCCGCCTGCTGCCGTGCGAAGGTAACATGGCTTGCTGGACCTGAAGCATTCCGCTGCAGCATCCAACCGAGAGTTCCCAGGATCACGGCAAACAACACATACTGTGCACTGTTCGCCATATAAAAGTTGACAATATCATACTCGCTTCCGCTTACACTGATCTGATTCTGTTCCATCATGCTGGAAATGTAACCGTGCGACTCCACCGCTGCCCAAGCCGCATACAGCGTTGACAATCCGGCAAGAACGTACAGAACGATGCTGAGGACATGTATTTTCTTTTTGTTCATGATATGTTCAGCCTTTCTATATAAGCTTAATTAAGATTTGATATAGAGTAGTTTCCCTTCCGAGAGCCCCCACACCTCGTCTGCTACCGATGTGACTTTTTTGGAATGGGTAACGATAATGACGCATTTACCATGATCACGTGCAAGGGACATTAGAATATTCAACACTTCGGCTTCCGTATCCCGATCCAAATTCCCGGTCGGCTCATCGGCAATGAGAACATCCGGATTGTGCGACAAGGCTCGTGCAATCCCAACGCGCTGCTGCTCTCCCCCCGACAGCTTCAATATTCGACGATCTGCCGTATCCCGGTTGATCCCCACTTTTTCCAGAAGCGAATAGGCAAACGCCTTTTTGTCCTTTTCCTTACTGCCGCTTATATTCATGGACAGCACAATGTTCTCGACGGCCGTCGCCGTAGTGAGCAGATTAAAGCTTTGAAAAATAACGCCGATGCTCTTCGCTCGATAATAGTCGCGGTCGAGCGACTTCAGACTATCTCCTTTATACAAAATCTCCCCGTTCGCACATACGTCCAGGCCAGACAGGAGAGACAGCAAGGTGGATTTGCCAGAGCCGGATTTTCCTACAATGGTATATACTTTACTGCTCTCAAACGCCACATTGACGTTTTTCAGTACAAGCTGCTTTGCACCTTCATAGCGATACGATACATTTTGCAAGGCCAATACACTCATATTTCATGCGCCCCCTAGTTCCGTTCCATCAAAATTTTGATGGGTTCGTATTTCGTAATTCGGCTGATGCTCATCATGCTGGAGACCGCTGCTAACAGCAGCGCTATAAGTGCAATTTGTAAAAGGGTATCCATCCCCAGCCCGACATCGATTTGGCTGATCGGCGGGGCTGTAACGTTACTCATATTGCTCTGTCCCCCGACCATCAGAAATTTACCGGGTCCGCTTGCGGATTTTGCCTGTTCCGCTGCTTCGATCTGATTCTGCAGAATGGTGTTGGCCGTAGGCTGCGACAGCGCACTTCCAATGACCAGCCCGACAACAAGGCAGACGGCCGTGATCATAAGTGCCTCGCTTATGAGTCCTGCAGCGACTTTGCCTTTTTTCATCCCCATCGCCCGTAGAACCCCGATCTCATATTTCCGCTCCCTGATCGTGATGGAAGACAACAGCGCAAGGATAATCGATCCCAGAATAATCACAACAATCATAAATGTTAAGAAGATTCCCTTCATCGCTTCGACCGGGCCAACAACCTTGGCATAACTCTCCTCATCGGTGCTTACCGTATAGGAACCAGGAAGCCCTTTGTCACGCAGCTCCTTTTCGAAATCAGGCAATAGATCCGGACTTTTCATGTAATAAGTAGCCTGAATGTTGACTGCACTTGCTGACGATGGATCATCCCCCATCACCGTATCAAAACTCGTCAAAATTTCGTTGCGGCGGTTCATAAAACTCATCTCCATGGGCATGTCCCCGTATTCTGCAGTAGAGTCCAGATAGATTCCGGTAACGGTCAATGTATATGGATTGCCTTCGCCCATCACGCTATTCACCTCAATCGTATCCCCGACCGAGATATCGTTCAGCTCTGCAAACTCCTTGCTTACGATACTTTCATTGGGCTCCTTATAGATTTCGCCTTCCGTGATGGATCTCTGTCCGTCCGCGAATTCGGCAAGGGTTTCCAGGTTAGAATTTCCGACAAGTTTCATCGTAGGATTGCCTTTGGACGCTCCCCCCGGCCCTTGAAGCTTGATATTTCCGCCTTTTAGATCCTTATCCTGGTCCACCGCTTTGACGGTATTACTGACACTCGGCACAATGGCAGAGAAGGTGCTCTGGCGCAAATATGCTGAATTGGCAAACTCCAAATATTGCTCCGACGTGACTTTTTCATAATCCGCTCCCTTGCTGTACATTTGTTCCAGATCGGGAGCCAAGCTGACTTTGGAGCCAAACTGCGTTTTATAGTCGTCAATGATCCTGCCTGACGTGTTGTTGATAATCAGCGAAATGACGGTCGCAACGATGATGACCAGGACGATGATTCCCATCAGCAGGTTTCGTCCTTTGTTTCGGCCGATGTTTTTCATGGCATGTTGAAAGATGTACATGGTTATCCTCCCTTTTGTTATTGGCCTAAGATGCAGCGAAGCGGTTCACTGCCACCCTGGACAATCCCATTCTAATGAATGCCATGTTAATCTAATGTTAAGGCCTCCGGAAAAATCATATAGAATGTAGTGCCCCTAGCGCCTCTATTCTCTACCCAGCACAATCCGTCGCAGAGCTCGCACACATGGCGTACCAGACTCAGCCCGATGCCGTAGCCGTCTTTCTTGAGTTTGCCGACCCGATACTGGTAATCGAACAGCTTCTCCTGCTCCGCTTCGTCAATGCCTTCTCCTCCATCGGAGACCGATATAATCAAGCTTCCCTTCCTGTTGCATACCGACACATGGATTTCACTGTTCCCGCCATACTTCACTGCATTGGACACCAGATTGGTGACAGCCCGGCTTATCCAGAGCTCCCGCCCGATTATGGTGTTGTTGGCATCGTCATCAAAATCAAAATGGATGTTCGGGTGCAGCCTCCGATATTCGTCACATACATTAGCGCACAGAAGTGCTGTATCGACTAATTCCATGGTCGTAATTTCTTTGGAGGCACTCAATGTCAAAATATCGTCTAGACTATCCGTAACCTTATCCACCTCTTCCGTCAGCTCCCCATGGTCTGAAAGCTGCAATTTGGCTCGGAGCAAGGAAAGAATATTCTTCTGCTCATGCGTCACGTAAGCGCTAAGCCGGACGTAATCCAGGGTGTACGCTTCGAATTTACTCTTAATCTCCTGATATGCTTTAACAATGGCAGGATGCTGCTCCATGATGATATGTTCCTCGTCCATGCTGCTTAGTTGCTTGGCTAATAGGAAGGCCTGTTTCTCATGCTGGACCTTCAGAATTTTGGACAATACCCAGGTCCCTGTTACGAGTATGCCTACAAGACATAGAATCAAGATAGGAATATGCTGAAGCAGCGCTCCCACATAATAATCCTCCAGGTTTCTCTTGTTGATGATGGACGGCTTCAGATCGAGGAAGGACATGCCGCCAAAATCCCCGTTTTGTATGAGCATTGTCACTTTGTTCATGTTCATCATAAATAAATATGTGGGCAGATTGGACTCGGGGACCGTAATGGAGCTAATGAATAAAATGAATGCAAGAATCAGGCAAGCCGTCACCGTAAGGGAATAATACAGAAGAACTCGGCTGACTTTCATCGAGGTTATCCGCATAACTGATACCCGTTCCCTTTTATAGTGACCAGTAGCCCCTGTCCACCTTGCAGCGTTAATTTCTTGCGCAAATTCGCAATATGCACCCTTAGCACTGACGAGAACGGGTCAAAAAACTCATCGTACACATGCTCCGCAATATCCTCGCTGGATACGATATCCGGGCTTCGGCTAGCCAAATACTCCAATATATCAAATTCCTTGGCGGACAATGCGATCTCCATTCCATCTATGTAGGCCTTCCGTGTACGGGGACAGACTCGAATGCGGCCGATATCAATCTCATTCTTCGTTCGCCCATAATAGCGGCGGATGACGGCTTGAATGCGGGCTTCAAGCTCGACAAAATCAAAAGGCTTGATGATATAATCATCGGCCCCCGTGTTTAATCCCAGTGCCCTCTGAACGACTTCATCCCGTGCCGTAACTATAACGATTGGCGTGTCGATATGCTGTTCACGTAGAAAGGAAAGGATCTCCATCCCGTCTTTGTCAGGCAAATTCAAATCAAGCAAAATAGCATCATACCGGTTGGCAAACCCTTTATCTTCACCTTCAAGCCCTTGGTTGGCAACATCGACATGAAACCCGCTTTTTTCAAGCCCGGCTTTCATGACATAGGATAATTCACGATCATCTTCGATTATTAGCAGACGCATCTCTTCTACCACCTCCCCACCATTATACGGTTGCCAATGTTAAATCTACGTTAAGAGGACCTTAAGATAAACTTACTGCTGCCATAAAAAAAGACCCTGGAGCATCGGCGCTCCAGAGTCTATGAGATGCCTTGGTATTATTCGAAAATAATAGGAATAAGCACCGTAATCAACAGGGTCAGTACCAAAAATGAAACAGAAAAAATAGAATACCCCGAGTTCTTTCGAAACCAGATTAATCCGATCAAAATGGCAATGAGGGGCAACCCGAGTAAAAAATACAAGATGTATTTCATAGTAATGACGCCTGCTAGATAGTTCATGTAGATTAAAATGCCGATAGGAATCCAGATCACTGCAAGCAAGAGTCCGTAGGAGGTGGGGACCAACGCCTTATGAAGTAATTTGTTCATCATGTATTTATCTCCGTGATGGATGTATTGTAGTTCTGGTTCATTCCTTCGTTCTCGCGCCTCTCTAATCTTTCATTCGGATGGGTATACCACTTCTAAGTAATGATCGCCAAAACCCGACCTCAGATATATCCTGTTTAGGTCGAGCCATGTGGTGCTCGAGTATTTTTTCTCACGTGATTAAATTGCAATTTCCTCTCCCCGATACTGATTTAACCACGCCCCCCTCATCGCTTCATCCGTTTCAATCGAGGAACTGATCGGAAGCGGCGTTTGTTCGACCAGTTTACCATCCTCATATGTACATCGATGATCATAGCAATTCGAATCATGTAGGATGAGTTCGAGCGAACCCGGTATATTAGCTGCAATTCCAGCATTTGCATCGTCGGTTATCCAACTCACTGGTTTCCAATCCAATATTCCTTCAGCTGTCGCGATCGGTGTAGGGTAGGTGTAACCCTCGGGCACCTCTGCTAGGTATAAATACATACCACCCGTCATCGAGCCGTTGACGGACCAAGTCACTACGCCTTTAAAGGTTAGATTGTAGTCTCGTATATGTGTCTCTTCCTCCAGCTCACGTAACATCGAGTCTCGCGGGGTTTCGTTCGCCTCCAGCTTGCCTCCCACGCCATTCCAGCACCCCATCCATGGCGGGGATTTACGATTCAACAATAAAACCTCATCACCGCGCCGAACAAAACAAATATTGTATTTGATCATCTGATAATGGTCCCTCCTCTGGATCGTTGCCCTTGTCTTAAGCTTCTAATTTTCTCTTCAATCGGCTTCTGTCCATCCTCATCCCAGACAATAGAGATTTCAAAAGTCCCTTCTTCAAAGAATAGGGGAAATCTTCGTTTAAACCAGGGCTGCATTGGTAGATCCATTGCTTCATCAATCGGTACCCACACGAGCTCACCTTCCGGCGGATCCGCTAACAGCTTGCCTTCAAAAGAGTCCGCCAAATAATTAAACACCATGTAACGATAGTTTGTCTGAGGAACCACATACTCATCTAATCCTTTGTACACCAGATTTTTTACGATCAGTCCTGTCTCCTCAAAAACCTCACGCACAGCACCTTCTGAAATGCTCTCAGGAAACTCCACTTTCCCCCAGGACCAAGATATCCGGGAAAACCCAGCTTGTCTGGGCGATTGATTAATAACACTTTATCATCTTTTTGGATCAGGCACATAGTATACATGCCATAGGTTATTTGGGGCCTAGACATTCTATCTCTCCTCCGTCCTGGCACATGTCAGCTTGCTTAAAATATAACGAACTCACTTATGTAGGTAGATATCTACTGCTCCCTCGAATACAAGATTGCTCCACCAGACCCCAGAATGACGAAATGTCGACCAGACGGCGAAAACCCGCACTTTATTCTTCCATCCAGCCGGTTCAAATCGATCACCGCGGCTTGTTTAAGATATTCATAGTTAGGGACAAATATCTGATCCAATACGACGGAAGCCCTTGGCCACCAAGGGTGAATGACTTCAAGCATCCAACCATCGTGCGTGATGTGAATCCCATCGCCAGACTCAAACCCAAAAATAGAAATGTCCTGTCCGCTCTTAGGAATATGAAAACTCAAGTAATTCTCGCTAATATGATCTTCGGTTACATCAGAATCCCGCTCTCTGTGAATCAAGGTTCCTGACTCGGCTTGCGTAATACTGTATCCATTGCTGCTGATCAGAACAAGGTTCTCATCGGCATCCCACCCGCACGCAATACACCCCGCAGCTGGAATGATAACCTCATGAATCCAAGGATGTGGTGGTTTCGTAGGTTCTTTGGCTTGTGCCTGGTGCAGCAAATCGATCTCAAACTTCGTTCTGATTTCTTTATTTGAATGTCTAAAAGGGTTCATATCATACTCCCACATTAATTGTATTAAGGCGAATACGCTCCCAGATTCCTTGTCTGCTCGTTAAGGAAGACTAACCTCGCTCCACTAATAAACAATTTCACGGTTTAGGATGATGGTTCATCTCTTGCATTCTTGTGTTAAGTTCATCCAGTGAACGCTGCATGCGTTCCATTCTTCTCAGAGCAGAATACTGATTGCTGATGATCCCGGCCAAGCCAACTATCATAACGATAATAATCAAACCGATCATATTTAGAGCGCATCCTTTCGTTCTTAGATTGATCTCCAATAATATTAGTTATCAGGCAGCATTGAATCGCGAACCCACTCATCAAAACCACTAAACATCAAAGTCTTCGGCCATTCCGCCGACTGCTCATGTTTCCAGGTTAAATGCACCTGCGCATAGATCCTGCAATACATCTCAACATTTACGAAGACGGACTACTACCTAACTCCTTGCGATGAAGAATAGGATTCATAACATTATGATCGATGTGCAATGTTCCATCAGCTTGTTCTGCCTCATAATTAAATACCAAATACCCTCCAATAATTTCATTGCCTGACTCCAGTATAAATCCTACAATCTGATTGTACGTCGCTGTTTTCTCTTGCAGGAAGTACCCTGTCTCTGTAACTTCTTGATCCAAAAATCGGGTCAAATCCACATGACCCCATTCTTTAATATCTTTCACATGCGACTTAAAGGATTGTAAAGTATAGGCAGCGTATTTTGTTTCGGACGCAAATCTATCAATGCTCCATCCGTAATTCTCCAAGTAGTTAACATGCTGTTCTTTATGGATTTCTATGACGATCTCATCATTCTCTTTATTACAACCAACAAGGATAGCTAACATAAGAATGAAAAATAATTTTAATTTCAATTCCCCAGTCCTCTCCTACATCAGGATTATGAGTAACCGAATGAGAACCCTTTATCATGCTTGGGCCGGACAATAGATTTTTGCCCATTGTGCGGGTCCAATTTTACCGCTGGTGTAAAGGTTGTCGTCGATGCGTACCGCCCTTCAGTTTATTATTGCACTATCAGCTCTACCTTTTATAACCCCAAACACTCGTATAATGTTTCATTAAACATGGTCTGATCTTCACTATAATTCTCCGTATATTTGTTCAACATCCGAACCCCTACCGCATTGAACTCAGGGATAACTACGCAATGACAGCCGGCGGCTCCGGAAGCATAAAACCATTTTTCTTGATAATACCATCCAAAAATCCGGTGTTGATCTTGAGTTTCAGCTCTTAATTGGTTAATTAAACGAAATACTTCACTGGATAAAAGTTGTTGGTTATGAACGGTTCCCTGATGTAGATGGAGATATCCCCACATCGCCAAATCCTTAGCGCTGGCATACAAATTCCGGTCGCAGCCTTCATCGGATTCTATTCGAATGGATGCATACCCATCCGCAGCTTGAAAATCACATACCAATCGAGCTTCCGGCACAGACACCCACTCCGAATGGTTCAAATCCAGTGGTTTAAATACCCGGTCTCTTATTATTTGAGCGATTGTCTTGCCTGTGATCACTTTTATTAGTTTTCCTGCGACTTCTTCGCGTTCGATTCGCTGGGGACCAAAGTACTTCGCATTGGTTTTGGTAGCTAATTCTCGGATCGTCACGCCCTTTAAATCGCTAATTGCCATATCCTTAACAATATCAGTGACAACCGTATCGATGGAGATGTTCCCTTCTGTAACCGCTATAGCTGTTGCCATGCCAACGTATGACTTTCTGATTGAATATAGATTAAACATCGAATCCCTGGTTACCGGCAATGCACCACGCTTAAAATGATGCTGACCAGAATACCATTCCGTTACGACTTGACCATCTTGAATGATGAACAAAGCGGAGGCAGAAGCACCATACTTCTCCTGAGAAGTTTGTGTATATGATATTAGTTTCTCGAAAGGATTGCTCATTAAAGTCCCCTTCTAACATCATAACCCGGCCTTTAGAACGTAGGTCGGGTCATATGTTGTCTGTTATTCTGTTATATTATTTCGTTGCATAGATCGATAACCATTGAGGAAGCGCTGCAAGCGGGTTAAATTGCCAGTTACGGAAATCTTCCAGATCTTGATCAGACAAACGGCTAGCCTCGCCTTTGGATTCATCCACCCAGAACCTACCGTCTACTGCGAACATTTCTTCCATATGTTTAACGGTAAAACCGGATGACATCATGGCGTTCAACATATCTTGAATACGCCACTTATACGTTGGTATTTCTCCAAAAGGCCCTGTGGAGTCATATGGATTCACCACATGGATCTTATCTGTAGAGCTGGTTCCAAATGGGCGCATAAATGGATGAATATCATACATGATGAAAGCCCCATTAGGTTTAAGAACTCGATGGATCTGGGTATACATCGAATTCAAATCATGAATCCATACATGGACCCCATTCGATGTGTAGACAAAATCATAGTCATTGCTCTTGATGCTGCTCAGCTTCATGGTATCGTCACAGATAAACTCAATATCCCATCCATATCTCTGTGCTATAACTGAGCTGTTCTCGAGCTGCCGTTCCGAAATGTCACATGAAGTGACGTGAGCCCCCATGAGATGAAAAGCAAACACGGCATGATTATCTCCGCTTGAAGGAACACATATCCGTTTGCCCCGAAGGTCTGGGAATGCTTTCATGATCATCGAGAATGTAGTAGGGTGAAACGCGGAAGCAGGTTGTTTTATGACTCTGGAAATGACCTCTTCGGTTCGATATCCTACGTACCACGAGTCTGACCATTCGTCCCAGGATCTTTTAACGATATCCGTTTGCCCTCCATCTTGCACCCCCCCTGCCTGCCAAACGCAAGCGTATTCATAATTAAACATTTATATCGGCTATTATGCTACAACCTACGCCTGACAGGATATGGATAATTTATATGTAATTGAACTCTACCACACATTATAAATACGCTTAGACTATGCTGCTCCTTACCTCAATAATCCCTCAAACCAAGGGCGTTATCTGGAACCTTTTGACCACAACCTCTTCTTTGAAATGAATGTCATGTAAATTCCTCGCTTGAAACTCCTCTAATATGCTTAAAAAGATTCGCCCGATCAAAATACTGTCACCTAGCGCATCATGTCGCTTTAGGTCCCGATCATTCACCTTATAGTACTTTGATAAATTCGATAAAACGGCTGTAAACCTCGTTGAATCTCGGGGCAGACTCTACATTTGTATTAGATATGCCGGTAAAACGCTCAACGGCTTCAGGAATGGGCTTTAGAGGCTGAACATACGAGTTGAAGGTTTGGGATTTCTGAACGATACCGTTCTCAATGATAACGGCACCCACCTGCGTAATATGTTCCGTTTCATGGTGGATGCCCGTTGATTCCAAGTCAAATACACAGTACCTTTGTTTCAAAATTTCGTTGACTGCCAAAACTGAAACGGCATATTCTACATCGGATAAAAAGCGAATTTCCACCCCTAATCCCCTCCAATTTATTGTGAAGTAATCTGATATGCCGCACAAAGCCATACAGACTCCTGTTACCCTATCCCTCTATTTCCCTATAAATGCTCAACGCTTTCTTCATCTTCTCTGTATACTCCATGGATTGCCTCGAATTTAATAGCGTAACATCCCGATTACCGCTGGAGCTGAGCAGATCATTGTCACTTAAAACCTGAATGAGTCTGTTCACGGTTCCTTTACTGCCATCTATCATGCGAATGTGATCCGGCAGCAGATCCGATAAGATGCTTTTGTAAAATGGATAGTGGGTACAGCCCAAGACAATAGTTCCGTACTCATTCATATCGAAGGATTCGAATTGCTTGGTAAAGTAATCCTTCATGACCTTTCGATCGAAATTCAAAGCCTCACAGTGCTCTACCAGCTCCGGAAGGGGCAGGGAGTCCACGATATGCATGCTGTCGACTCGTCGAACCAGATCCCTGTACTTCGATTCCTTTATGGTCAGCGGTGTGGCAAGCACCAGGATTCGCTTCCCGCTGGAACGATTAATTTCGACGGCCGGCTTTACGGCCGGTTCCATCCCGATAACCGGGATCGGATAAGCCTTCCTCAGATCGGAAATCGCCATGCTTGTAGCCGTGTTGCATGCAACGACGATGGCTTTGACTTCTTCCTTCATGATCGATTCCATCGCATGATGGATGTAAGATTTCACGTCTTCCTTGGCTTTGGTACCATAAGGCACATGGAGAGTGTCCGCATAAAACAAAAAATCTTCCTGCGGCAGCTCCTTCATTGCCTCCGATAACACGGTTAAACCGCCTAAACCTGAATCAAAAAAAGCTATTCTCATGTTTTTCACCTATCGTTGTATGTTTTTCTGTCAGCATCATTACGTAAATGTCCTTATACATTATACTCCACTCCAACAATCCTCGCAGGGCCATCTGTATGAATGGAATCGTAAATGGGATCTAGTTCAAAATACAGAACGACCCAGCCTTATTGTAATCTCAGAGGCCGGGTCGCGTGCGTCGTTCTATGCAATTCCGAGAAAAATACGCAATTTCCTTCGCGAAGATTAAGTAATGCGTGTATTACTCAAAACATTTCAACAGTGCCAAAGCCTCTTCATGATCGGGTTCCAGAACAAGCGCCTCACGCGTGTATTCCAGAGCCTCTTCGTCGAGACCAAGCTCATAGCAGCAGATCGCCAAGCAATATATAACCGTTGGCACCGGCTCGTCTTCGTCCGTTTCCACGGATTCCTTCAGGAAGAACCTTGCATCCTCGTACATATCCATCTCGAACAGCACCAGCCCCGCGTCCAATGCCAGATCATAACGCTGCTCCATCACATAGTACGATGACCACATTTTGTAGATGCCTGTTCGAATATCCAGCATTTCTTCGTCATTGGCATCCGGCAGCAGATTCGAGATGCGCTTCGCGCTCTGAATGAAGAACTCGGCATCATACCCGCCCAATCGCCAAAAAGACAAAATTTGCTGCATACCCATGCTTTCAATATTCCGGTCGATCCATTCCTTCATACTGAAAAATTCATCAGGTCCGAAGCGTTCGATAAATTGGCGGTAAGCGATCCGGGTGTTCGCGTAACTCATCGGTGCTTCCAGCATGAGGATACAGCCGACGTTAATATTTTTATAATGCTGCGTGGGGAAAATCGCATGTGCGCCCCTTTGCTCAAACACATGCTGCAGCGCATGATAATTAGCCGTTAATGAGAAGCTGCCATGGTAAATTAATTGCGGCGGTTCGGCAAACTTCCAATTATCGATATGATGATCTCCTTTATCCGCCGTGAGAAGCATGAAACCCGACGTTGATAACTGATTCAGACGCTCCATGCAGGTCAGTCCTATCTCCGGAAACAGGATATGCGAATCCTCCAGCTCTTGCTGGTAGTAAGCAATGACATCACGGTACGGATAGTTGTCCTCCTCGTATCTGGGCGCACGGCGGTGCTCATAGGCCAGTTTCATTTGTTCCAGTGCTTCAGCCGGCTTGAGCTTGTCGTGCTGCTCCGGAAACTCGATAACAACATCGCTCTCGTAAATCTTGCCTTCCCCCACATAGATCAGTTCTTGCGGAATACCGTCAAAGAAATAGTTCGCGACAACCAGCAGCGGCTGCTTCAAATCTCCAGGACGTATCGTTGTCTTCGATACCACCAGGTTCACTTCCGTGTCATGCACGGCATCGAACCTCGCGAAGTCCAGGAGCCCCTGTTCAATATAGGATTGCATGGCAGGGTGTTGACGCCATGCCGCAACATTTTTAATCGGCAAATCCGTCATAACATAGCGGAAAGGGGGCAGCGCTATACCCGCAAAATCTCTCAGCTCGCACAGCTTGTGCAGCACGTGATAACCGAGGCGCCCGGCTCCGGCTCCCAGTTCCAGAATCGTCACCGTTTCGGTTAGCTCGCCTTGATCGGCACGGTCCCGAAGGAATCCGAATATAATTTCGGCGTAAGCCGTAGCAATCATGGGATTGCTTGTAATATACTGCGGAACCTGATCATTATTCCAGGCTTTCATCCCCAGTTCTTCGTAATAATTCCGCTGTAGTTCCCAGATGGGTGCCTCACTGTAACGGAAGCGTTGTTGAATATTGTCCGTCATACTATATAACCCTGCTCTCTATGTATCATTAAAGTACAATCTGATGATGTGCATGCTTATGCACCGATCGACCAAGAACGTCTATTGAATCGTACCATATTTCTTAATTCTACCCAAACCTTCTCATGATAAAATCCCGTGTATGCGCCTGGGCAAGATGGCGAATTCGCCATTCTTAGGCGTATAGGCACCTTTCCTTCCACACCCTAATATAGTGTAGGAGAACAGAAGGGCGGGATGTGCATGGGTACGAGCATGGAACGAGAACAATGGGCCATTTTCTTGGCAGCGATCTGCGGACAGACCTATACACAATTCAGCAACACGGACGGCTCATTTGTCCTTCCGCTAAATTATTCGCTCTATGACACCATTGAGGCCAACTCCTTAATCAGCGTGTCCGAGCGCTTTGGGTTTATTCTGGAATCACCGGATGAAATCATTATCGCCTTTCGGGGCACCAGTTCAACAACAAACTGGATCTCTGATGCCATCGCCTCCCAAAAAAACTTCAAATATATTAAGGACTCTTCTCTCACACACCGCGGTTTCACGAACATCTACGCCTCTGCTCGGGGCCAGGTCATGTCGGCACTTAACCGACTTCCTGCACACAAAACACTGTTCATTACCGGCCACAGCCTTGGAGGAGCGCTCGCAACCTTATGTGCAGTCGATGCGGCCGCCAACACGGACCACCCATCCCCTTATGTATTTACCTACGGGTCCCCTCGTGTAGGAGATCTCGATTTTACCAAGGCCTTCGCCAAGTATGTTCGAAACAGCTGCCGCATCGCCAACCTGTTCGACGTCGTAACGCATGCCCCGCCTCACATCTACAAGATGCCTAAACGGGAGAAGAAGTACTATTACAGCCATGTCCATACCCAATGGCCGTTGACCTTCCAGAATGGATCGGTGAGCGGCAATCATGTAATCGGAAGTTATTATGCGGAGCTTGCCAAGCTTCAGCCGGAATTTGCCGAACGCTTAAGTACAACGAATCCCGAATTCTGTCCAGTTGGTGAATCCCCCTTAGAGAAGGTATAAGCTTATTTTTCGGATCATAAAAGAAAGCGGATTTCCCTGAGAAGGGAATCCGCTCTTTTATTTCTGATCTAACCAAAAATTGATTACACATGAGTACCCGTTAACATCGGGAACAAAATCTCCATTTCAGCTTCATTCGGTCTTCTGCCATAATCCGCGATTTCGAAAGGCTCTGCATATTGTAAGCTGGCTGCAAGGTCTTGGCCATATTGCTTCGCAAGCGAAGGCAGCATTTCGTCCGAGACGCTAAGAAACCGATCCCAATGCTTTAGAATAAATTCCCGCTTCTCTTCCCAGGTATCCGGTACGGCATCCAAGAAACCGCCCTGCCAAGGCGCAAACTCATAGAATTGGGAAGCATGGGCATCGCAGGCCAGCAATTTCTTCTCGATCACGCCCCCAGCATCGATAACAATATCCGGTTGGTACGTCGCCCGTGCCGCATAATCCGGCATCAGCAGGAATATCGGGGATTTCTTCAATGACGGCACTTCAGGGACGGCATTCGGTACGTTCGCAACAAAATCTGCCGCATCCCGCACGACCTTCCCGACATTGCGGTTATCCACATGACCGGGACCGTTCGGATGGAACGTAATGACGATTTCCGCCTCCCAGCCGCGAATCAGACGGATCACTTCCTTGAGTACTTCGAGCGTTGGCATCAATTCGCCATCGGGAATGGGCAGAACGACGTATTCCAGCACCCCAAGACGCTTTGCAGCCTCATGAGCTTCCTGAATCCGACGTTCGACCAGCTGCTGCCCGCTCATTTCATGATGACCGCAGCATCCATCGGTTAGCGTTACGAACTTCACCCGATGACCCATCTCTGCGTAAGCTGCCGAGATCGCGCCTGCATAGATTTCGGGTTCATCCGGGTGCGCTGCAATGACAATCACATTGAGGATTTTAGACATCTGTCGCTTCCTCCTTATATGTTCTTGGATACACGATCGATATACCGATTACTTCGTGCGTTTCATCAGTGGATGATCTTCCTTCAACTCCAGCAAATCCCACAGATTGCCGTATAAATCCTTAAATACCGCCACCATGCCGTAATCCGCTTCTTTGGGCTCTCTTACAAACTCAATCCCCCGCGATACCATTTCACGATAATCTCTCCAAAAATCATCCGTATTCAAGAACAGGAACACTCTGCCTCCCGACTGGTTGCCTATAAATGGCTTTTGCTCCGGCTTGGACGCCTTGGCAAGCAATATCGTCGTGCCGACCGAGCCGGGAGGTGCTACGACCACCCAACGTTTATCTTGTTCAGGCTGGTATGTATCTTCAATCAAGGTGAAATTCAGCTTCTCGGTATAAAATGCGATGGCCTCATCATAGTCCTTCACGACTAATGCAATATGGACAATGGATTGTATCATGTCTTCTCCCCCACCCATGTGATATTTCAATTCAGTTTCTTATAAATCTTCTTGTACGATTGGTACGCCCAGGAACCTTGTATACCATTCTACTGCTTTTCCATATCGTAGACATGAAAAAAACATAAAACGAAAAGACACCAAGTGTAAATTAACTGGTTCCATTAGGTTTCAGCTGTTCAGCGGAGTTGGCGGACTGAATGATTTTTCTTATTCATACGATATGTTCTACTCTACCTTCCATTGTGGTTACGCACAAGCGTTCCTATTCATTATCGTTCTTAAATATTTCGCGCTAGATGATCCCTTCTAATTCCGTCAGCTTCTTTATGATGTAATCGGGCTGTATATGATCTGGCCTTATTTTGTTCAAGCGATTGATCCAAACGGCTCGGATTCCCAATGCTTGAGCCCCCTCAACATCACTTGTTAATGAATCCCCGACATGCAGGACCTCCGCATTCTTTAACTCATACCTTCTAAGTGCTTCTGCAAATATTTCCGATCTAGGCTTATATGACCTAACATCTTCGCTAGTGATCACGCCAGTGACCTTTAAATCATGAAAACTTATCGCTGCCATCACATCCGATGTATCAATATTAGAAATAATATATATGGGCAATTCACACGACTTCAGAAAAGAGAGCGCATCTTCATAAATACCTGGCTTTTGCCAATGGTCAAATTGCTCCTGAATGATCTCCTCTGCAATGCAATCCGATTTGAAGTAGTCTATCGTCGCGCGTAAAGATGTTCTTCCCAGATTTCTTTGATTATCGAAGCTTTTCCCATAGCTTTCATGAAACATGTTTGAAAAGGACTTCCACCAGTATTGACCTATTTCCTGAATGGTACAGTCCTCAGAGGAAGTCGCCTTGATTTTTTGGCATATTAACGGAATGATCTCATCATCTTCATGAACCACAGTCCCATAAAAGTCGAGGAAAATCGCTTTGGTTGTCACTGTTATTCCTCCCTCACGTTCTAATTCCATCACTTCATATGACTGTACTAACACCTCACTGATTCTAATTTATCCCTGCACACAGGCTTTTCACGCCACGTATGGATAAACACCCGAGGGCACTAGTTCTACTAGCGCCCTATCGGAGCTTTCCTCGCCTCGAATGTAATCATCTGATCCGCTTTAACAGGTTTATTCAACCATGTATAGTCAGCCGACTTCGTGATTTCTTCATATCCCTGCTTCTCTAGCATGAGTTCAAATTCGTGGTATCCATACCAGCTAAGAGGAAACCGCTGCAGCTCGGTCTGAACCAGAACGCCTTCCTTCCACTTTTCATACTTCAGAATCGAGACGATGCGCTGGTCAAGCAGATTGCATTCCGTACGTCTATCCTCCAGAACGATGACTTCGTTATCGGAGGTTTCCCAGCTCCTAGTCGAGGTGTGATTCGCGTCAAAATTAGTAGGAATAAACAAATCCACAATTAATCTGCCACCAGGTCTCAAGTGAGAATAAAAATGACGCAGTGCCGTAACAGCCTGCTCCCGACCCTCTATTAATTGAAAGGATCCGGCAGGGATGATAATAGCCTCATACGAATCCGTCAACGAAAAGTTATGCATTTCGTCTTCATACAGTTTAGTTGTTAGGCCCAATTCCTCGACTCGTCTTCTGCAAGAATCCAGCATAGCCGTTGAATTATCCACGCCTTCCATATCGATCCCTGCTTGAAGCAGCGGAATTAACACCCTCCCTGATCCACAGCCGACTTCCAGCACCTTTCCTTGTACGTCCTTCAGACGTTCTAAATAATACTCCACGTCACCAAACGAGAAACCTAATGGTTTACTCAAATCATACACTTCCGTACACAGCTCTCCGTACAAACTATACATAGAATAAAACTCCCCATTCTATATGTATTTTTCCCGTTATTGCCTTCTACGCAATTAGACTTCTCTTTTCTCATCCGGTCGATAGAGGATTCTTTGATAATCCCAATCTTTAGTATCCATATCGCCTACATCATATAAGAGAGTCGCAGGAAGAACTATACCCATTATATTTATAAATATTCTCTACTTAAAACGATTCCCAAGGCATATATTCTATTTTACATCCTAATTTCTATTTGGTGAAAAACAGAAAAAAGACTTCCCGGCTCATGAGATATCATGACAGCAGGAAGTCACCTATGTGTGGTGCGTTTAAGCTACGCTCTTAAAAAGGCAATGTAATCCGTTATTAACCCTTTGTGTCCCAAATGCCGAAGCATGGTCGTGATATTGCCTCTATGATAGGTTCCATGATTTACGACCTGCTGGAGAATCTCCGAAATCGAATTCTGAAATGCCTCACCCGCTGTGTTGTGGTAAGTCACAACCTTCCCCATATCGCCTACCGATGCTAAATATTCGTGATGCTTGGTTTGAAGCTCGCTCAGGTATTGACGAGCTGCTTCCAAATTCGCGAACGGTCTCGCGGCAAGCGACGGAGGGCTTTCCTCCTTGATCCGGGCAAACCAAACTTCCTCCGCAGCCGCAAGGTGACCGAAGACTTCGGCGATGGATTTGAAGCCCAGATTCACTTCCTGGAGAAACACGCCTTCCGGCAAGGATTGCAGATGGTTCCATAGTCTTTCGTTCGCCCAAATGTGATAATCGTACAATTGAAGATACGCTTCGTTCATTCTGCTCTCTCCTCTCTTGATCGCTTTATCGGAAAGTCTGAGTTTACGATGCTGGCCCTAGCACCTATCCCCTAGCACCTCGATAGAAAATTATACCATATATAACGAAAAAGCAGGCACGGAGATCAAACGAACATAACGCATATTCGAGATTACTCTTTAACGCTGCCAAGCACGATACCTTTGACGAAAAAACGCTGGAGAAAGGGATACAGCAGCAGAATCGGCAGTGAGCCGATGAATATTTGAGCGGCTTTAAACGTTCGATTGGATACTTCGGAAAGGGCCGCGGCATCGTCTGCATTGATCGACGTCAGGTTGGTCTGTACGATAACGGTCTGAAGATAACTCGACAACGGGTATTTTTCCGGAGAATTCATCAGTAACAGTCCGTCAAACCATTCGTTCCATTGGCCGACGATCGTAAACAGCGTAACGGTAGCCATGGCCGGCAGCGACAGCGGCGCGTATATTTTCCACAGGCTGGTGATGTAGCTCCCGCCGTCAATGAAGCAGGATTCCTCCAGTTCCTTGGGCAGGCCGCGAAAAAAATTGAGCAGCAAAATCACGTTGAACACTGCTACAGCACCCGGGACGACCAATGCCCATATCGTGTCGATCAGACCTGTATCCCTGATTGTCATATACCTCGGTATCAACCCTCCGGAGAACAGGGTGGTGAACACGAAGAACCAGGCATATTGCGTGCGAAATTTAAAATCCCGTGGTTCCTTCGACAGGGGATAAGCGATGAGCAGGGTTAGCAGCATACTGATCCCGGTCCCGAGAACGACACGCTGCACGGTGACCCACATCGCTACCATAAATTGCGGTTTGTTCAGCACGTACTGATAGGAGCTAAGCGTAAAATCAACGGGCCACAGCTTCACGATCCCCGCCGTCGCCGCGCCTTTGGAGCTGAGGGAAACCGCCAGAATATGAACGATGGGAAGAAAGCAGAGAAGCCCCAGACCGATCAGAAAAGCGTAGTTGAAGCCAAGAAAAAATTTGCGGCTGAGTGACGGTTTATGCATACGGGACACCTTCCTTCCTAAAATATTCTGTAATTGGCGAACTTGGATGCCAGGGCGTAGGACGTCACGATAAAGACGAACGAGATCAAGGATTTGAACAAGCCGATCGCCGTGGCCACCCCATACTGGGCACCCTGCATGCCGATCCGGTAAATAAACGTATCCAGAATGTCCCCGCTCTCATAGACCTGCGGGCTGTACAAGTTGAATACCTGATCAAAACCGGCATTCAGCACATTCCCAAGCGAGAGGGTCGCCAGCAAAATGATGATCGGCATCATGCCGGGAAGCGTGATGTGCCAGGTCTGTTTCCAGCGGT
Source organism: Paenibacillus sp. JZ16 (assembly GCF_015326965.1). Lineage (NCBI taxonomy): Bacteria > Bacillati > Bacillota > Bacilli > Caryophanales > Paenibacillaceae > Paenibacillus > Paenibacillus sp. JZ16. The sequence continues at coordinate 2,189,768 of NZ_CP017659.1, forward strand.
TGGCGCCATCCACCGTAGCCGCCTCATACAGGGAAGGATTGATGGAGGTTAACGCAGCCAAATAGACGATGGTGCTAAAGCCGAATTCCTTCCAGATGTCCGTTATGACGAGGGTATAAGGAAACCATTGGTTGCTGCCAAGGAAAAAAATCGGCTCGACGCCGAACCAGCCCAAAATCTGGTTCACGATCCCGTTCGTCGGCGACAAGATGTCGATAAAGATTCCCCCAAGGATGACCCACGATAAAAAATGTGGCAAATATACAAGCGTCTGCACGCCGCGTTTGATCAGCTCGTTCCTCAGCTCATTCAGCAGCAGGGCTACCAGGATCGGCACGACCAATCCTCCGATGATTTTCATGAAGGCGATAAACACCGTATTCCAAATGATTTGGCCGGTTTCCGGCAGATCGAACACATAGCGGAAATTGTCCAGCCCGATCCAATCGGAGCCGAAAAGGCCTTTGAACGGAACGAATTTCTGAAAGGCCATGGCGATGCCGATCATCGGCCAATAGCTGTAAATCAGCACGATGACGATGCCGGGCAAGATCATCAAATGAAGCGGCCACTGCCGTCGAAATTTTTTGCTTAACATGGCGATCCTCCTGTCTGTCAATGTATATCCCTTTCGCCTTCAGCAGGTGGTGAACAGAGAACAGGGGCGGGTGTCAGAAACCTCCCTCCCCTGTTCCCGTTAGCCGATCTCCTTTTATCTGGCGGCCTTCCATGCATTAACTTCTTCCGTAATCTTGTCGCCGCCAAGCTTCTTCCAATTAGCCACGAACTCATCAAAGGCGTCGATGCTTGCCTCGCCCAAAATGATTTTGATGAACGTTTCCTGCTCCAGCCGGTCGAGGGTCGCTTTTTTGTCCGCCATGGTCTCGGTCGGAGCGCCGACATAACCGTTCGAAATGACTTTGCCCGCATCGTTCAAATCGCGAAGCAGTTTCATGGAGCCTTCCGGACCGTTGGCAGCATAACCGGACCAGCCCATCGGGTTGTTGCCCGCGAGATATTCCTGAAATTCCTTGAACATGATCTTCGTTTCGGCGCTGGTGATGTCCGCGTCGCTTTCGGATTCCAGCGCTTGGGCCAGCTCCTCCTGCCGGATCAGGTCTTTGTTTGGATTGACGACCTCAACCAGTGAATATTTGTTGACCCCGATGGATACGCCGTCTTCGATGATTTGACCGTACTTGTCAAATTCCGCATGGTTGCTGTACAGCTTCTCATAATACTGGTTCGCCAACTTGACGATGACCTCGGGATGCTCGTACCCCTTTTTGACCACGTAATATTGGGATACGGCAAAAGGCATCTGCACCGTCGCCGGACCGCCTTCCAATGACGGGATCGGGTAGGACTTCCAATTCACCGATTCATCTTCTTTCACCATGTCCCAGAAAGGCCATGCCGGATACCAGCTGGGTCCGATCAGCATGCCGATTTTGTGGGTGGTCACGGTTTCAAAGACCTTGACGGTATCCTTTACGCCGAACTCCGGGTCGATCAGCTTGTTCTTGAACATGTCCTGCAGCTTGGCCAGCGCTTCCTTCATCTCCGGCTGAATGCTGCCGAACTGCAATTGCCCCTCTGCGTCTTCGATCCAAATTTGCGGGAAACCGCCGAAGCCGTTAAAGAAACCTACCGAAGAGCTGTTTAATCCGATATCCTTGGTCAGCGCAAGTCCGTAGGTATCGGCCTTGCCGTTCCCGTCCGGATCCTGCTTGGCAAACGCCTCCGCAATGGCCACAAGGTCATCCATCGTGTTCGGTTCAGGCAGATTCAGCTTCTCCATCCAATCCTCCCGGACCCACAGCAGCGGAGCCGAGCCGCCGATGACCGGCTGGGTGGACGGGATCGCCAACAGCTTGCCGTCAAACGTCGCGGAAGGGAGCGCGTTTTTCTCGATCTCCATGACCTGCTTCAGGTCATCGCTGGCGTAATTCTCGAAAGCGGGCGTCAAGTCTGCCAATTGCCCGGCGTCCGCAAGCTGGCGCAGCTGCTCCGGCGTCACCTGCATGATATCCGGGAGGTCGTTCGAAGCAATCGCGATATTCATTTTGGATTCATACTGCTCCTGGCCCGTCACCACCCATTTATAATTGAGGTTGATGCCCATTTCCTTATATAGGTCGGTCCACACGTTGTTTTTAATATCCTGTCCGGACGGGAACTTCACTTCTTCTCCCACGAACCGGACGGCATCCAGCTGAATGGGGGGATCATACTTGCCGAACGGGTCGCCCGGCTCCAAGGCCGTGGCTTCGCTATCGGTGGATGAACCAGACGTGCTGCCTCCGCCTTCTTCCCCTTTGCTGCTGCAAGCGCTTAAAATACACACGAAAGCCAGCATACTGATCCACAATACGGACAAGATCTTATTTCTCTTCATGTTTGCGACCTCCTTGAATTCGATGTTTGTTTAGAGTATAAGGGAACAAAAAAAGAGCTATCTACTTTAAGCTCTTTACTTTGATATCTTCTCTTTACATGTTGTGCAGTTCTCTGTATTCCTGCGGCGTCAAATGGGTCGTTTTTTTGAAAAAGCGGTAAAAATACGGCGGAGAACTGAAACCCACCGCAGCGGCGATGACATGGATTTTGTCCGTTGTCTCCTTCAGCAGCTGCTTCGCTTTGGCCAGCCGTGCCGCATTAATCGACTCGGACAGGCCCTCACCGGTCACTTGTTTGTACAATCTGGACAAATACGAAGGGTTGTGTCCCACGGCCTCCCCGATTTGCGTCAAGGACAGGTCACCTCCCAGATTATCTTCGATATACCGTTGAACTTTGGCAATCACCTCATGCTGCTGATCCTGCTTCCCCTGCTCTTTCCGGTTGAAGATAATGTCCGCCAGCCTTTCGAAATATTCGGCCGCCTCCGTCCAGGAATCATGCTCCTCCAGATGAGTCAATGTGATATAATCCACCGCCCCTTCTCCTTCCACGTTCTGGCAGAGAGCTTCCATATCCACCAGAGACGGCATCATCACGGACACCAGGCCGTAATACACTTCCATCTTCAGCAAATATTCAACCTCCGGCGGGAAGGAAGAGGTATCGGTCACCTCATGCAACAGCTGCATGAACTCCTCCCGGTCCCCATTGTCTAGACAGCCGCGCAGCAGCTCCATCCGCTTCAGATGCGAGCGAGAGCGCCCCAGAAAATTCCCCATGCGATCCGGGCGGTTACGCTCACCGGCTTCGGTCAACAGAGATTCGTGGCCGATCCCGAGGCCGCTGTCCAGCAGCTGCTTCAGTGATTCGAATTTGTCAGGCAGCCGTTCCCAATCAACCCACTCGCCAGCCATGGCAAACGAAGTCTTCAATTTCAAAAGCGTTTTGCAAACGTCCTGAATTTGTTCCAGCATCCCGTGGACAAAACGCTGGACCCGTTCCGCCGCCGGTCCTCCAACCTCCTCCGGATTCTCCTCCCCCTCCTCTTTGTGCTGCAAAATCCAGATCATCTTGGCCCTGCCGAACTCCACGGCCATGCCGTCGGTCATCGGGCCGAGCAGCTCGCCGATGATGTTCTGGACCGCGTACAGCATCAGCGATTGGGCCGATGGACCGTCTTGCCTTTGCCAGCCGTCTAGCCTGCATAACAGCAGCAGGCAAGACTTGCCGGGATCCAGCTTCATCTCCAGCTCCGCAAAGCGCTGCTCCAGCTCCTCCCGCCGAATAGGACAAGGTGCTTTTTGCATCAGCTCCAGCACGTACTGCTGCTGTAAAAACGGCAGCGCCATGCGCATATTCTCCCTCGCTTTGGCAATCAGACTGCCCTCTTTCATCTCCTGGTCAAGCAGCTCCACGGTCTTCTCGATCGCGCTCAGCACAGCATCGTTTCCCTCTGCCTTAAGAACGTAATCGACGCTTCCTTGCCGTGTGGCCTCCTGGATATAAGAAAAGTCGTCGTATCCGGTCAAAAAAATCACTTTGCAACGGGGCCACTGTCTGGATATTTCCTTTTGCAGGGCAAGACCGTTTAACCCCGGCATTTTGATATCCGACAAAACGATGTCCATTTTCGCCCGTTTTAGCCAGTTCAAGGCCTCCGATGAGGAATAAGCCTTATACACCTCAAGCTCTAGAAATTCCGCGCCAAGGCACAATTCCGCAAGCCCGTTTACGATAAAAGGTTCGTCATCCACGATCAGTATTCTGTACCTGCTCTTCATCCATCCCGCTCCTTTCTTGCTTTGGCAGTGCCATATCGATTCTCAAACCGCCTAACCGGCTTCTCGAAAAGGCCAATCCACCCGCAGGCCCGAATTTTAAACGAAGGCGTCGATGCACGTTGGATAAACCGGTGATCTCTCCTTTTACGTCCGAATTCGCGATCATGAATTGCAGGTTCCGCAGCTTTTCGTCCGTCAACGTCTCCCCGTTATCCTCCACGATGATATGCAGGACATGCCGTTCAGCGGCCATGGTCACTTGGATTTGCCCATCCGCTTCCTTCTCCTCAAGTCCGTGCTCGTATGCATTTTCGATTAAGGGCTGCAGAATGAGCAGCGGAACGTCCAATTGCTCCCAATCACCGGGGATGTCATCCCAATAAGCGGATATCCGGTTATGGAAACGGATGGACTGAATGTCCACATAAGCCTTGGCATGCCCCACTTCCGCCTTCAACGAAACTTCGTCGGCTGCGTTGCGGGTGATGAACCTGAAATATTCCCCCAAATGCCTCGTAAAACGAACGATATTCTCATAATCCTGCATCTCTCCCATCTGATGAAGCGTAAAGAAGCTGTTATATAAAAAATGAGGGTTGATCTGGGATTGGAGCTGCTTCAGCTCGGAACGCTGCGAGCGGATTTTCTGCTCAAACACTTCGTGGATCAGCACCTGCAGGCGCTTCACCATATGGTTAAACTGCTCGTACAGATAGTGGAACTCGTCATGATGCTTATGGCGCAGCTCCACCCGGGGACTGTCGAAATCGATGTTGCGGAATGCCCTCACCATCCGCTGAAGCGGCTGATGAATGCGGCTGTAGATCCAGCCCGAGAACAGAATAACCACCAGCAGGGAGAAGCCCGACAGCCCGAAAAAGATCATGCGGTATTTTCCAAGCGGGCCCAGAAATTCGGCTTCGGGCACATAAACCACCAGGTCGGCATTCAAAAAGGCGGAGCGCTCCACGCTAACCCAATAGTTGGCCCCATCCGCCTTTACCTTCGTGTTGTAGGGAAGCTTCGAAAATTCGGTGGTTGTTAGCGCTTCCAAATCAATGTGCTCGGCCAACCGCGGACCGATTTCGCCTCCATCCTCCTGAGTCAGGACCCAGCTGTTGTCCACGCCGATGAGAACGGCCCCCCCGTCCCCCGTGGCCAGCTGTAGGAGCGCCGTTTGCATTTTCGGAACGGAGAGCTCCGCCGCAATCGCAAAATTAGGCGGATTGCCGTTTCGCAATCGTTCCGGGTATACCATCCCCAACAGAAGCTTGTTCTTCCATTCGAAAATGACCCGATCGGGATGCTCCTCAAGCGCCTTCATCTGCTCCGGCGGCATGGCTCCTTCGTATGACACCTGTTCAATCGTTTTCTCAATCAGCGGAATATAAGTTTTGGCCTCCTGAACGTATTGATTGGAGCTTTGCAGCAGCCGCATTTTGCCCTGGAGGCGGTTGATCGCCTGAAAATATTCGGAACGGCTCATGGCGGGCGCAATGGTGCTTAGCTTTTGCAGGTCGGAGTCCTGCGACAAATCGTTCATCAGCAGCACCGTCGATTGCAGCTCCTGTTCCAGCGTGCGCATGAAAAAATTAGTCCTCGCATTCAAGGATTGGGTAATTTCCTGCTCCACGCTCGCAAGCCCGGACTCGTTCATGTACAGGGCAGCGGCGTAAACCGGCATAATGGCCAACAAAAAGCCGGCCACGATTTTGGGATAAATCGATTTGAACCACAGCAGCTTCATCGTTTGCCTCCACTTCGTTACCATGATCGCTTCGCCTAACCGATGAACAGGATGAAAACGGACCATAACGGTTATGCCCTTTTTTACGACCGGTTGCCCGGCTTAAGCAGGACGGCCAACAACTTCCGCATATCCACTCTCGCCGGGTTGAACCTGTATCGTTAAGTCTTTATGTTTTGGAGGGGGACGAACCGGTTAGCCTTCCACCATCAAGCTTGCGATCTCTCCTCTCGTCGAGTCGGGACCGACCTGGATGCGGAACTCGCCGGGCTCCACCACCGGCTTCAGGTCTAGGTCGATCATTTCCAGCTGCTCGCTGCCGATGGTGAACGTTACTTCCTGCGTCTCCCCGGCCTTCAGGAACACCTTGCAGAACCCTTTCAGCGCCTTCTCGGGACGGGTAACGGAAGCGGCCAGATCCGAGACGTACAGCTGAACGACTTCCGCGCCGTCCCGTACTCCCGCGTTGGTCACGTCGATCCGGACCGTGGCTTCGCCGCCTATGGGAACGACGGCCGGCTCAACCGTCAGACGGCCGTAACGGAATTCCGTATAGCTTAAGCCGAAGCCGAATGGATACCGTGGCGCAAGATCCGTCTCCAGGTAACGCTTGCCCCGAGTCCGTCTGGCATTGTAATTGACCGGCAGCTGGCCAACCTCCTTCGGAATGGACAGCGGCAGACGGCCGGACGGGTTGATATCGCCAAACAGCATGTCCGCAATGGCGCTGCCTCCCTCTTGGCCGGGATACCAGGCTTCCACGATGGAAGGGATGTGCTCGTCGATCCACGGCTCTGTAATCGGCCGTCCGTTGATATAGACAACAATCACGGGCTTTCCGAGCTTATGGAGCTCCTGCAGCAGCTCCAGTTGCACGCCCATCAGCGTCAGGGTCGAGCGGTCAATGCCTTCCCCGCATTCCATATCGCTCTTTGCATGCCCGGTCACGACCGAGGCACCAGTTCTCAGATCGATGGTACCCTCCCCGAAATCCCGTGCACTGGAGCCGCCAAGCACCATTACGATGACATCGGCCTGTTCCGCGCACGCCAGCGCGTGAGGGAACCCTTCCCTTGAATCGCCTTGAATACGGCAGCCCGGGGCATATAGAACGCGGCTGTCTCCCAGCCGTCGGCGGATGCCGTCCAGCACCGTTACGATCTGCCCCGGCTGCTGGGGGGAGGTGTAATCGCCAAGCTGATGGTACGGCGCATGGGCGTTGGGGCCAATGACGGCAATGGTTCCGCTGCTCGAATCCAGAGGCAGCAGGCCCCCCTCGTTCTTCAGGAGCACGATGCCTTCAGCCGCTGCATGGTAGGCTAGTGCGGTATGCTCGTTGCAGCCTATGACCTGCTCTGCCCAGGCTGGATCTACATAAGGCCGATCAAAGAGCCCCAGACGAAACTTCAGCTCCAACACGCGTCCGGCTGCCATATTCAGATCGTCTTCAGTGATCAGCCCTTGCTCCAGCGCTTGGTGAAGATGTGCCCGGAACATGGTCCCTGACATCTCCATGTCGACACCGGCCTTCAGCGCCTGGGCCGCCGCCTCCACTCCCGATCCGGCCGTATTGTGACCGCATGCTAACATATGGATCGCGCCGCAATCGGTAATGACGAAGCCGTCAAAGCCCCACGCCTCGCGAAGTACATCTTGCAGCAGGTACCGGCTGGACGTGCAGGGGACTCCGTCGATTTCATTATAGGCCGTCATGACCGACAAGGCACCCGCTTCAACGGCTTTGCGGAACGGCAGCAGATCGACTTCGTGAAGCTCCCGTTGTCCTATGTGGACTGGGGCCCCGTTGCGTCCCCCTTCGGAAGCGCCGTAGCCTGCGAAATGCTTCAGCGTAGCCAGCAGGCTGATATGTGAATCCAGGCGCTCGCCTTGCAGTCCCTGCACGGCGGCAACCGCGAATTCGGCCACCAAATGGGGGTCCTCGCCGAAGGTTTCTTCGGTACGCCCCCACCGGGGATCCCGTACCACGTCCAGCACCGGCGAATAGGTGGCCGCTCCCCCCTGAGCTCTTGTCTCGGCGGCAACGGCGCGGCTTATGCTGCGGAACAGCTCCGTGTTCCAGGTGCTTCCGATCGTGAGCGGTACGGGGAACACCGTCGCCCCGATTGCCATATGTCCGTGGGAGCATTCTTCCCCGAACAAAATCGGAATCCCAAGCCGCGAGTGCTCCATCGCATAACGCTGAATCGCATTAACCGCTTCTGCCCCTTCCCGCGGGGACAGTCCGTTCGTCAGCGTCACTCCGGTCCAGGGATCGGCCCGCAGCGTACCATACAAGGAACCGATTCCTCCCTCCGCAAGCTGCGACTTGAACTCCTCGGTTAGCTTGATCGTACCGTCGTCGTTCCTTATGTAAGCTTTCCAACCGAACGGCTGGATCAGCTGTCCGATTTTTTCCTCGACCGTCATCCGCTCCAGCAAGTCCTCGACCCGCCGCGAAACCGGCCATGCAGCGTCCTTATAGTCCATGGCGCACACCCTTTCTTTTCCTGTTTAATTCGTTCTTACTGATTACATGTAACCGTTCGATGAATGTTCCCGCATCCTATTAGGGTTCGGATTTAAGGCGATTTCCTATCGTCTTCAACGCCAATATCGCCAAAGCAGCAGCCCTTCCAAAATTTCCGATTGAAGAAAAAGGCTCTCCGACACGATCCGATCGGCCGGAGAACCTCCCTCTATCTGTATCATGCAGAGGCTTCTCCGCGCGGGACGATCCAGGTCAACAGCAAGAACCCTCGTCCAACCTTTTCATGAGCGAACACGCTTCAACTTGGTTGACTCTGCCGGATGCGAACCTCCTCCGGCCGGTAAACCGTCTGCACTTGTCCCCTGGCATCGGTCGTAAACATCACGGTCCGCTCCCGCTCCAATTCGAAGACATAGACCATTCCGGTTGCCGGGTCCTTTACCTCGACCTCTGCGCTTGCCCCATACTCAGAGACGAAGACGTACAAACTTCCTTGTCCGAACGCCAGCTTGCGGCCGTAGATGCCCGGAAGCTCGCCTCCCTTCAGCCATTCCAGCTCAGGCGAAACGGCTGCGGAGCGGATAGCTTCCGCATACAGCGCCTGGATCGGCTCCCAGCGCTCGTTCATCTCGACCGGGAGCGGGCACCAGATGAACCGTCCCGATTCCAAGCTCACCGTGACGGGTGCTAGCGTCCCATCCAACCGGCCCGCCGGACGATCTACCGCCAGCGCGTTAATCTTCCGCTCGCCGAACGAAACGGCGAAATGCTCTCCCGCCAGCTCCAGCGTTTCTTCTCGAAGAACGTTGGCATGGACGGTTTCACCGATCTCCTGCTGCAGGCGATGCGGCGCCGGCCCCCAATATGCATCGGTGCGAAACGGACCTGTCCACAAGATCGTGCTCCCTTCCCTTGCCAAGTCGAGGAGCTGGGCAAACGCGGCATCGTCGAAATTATGCGCGCTCGGCACGATGATCAGCTTGGCCGGATAGCGCTTCAGGTCCTCCAGCTGATATTCGCCGATACCCCGCGGATGGACGTTCATGCCGAATGTCAATGCGCGCATGGCCCTCGTCGTCGCTTCGTAAGCCAGCTTGCGGCTGGAAAAATCATTCGAATACGGGTAAACGACGGCGATATCCTCCAGCTGACGTTCATCGTCGAACAGGCCGGCTGCTTCCTTCATGAAGCGCCCGAAGTCATAGGACACATCGGCTTCGGGCTTCTGCGTTCCGTCCGCCCGAAGCGCCCCGATGTTGGATTCGTTGGCATTATCCATGAAGTAGTTAATATTCCATATCCACTGTACGGCACCCGCGCCCCCGGTCGAAAACGAATACGCGTACTTCCGCTCCAGGATGCTGCGAAGCTCTTCCTCCGTCCGCTTGGCAATGCCGTCCGGACGCTGCACGTGCATGATGCCGGTCTCCTGAATCAGATTCGGCTTGTCCGGCGTTTTCGTAAATATGCCGTCCCAAGCCAGGTGATCGTTCTGCCACCAGGAGTGGACCGTCGTGTAATCGACGGCGGGACCGTAGAACGAAGGCGACGGGCGCTGGGAGCAGATGCCCTCATCCTGCCCGACCGTCACCAGCTGGCGGGGATCGGAGCGGCGAATAGTGCCGATGAGCTCGGACGCCCACCGATTATGCATGTCCATGGTGAACAACGTGAAGTCGATCCACGGTCCCCACTTCTTCGGCTGCAGCACGCTGTTGAACAGCTTGTCGTCCGGACTCGGCGCAGGCGCCGACTCGAATGAAGGCAGCTCGCCCGGCGTCATGTTCCAGCGCTCCTGAAGCAGCACCAGATCATCCCCGTGGCGCTGCCGCAGCCACTCGGACCATGCTTGCCGCTCGAACCGGTCCCCTATCGATACCGGCCCCTCGAAGATTCGCTTCGGATCGAACAGCGAAGGCTCGTTGATCAGGTCCCAATGCACGTTGGTCGTGCCCCTGTGACGTCCGACGATGGAGGCGATAAAGCGCTTTTGCGCCTCCACCGATCGCGGATCCAGGTAGGGGTTCACGCCTTCCCAAGCCTCGGGCGCAAACGAGAAGAACGTAAACGTCACTTCCAGCTCATGCCGCTTGGCTGTCAGGATAAAGGCATCGATCGCCCGCATGACGTCCTCGGCCGCATGGCCGTCGGCAAACATGATCATCCGGTAACCCGTCCATATGCCCGTCCGGATCAGGTTGATTCCTGCCCGCTTCATCTCCGCCATATCCGCATCCCAACGCTGCACGTTCGGCAGATGAAGGAATTTGCGCGCGACGTCGGAGGTCATGTACGTCATGCCAACGATCGGAACCGTCCGCCCGCCGCGGCGGAAGTAATCACGCCCGGATTCCAGCCGCTCTCCCGCCTGCAGCAGCGGACGATCGACGCCCCATACCGCCTGGGTCAGGGTGCGGCGCTCCCCGGAATCGGACTCGGCTTCGCAAACGATCCGGTACAAGCCCGCCTCGAGCCGTACGGGTACGGACAAGCGAAGCTGCTGCAGATCCCGCTGCTGCATGCCGGCTTCCGACTTCTCGTGTCCGGTCCAGACGGTCTCGCCGTTGTCTTCCTTGATAACACTCACTGCAAATTGCCAGGTCTGCGCCGGAGCGGACGTCCGGGACAGCGTCTGCAGCTGGATCGTCAACCACATCTGCTCGCCCGGCTCGTAGGAGGCATAGTTCGGCTTCAACCAAAGCTCCGTCACGCCTGTTCCCGCGTATTCGGCCAGATCCTTCAGAACGTCCATCCCTTTAGACTCCCAGAACGATGCCCTCAGCTGCTGGTTGATCAGAATCCAGCGCCCCCCGGCATAATCGCCCTTATGCTGCTCCAGCATGACGACCGGTGCGGACCGCTCGCGTCGATCACGGTCCACGCCGATCAGGAGCGGTGAGATGACGGCGTCCATCGGACCGCATGCCCCCATCTCGGCCGGAATGTCGCTCGCTTTGGTCGGGTGCAGCGTCAAGCCCCAGGTCGGCTCCATGCCGAACAGCTCCTCGCGCCCCTGCAGGATCGGAAATTCGGCGGAGGCCTTCAACTCCCGGACGCGCGATACGTCAACCGCCAGCGCATCATGGATATCCATTCGCTGATGATAAGCCAGCTGCTCGCGTTCGGCATGCCAGCTTCCGTTCAGCTCTCGAACCGGCCTGCGGAAAGGCACGCCCCCGGCATGAACCAGACCGCCGCCGGCCTTCAGGTGGCCTTCGATGGCTGCCCAAGCCGCTTTCGGGAAGTACGACCCGTGCAGATGAATCAGTGTGTCCCAGCCGCCTTCCGTCAGCCGCTCAGCCACATCCGCGGCACCGGCGACCACCGCCCATTCCCGCAATCGCTCCAGTGCCTCTGCGGACGGACGTTCGCCTTCGTAAGGAAAATGCTCGTCGTAAAATACCAGCGTTCTCATCGCTTACTCCTTTCTCGTCCACGGCTTGCCGTCGACGTATACGGATGTTCCGCGCGTTCGAGCCCAGTCGGCAATCCGGGAAGGGTCGCCGGTCCAGAGGCGGTTCACTCCCCATTCATTGGTCTGCGGCCGCTCCTCGCATTCGATGCGGATGACCGGGAACAGCTCGGTCGGACGTTCCCGCGGCAGCCCTTCGATCCACAGCACGTCGCCCTCCTGTCGGAACGACAGCTCCTGTCCCGTTGTCAGCAGCGTCACCCGTAATACCGGCGTCACCAGATCCGCCAGCCTCAGCACCGGCCTCCCATCCCAGAAGCGGATGATGAGATACAGCTTGTTGTCTTTCATTGTCTGCCGCCCATAGGTGATGAACTCGGTGAGGTTCCCTCCGTCGGAGCCGTAGATGGCCTCGCCGTGAACGTCCAGCCACTCCCCGATCTTCAGCGCCCGCTCTACGAAGGCCGGCGGAAGCTGTCCGTCGGGCTGCGGTCCGACGTTAAGCAGCAGATTGCCGCCCACGGTACCCCCTTTTTCCGCGCACTCGCACAGCATGTCGAGCAGAACGTCGGCCGGACGCCAACGTTCGCCATTCGTGTATCCCCACAGCCTCCACGTGGTAACCTGGCTGGATTCCCACAGCCGCTTCTGATCCGGGACGATGACATGCTCCGGCGAGCCGAAGTCGCCCAGCACCTCGGAATCGCCCGAACCGCCGCCGCCGTCCGCATGCAGCTTCTCCTCCTCGGACAGTCCAAGACGGTTGTTGACCAGGATGTCCGGCTGAATCGACTTCATCCGCTCCACCAGCTTGATGCTGTCCAGGTCCTCCGCGGTTCGCGGCCAGACCCCGTCAAAAAAGAAATGATCGATGCGCCCGTATTTCGTGACCAACTCTTCCACTTGGGCATGCAAATACTGCTTCATCGTCTCCCAGCCCTCGGGATCCTTCTCCGGTCCGTCGAAGTAAGCCGGGATCCGCCAATCGATCCAGGAATAATATAAGCCGACCCGAAGCCCTTGGGCCCGGAACGCATCGGTAAATTCGCGCACCAGATCCCGGCCGGGCGCCTGCTTCGCGCTGGAATAATCCGTCGTGGCCGTATCCCACAGGCAATACCCGTCATGATGCCGCGTCGTTAAGCAGGCATATCTCATCCCCGCCTTGCGCGCGGTGTATGCCCATAGCTCGGCGTCAAAAAACACCGGATTCCACTCGCAGGCCTTCCGCGCGTATTCGGCCTGGTCCAAATGCTCCCGGAACAGTACCTGCTCGCCGCGCCCGTATTGGGCATATGGCCCGAAATGAATAAACATGCCATACCGGCTTTCCGTAAACCACTGCCAGCCTTCCCGGATGGCTTGAGCTTGCTTGATCATGAACAACGTCCTCCTTATTCTGCACGGCTCTTGCCGTGAGGTCAGCCTTGATGGATATTACGCTTCTGGCTCTTTGAGCAGTCTCAAGGCTTCTTATGACCTATACTCTAGCCCGAGAATCCCTGTCTTGAACACTTTACTTTTGAGAGAAAACTTTGATTTTGGCCAATATCGGAGAATTGAAGTCCTAAACGGTAACATTGATCACTTTCGAATCCGCTAGGAATCTCCATGGAATTCCTTCGGTACTCTTCACAGAACGCTCCATGGCGGTGCACAAAAAAAAAGCAATCCCTCCCCGGTTATTAAACCGGGTAAAGGATTGCCCTATTCCATTATTTCTTAGTGTTCGTGTGCCTGAACTTACGACTGACCGGCTCTCCATTCATCGAATTGCCGTTTGTATTCATCAACGACCTCATCGATTCCAGCGGACTTCATGGCGGCCAGCATTTTATCGTAGGCGTCCTCGTATTTCACGACCCCGTGCATGACCGGATATACGCTGGTCTTCAGCTCGGCGATGCAGTTGGCGTACTGCGAAGCAACGTTGGTCGGATCGAAGGTGAAGCCGATCGTGATGCTGTTCACGGCGTCGTCCGATACCGTTGTGCGGCGCTCCAGACGCGCTGGGTCCGTATTCGTTGGATAACGGTTCATCTCGACGTGGCCAAGCAGCCAGTACGGAAGCTCATAAGCCGGGGAACCGTTCTCGTTCTTGGCCAGATAGTCCTTGGTATTCTTGCCGGTATCCTTCCAATGCACATCCTTCACGCCGCTTTGAACGAGATCCATGTTCTCTTGGCTGCTGTATACCCAGTTCAAAAATTGAATGCCGGCCTCCGGGTGCGGAGACGTGGCCGAGATCCCGTTGGAATTGCGGATCGCGTAGGATCTGAATTTCGGCTGGTCGGCCAAATAATAAATATCCAGCTTCGCATCCGGGAACGTTTGAAGAATGGCATCGCTCAAGCCGACGTCGCCCGGACGGTACAGATAACGTCCTGCCAGCTCCTCTTGGTTGATAACCTCCGTCGGCGTCGTAAGCAGATCGCTCATGATCAGCCCGCGCTTGTAAGCCTCGTTCATGAACAGCACGTCTTTTTTGAACTCCTCGGTTTCGAACCAAGACTTCACGTTCCCCTGCTGGTCGATGTAAATCATGTTGTCGGCCACGGTAAACGGATAGGTGTCGTAGGTCGTATGCAGGAAGTAGGCTGGCTCCTCCAGCATCTTAATATATACGTTCTTGTTGTCCTGCGGCCAGTTCTTCTGCAACGTCTCGGCTGCATCGAGCAGCTCCTCCGGCGATGTCGGCGGCTTCAGGCCGTTTTTCTCTAGCAGATCGGTGCGGATCGTGAACATGCCATCGTTATAAGCGGTATCCGCCCAGAAGTTCGGCACGTACGTGGTCTTGCCGTTGATTTTCGACGACTCCCAGATCCAGTCCGGCATGGAAGCTTTCAGCTCGGTGCCATACTGGTCCAGCAGATCGTCGATCGGAATGATACCGCCGCTGCCCGCAAGCACCGTCGGTCCTTTGGTATCGTGCATGATGGCAATCAGCTCGAATTCCTCGCCCGTCGACATCATGAGGTTGGTCTTCTGATCCCATACGTCCCACGCGATGTACGTCGGTTCGTACGTAAGGTTCAGTCCGTCGGCCTCCAGCTTCTCGTTGATCGCTTTGACCGCCGCATCCAAATCCTGCGGCGCGGAGCCCGGAAGCAGATACCGGACCGGCAGCTTGTCCCCGCCGTCATTCTCGCCGCTCGCCGATCCGTTCTCGCCGCCGGCATCGCCCCCGCCGGAGCAGCCTGCGATCACGGATACCATGAATATCGCAGCCAACCATAGTGCTAGCGCTTTCCTTTTTTTCATGCATGTGTCCCCCTGTCTTCATTTGGTTTAGTCATGCGGTACGATTCCTATCTTAAGGAGACATTAGGGATGACGTATACTTCAAAATGATCGTTTTCGCCATTTTAAAACACATTAAAAGGTTGTTCAGAAAGTCATCTTTTGATCACGAGGCAGGTAAGGAAGCAGTCTAAGGCGTCGAATCTTGAATTCAGCCGGGCCTTCCGTTGCTCACGTAGGATTGCCTACGCTCCGCTACTCAGTCCCTAGCTTCATCCAACCTTCTCGGTGCTGAAAAGTCGACCTTTTGAACCCGCAATTAATCTGCCCGTCACTGCGCCTTTTTCGTCTCGATCGCATGCTGGCTGCGGAACTGGGCCGGCGAGATCTGGTAGTGCTTTTTAAACAACGTGTAGAAATAGGTCGTATTCAGAATGCCCACCTGCTCGCTGATCGATTGGACCGACTCCTCGGTGCTTGCGAGAAGCTCCCGCGCCTTCTCCAGACGAACGGCATTCAGGTAATCGTTGAACGACAGCTCGCAGTGCGCCTTGAACAGCTTGCCGACATAGCTGCGGGACAGCTTCACCTCGCCCGCCACCTGCTCGAGCGACATATCCGGCCTTGCATAATGCTTGCGTACGTACATCTGGATAAAATCAACCACCTCCGCATGCCGGACCGCTCCCGATTCTTCGGACAGGCTGCAGAGCCTGAGGGCAAGATCCTTCAGGGCATCCGCGGTTTCCTGCAGTGTCTGAAAGCGGGTAATCCGCCGCGTAAAGTCGAGAAAGAGATCCGCGCTTTCCCGATTTTTTACCGTATGGACATTGAGCTGCTTGTACAGGCCGCCAATGAATTGATTAATGAAAAACATGACTTCATGGTAGTTGTAATCGCGAATTTCCTTGATCCACTGATCGATTTCCTTCTCCAATTTATCCCGCTGCTGCAGCTTGATGGCCTCGATGATGCGCTTCTCCCGCTTGTCCGGATACTGAGCCTCGGAATGCTCCGACTCCGCGGCGTTGACCGGATCGCCATGGAACATCCTGCCCTTTCCCGCGAAAAAGCGCTGCTGGAAGCAGGACTGCGCGCAATCGAACGATTCGCGCAGCTCCTCGTAGGTCTGTGCGGCCGTTCCGATGCCGACGGTGACGGACACGCGGAGCGTGCTTAGCATCTCGCCCTGCAGCTCCTCCAGCATGCCCACGACATGGAGGGGAAGCCGGCTCTGTTTCATGGGGAGAATGATCGCAATGGTCCCGTCCCCTACCGTTGCCACGCTCGCTCCCTCCGGCTCCAGCATCTGCTGGGCCGCCTGAGCGACGGCCGCGGAGGAATAGGACTGCAGGTCCTCGTCCTCTCCCCCGGGCGAGCCGTCTAAGCTGTCGAGCAGAAGGACGACCGCCAGGAAATAGGGCCCCTTGCCTTCGCGGGCCAAACGGCGGAATGCCGTCTCGTCGCCGCCTTTCAGCAGCTGCAGCACATGCGCCTGCCGAGCGACGGAAGCCTCGGACTCCATCGACTTCATTTTCTCCGTCATTTCGGCGTAAGTGGTATCCAATATGGCAAATTCGTTGATTTGCCGCCGGTTTTCCTTCATTTTCGGTATGGTGCTCATTTTCTCCAGCAGGTGACGAATCGGGTTGTACGCATGATGCGTCAGCCAGATCGACAAGAACATGCTGACGACGAAACAAGCCAAAGCGAGAACCAGCGCCGACGTTCGAAGGGCCTGCATGTTGAACAGCAGATTTTGATATTGGCTTACGCTGATATACGTCCAATTCATATCCTTGGATTTGACGTAGGTCACGAGGCTCTTGCGGCCGTCGATGGAGCGAGTGAAGTAACCGCTTTCCGCGTCCGATTCCAGAATGGACTGGACATAGGACTCCTGCGATACATTCTCCATGAACCGGGAACGATCCGAATGGGTGATGATGGTTCCCTTGTCGTCAATGACGTGCAGCGAATCCACCGCTTCGTTGCGGTAGCCTCCGATCAGATCCTGGATGGTGTCGGTGCTCATGTTGATTACGATTGCGCCTTTGGAGCTTAGCGGCGAATAATAGCTCGGAAGGAGAACGAAAGTAAGGACGTCTTCGCTCCGGTTGGCCGAAGCGGAAGTGGCGGTAGATATCTTGCGAGGGAACAGGTGAAAATAAGATGTATTCTTGCTGTTGATCTCCTCCAACAGCGCCTTCTCCTGCTCCTTGGTAATCCCCTTCGTATTCAGATACGTATTATTCGAGCCGTTATAGATACCGATCGAATGGATGAACGGATAGGTGGACTGTACTCGGTTAAGAGTGCCGAATACCCCATACTGTTTCACCGGATCGGCCTCTTTGTCCAAAAGGGCGTTCACGATCTCCTTGTCGCTGAGCAGCAGGTTGCCCACGTTATATACCTGGTCGCGGATGACGCTGGATACGGCGCTGTTCTGCTTCAGCATCGATTCGGATATTTTCCCTACCTCCTTCGCGGTGCTCCAGGAGAACATCATGTACAGGACGACGGTTACGAGGGCAATCATGGCTGCCGTAAGCAAAATAAAGCTGAGAAACATATTTCGGTACACCGCATAACGGAATAATCGCTGCCGGATCATATTCTCCCTCCCTGCCATTGGATCTGTATAGTTAAGTGAAATCTTCATAATTCATGAAAATTACTAACATAATATGTAATCTATATGTTAATTTAATGATGTTTCCCTAACGATCCGATCACTCGGAACGCTTTCATATTTCACTCTCATCTTACATTTGCTCAGGGCATTCATCAATATGAAAACGCATTCTTTATTTTCCTCCCCAAACTTTCCTTCATAGGCTCCATCAGCTAAACCCCTTATAAAACAAGGCTCTTCCGGTCATTATTCAATCCTGTCGACACTGTGCGAAATACTCAAATTCGAAGTTTTTGCCGTTTTTTAAAGCAGACGCTCCCCCCTTCAATCCGCTCAAACTCCATTTTCATAGTTTACTGCACGCGGCAACTCTCTTTACACTCGAATCAGAACTGCCAGGCTTGCAGCCCCCATCATTTACGAAAGGACGTGCCTACTCATGAAAAAAAGCCGCTTCGGCTTCCTGCGCGAAATCCGCTCGAACGGATCCGCCTACCTGCTCGTTGTACCGGCTGCCATCTATACGCTGGTCTTCGGTTATTTCACGCTTCCGTACATGCTCATTGCGTTTCAGAAATTCAACTTTAAGACGGGACTCTTCAATTCCGCCTGGGTCGGCTTTGACAATTTCAAGTTCTTCTTCTCTTCGCCTCGGGCTTGGGAGGTCACCTTCAACACCTTGAAGCTCAATTTTCTATTTATCATCGTCGGCACGCTCGCAGCCATGGCGCTGGCCATATTGTTCAACGAGCTCCGCAGCCGCTGGTTCTCGAGGGTGACCCAATCCACGATTTTGTTCCCGCATTTCTTGTCCTGGGTTATCGTGAGTTACATCATCTACAGCTTGCTGTCGACCGACTACGGTATCCTGAACCGGATCCTGGCGTTCTTCCATGTCGACCCCGTCAACTGGTACGCCTCCCCGCAATACTGGACGTGGATTCTAACGACCGCGGCCGTCTGGAAGGATCTCGGGATGAATCTCGTCATCTATTTGGCGGCCATTACCGGGATTGATGACAGTTATTACGAAGCCGGGCGGATCGACGGCGCTACCCGGTGGCAGCTCATCCGCCATATCACCATTCCGCTCATGCTGCCGACCATATCCATCCTGACACTGCTGGCCTTGGGCAAAATCATGTACGGCAGCTTCGACATGATCTATGCCATCGTGAAGGACAACGGGCTGCTGTATCCGACCGTCGACGTCATCGATACGTATGTGTTCCGTTCCCTCCGCACCATCGGGAATCCGGCACAAGCCATGGCCGTCGGACTGTATCAATCCGTGGTCGGCTTTATTCTCGTATGGGGCAGCAACAAAATCGTGAAGAAGGTGAATCCGGACCATGCCTTGTTCTAAAGCAAGCCCGGAATCATTCGGAAGGGAGCGAAACCTAGATGACGTCCAGACCTAAATTTTTCGACGCCGTGAATGCCGCGCTGATCGGCATCATCTCCATTCTCTGCATCCTGCCGATGCTGCTTGTGCTCATGGTGTCCTTTACCGACGAAGCCAGCATTAAACAATTCGGCTACCAGCTGTTTCCGAGCGAGCTTTCGCTGGATGCCTACAAGCTGCTCCTGTTCGGCAGCACGCCGCTGTACCGGAGTTACATGATCTCGATCATCGTGACGGTCGTCGGCACGATCCTTGCGGTCACCATCACGTCCATGGCCGGATATACGCTTGCCGCCAAGCATATCCGTTACCGCAACGGGCTCGGATTGTTCTTTTTCATTACAATGGTGTTTAACACAGGCCTGGTGCCATGGTATCTGATCAACCTGAATCTCGGCATGAACAACACCATCTGGGCCCTGATCATTCCGTCCCTGGTGTTCAACCCGTTCAACCTGTTTCTTGTGCGCAACTACATGTCCCAAATTCCGCCTTCCCTGACGGAGGCGGCCAAGATCGACGGCGCGAGCGACTTCTATATCGCGTTCCGGATCTACTTCCCGCTGTGCATGCCCGTTCTGGCCACGATAACGCTCTTCTACGGCATTGCCTACTGGAACAACTGGTTCAACGCTATCATGCTGGTTGACAACGAGAAGTTGTATCCCCTGCAATATCTGCTGTTTAAGCTGAACTCCGAAATCAGCATGATCCAGCAGATGCAGAGCAGCGGAGCCATCCTCGGCAGCCAGACGCTCCCTCAGGAATCGGTGAAGATGGCCACCGCCATTCTGACGATCGGGCCGGTGGTGCTGTTCTATCCGTTCCTACAGCGGTATTTTATAAAAGGGCTGTTGATTGGCTCCTTGAAGGAGTAAAGGTAGGCATCGATAAACGCTGCCCTTCACTCCCTGTCTTAATTTGAAACCCAAGAGGCTAACCACTACGGCGGTTAGCCTCTTTATGTTGGGGGGTGATATCAGGATGTTTTTTTGAGTCATGCTCCTGTCTAGACGGATTTCTTCCTGTGGAACAATGGACGATGCCGACCTAGGTATTGATGTGGCTGTGATATAAAACCAGGTTAACACCACATCTTCAGCTCATCACTGATGTTAAATGCCAATAATAGGAGTTGCTCCCAAACTCCCGCATTAAACAGCTAGATAATCATGGATTATAGGCACCTTGGTGTATACGAGAGATTTATTAGCGTGTGATGCGAACCGTTCGATTTAGATAATCGTCTATAAAATATAGAAGAAGAAGTTAACAACAAGGAAGTGACAAAAGTTGGACGACAGGCAACTGTTTGAAAAGTATAAGGAGACGGTATATCTGTTTTGCCGCTATATGGTGCAGAGCCGGGCGGATGCCGAGGATCTCTGCCAAGATGTTTTTTTCAAAGCAATGGTTGCTGACCGAGCGAAGGTGCAGAACATGAAAGCATGGCTACTTCGAATTGCAGCTAACGAGTGCAATACTTTTCTGAAAAGAAGACAAAACGGTTGGAGCAAGGAGCTTCGTTCCTATATGCTGGGCATGCCGCTGCGTTCCCCGTCAGTCGAGGAAACCTGTGAGCATAGGGAAATGGTGCAAACCGTGCATCTTCAGCTGGATAAACTCCCCAAGAAAATCAAGCTCGTAATTGTGCTGCATTATTCCGCAGAGCTGTCGTTGCCCGAAACAGCCGAGGTGCTCAATGTGCCTCTGGGTACGGTGAAATCCCGGATGAATCGAGGTCTGAAGAAAATGAGAAAATTGCTGAAAGAAGATCCATCGGGTAGTTGGAAAGGAGGAAACACTCATGCCGGAGCACAGGAATGAATTTGTGAAGAAACTGTCTGGCTACCCGGAGCAAAAACCGGATTTCGAAGCCATGTTTCATACTTTGGAGGAGCGTAAAAGGAAGTGGAGAAGAGAAACGGGAGGTCAAGCCGTTCATGTGGAGATGCCAACCTCCAAAACTCGTTTCAAGTCGGCCGTGCTGCTGGCAAGTGTGCTGGGCATCACTGTACTTGGCGTAACAGCCCAGCAGACAGGTATGTTAAGCACGTTGCAGAAGAACCTTTTTCAAAATACAACCGCAGGTCAGACGTTGAATGTGCACACAGAACAGAGTGATGTCAAAATAACGCTGGATCGTGTCCTTAGCAGCCCTTCAACGCTGAATGACAACCTGACAGATTTGGAGTTCCGCCTTTCTTTGGAGGTTCCTGAAAGATCCGGCTACGATTATGCATTCTTTGATACCGGTACCCTTACCAATCTGGATACAGGAGAGAAAGAAGAGTACATTGCCAACCAGATCAAATTTACTCAGCGTGAGGGTAGGCTCGCCTCCTATTTCGTATCCCAGGGCAAAGAGCAAGCTGGCATCTCAGGGCATTATGAGCTCGTGCTTCAGGACCTGTATATGCGGAAAACCGTCAAAATGTCCCTAAAAGGAAAGATAGATGGAATGAACGGAACGATCTTTGATCTGACGGGAGATCGTTTTTCTTCTTTAACAATTAACTCCTCGGCACGTGTAGGCAATGATTGGGTCGTACGTTATTCCATTCCTAAGAATATGGAGCCAGAGAATGAATTCCTCAATGAATGGAGAAATTCGACCGAGCAGGAAAACTATCAGATGGTGCTAGTGACAGGGAATAAAACAATTGAGCCCACGAGCAGAGGAGCCGCGCCGGGGCAGCGTTCAGATGCCTTTAATATATCAGACCTCAGCGACAAGGAAATTGCGGAAGCAAAGCTGTATTTCACTTTTCCGGAAACAGTAAGGATGGTTAAAGGTGACTGGAAGCTGACGTTTACTGTCGATAAAGATCAGACCCCTTCGCAATAGAGAACGTTTTCACTTCAGGTCGATCCTTCCACCGTGAAGGGGGTGATGTTGAATTTAGCCCTTTCAGGACTACGTGATGAGCCGGTTACGCTTGAGCTTGATAAAGCCCGAGTGGCCTTATAGTACAAAAGACGTTCCTCATGCGAGGAGCGTCTTTGCTGTTTTCATATGCCTCAATATTATAATAATGGACATAGCGGACAAACCCGGGAGCCCGCACTGTTTATTGCGCATATATGTGCTGATGCCCAACGTCATATGAAAGTCAGACGTAATAGTTTTCAATTCAGTAGTACTTCCTTTTGCGGCAGACAAAGCCTTTTGCCCTAATCGCCGGACCGGGATGTTCCACAACAGTAAAAAACAAACAATCATTTCTTGATCCTTGATTTGTAAAAAATCATAGAACAAGGAGCCCCACATAAGCAGGAGCTCCTTGTTCAAATTTTGAATTGCATCCTTTTTCAGATGCCAAGCTCATTTCATAACTCAATCGTAAAGCCGGAGAAGACACCTTTAGAGTTAAAGTAACCTGTTATAGTCGGAGATCCTTTTTTTATAAAGATGATGGAATCGTGAAAAGCTGATGGGTCCCCGCTATCTTTCTCACGCGCGGCACTATACCCCGATAAATCCAAATTCATAATCTCCTTAGCTTGTTTTACGGCCGCTTTCTTTAACTCATCCAGACTATATGAATTTACTTTCTCGCGAATGGCCTGCGTTTCTTCGCCAGGGTTTTCATTGCTTACATTTCCAAGCTCATTGATCAAGGACAAATATCCCAAGTCGATGCTGAGCAGCCGATTCGTCGTTTCTTCAATCTCTAGCTCAATCTTGCCTTTGTTGGTAGCGTATTCCAAATCGTATATCTTCTTCTTGTTCGGCTTGAGACTGAAGTGTATTCTCGGACTGCCCTTAGCCTTGGCTCCGACGCGGGAAAGCGCCTGGTTTGCCGCCTTTTGAGTTGCAGCAGGCAGCGATTTCAACGATCCGCCACCGCTTACGACTTTTCCGTTCACAAGGGTAATACGCTCATTATTGCAGAACGCGGTGATATCAGTAGATCCAGCTCCCTCTTGCAAATAATTAACATCCAGCTTCGTAAATCCGGGGGCCGTTTTTTTATAGAGTTGTTTCCAGGCGGTATTCAACTTAGATTTTATCGTACCGTTCATTTGTACATATTTTAGATCAAGGTTGACTCTAACCACTTTTCCATCAGGCTTCACATATACTGAACCGGCTAATTTGCCGTTTTTCTGCCAAGAGAGGCTGACAACCTCTCCGTTATAATCAGTAGTTTCCGCCTTGTTAAATGAAACCGATTCATTGACATACTCTTTAAGCTTCGTTTGCGCGGCCATGACCAGCTTCTGGTCCACATTGTTTATATTGATCGTTTGCTTCGCTTGTCCGGTTTGAGGCCCCGACGCTGCCTGTACCATCTCTGCTGTCTCCATGGCTCCCGACCCGGCAATGATAGCGGCCAGCGCAGCGGTGCTTAAAACTTTATAAAAGTTGTGTTTCATTTTGTCTTACATCCTTCCAATCATGTATTCGTCTGTTTCAGATCGGTCGGCCCCAGTCAAAATCGATTGAGGCCGTTACAGATTTATCCGTCAGTATATTCGGTCATTGCTTAATATGTTTGTTTCCGAAGGTTACATCAAGATTTCCCGTAGTTGTCGCTCCGACGCTGGTCAGAACCTCGACTGCCGCTTTTTGTTTTGCGGCCGGCACCTCTTACTTCTTCAGTTTTCCGTTCATAAGATCAATAGACTCGTTTTTACTATTGGTAGCCGTTATGTTGGAATAATTCAATCCAGTGTAATAATAATCTGAATTGGTATAATGAACGTTTACACGCTCAATATCGCTTGAATCTGTGTTAAAGGCCTGCTTCCAGGCGGAGTCCAGATTTGCCTTGGTGGTCTCGTTAAGCTCTTTATAAGAGGTGCTAAGATAGAGATTTACCACTGAACCGTCGCGCTTTACCGTTACATTTTCGTTAACGGATGCCTCAGATTCCATTTTTATCTCGCTGATGACGAAACAGACAACTTCCTCATCGCCGAGTTTCGTGGTCTCCGCCTTAGTGAATGTAACGGGTCCCTTGACAAACTCTTTGAGCTTCGCTTGGGCGGCATCGATCAGCTTCTGATCCACATGGTTCAAACCGTCTGTTTGCCCGGTTTGCCCAGCCTGCTCGACCGTGACATCCTTTGCTGCCTGAGCAGTCTGAACCGCTCCAACGGCTCCCACACCGGCAATAACTGCGGCCAAGGCAGCCGTGCTTATAACCTTGTTAATTTTGTTCATAGTTATCTTCCTCCAAAAAAATGTATTAGTGTCTAATCCCGAAATATAGGCGACACAGTAATATTGACTAATAACAAGGGGAGAGGGTTCCCTTAGCGGCAGCGAAGATACAACCGATCAAACGGTGTCGAGGAAGCATTCGATTCATTATAATGATATAATGTTTCAGATAACCCTATCGTTTTTGATCAAGTCGGATGTACGCATGACATGAAAAGAATGCAATGGAGGATGCACCCAAATGACCATTCACAAGCTCAAATCATTCATCGTATCCACCTTCACTTTCCGAATAAATTGGAATCACTTTAAGTCGAAGCTGCTCCTAAGATACGTTCTGTCTTATATTCTGATCTTCCTGATTCCCCTGACGGGAGTAACGATATTTGTTTATGATAGCGCTGTCAGCGGGCTTCGTACCGAGATTGAACAATCCAACATCAATCAATTGAACCAGGTGAAAATGACCATCGACTCCCGTATCGCGGAGCTTCGGGAGCTTTCCGGCCGAATCGCTTACGACAGACGCTTAACCCCTTATATGGTCCGTGATGATTATTACAGAGTGGAAGCCATACAAGCTTTGGCCAACTATAAGGCAAACAGCAGCATCATTGAAGACATCTTCATATACTATCATAACGACCCGGTTATCTATTCTTACCGCGGCCTAACGAATGTTAACGTTACGTTCGATTCCTTTTATCGTTATGAGAACTGGAGTCTGAAGGATATCATCGTTGCTCTGAACGAAACGAATCAGATGGTAATACGGCCTGCCGAAAATGTTACGATCAACGGCTCCAGGCAGGAGGCAATGCTGACCGTAATCGTACCTATTAAGCCCAATGCCCCGTATCCGTACGGAAGCGTCGTATATATGGTGAAAGAGTCCAATCTTACCGGGGTCATGGATTCCATTCTTAGCGATTTCACTGGGAGCAGCTACATTTTCAATCAACATGACGAAGTGCTTACAGCGAGCAATCATGGCGTAACCCTGTCTCAAGAGAACCTCGGGTCATTGGCTGCGCTTGATGCCGGCATACACAATCTTTCCCTGAATAATGACAAGTACTCCGTCGTATCCGTCAAATCCGGGGAGAATGGCTGGAACTACATGACCATCATGCCAAGCTACCAGTTCTTCAGCCGGGTCGCTCATGTACAGACGCTCATTCTGCTGGTGTTTGGCATCGCCGTAATTACCGGAGTGCTCGCCGCTTTTGTACTGGCTAGACGCCAATATCACCCGATTAAGGACTTGATGGAATTCGCCAAGCTCAGAGTCAACGATACCCCAGAGCCCAAAACGCGCAGTGAATGGGATTGGATTCGTCAGACCCTTCACGATTACAGTGCCCGAATCGATATGCAGGAGCCCTTCGTGCGCAATCAATGCATGCTGCTTCTACTAAAACACGGCAAGCCGGATGATCCCGAAATCGAGCGAATGATCGCCGGGGCGGGACTGGAGCTTCCTCAAGATCAAGTCATGTATTTCTGTGTAATTCTGTCCTGGGAAGAAACCGATGAGACCGAGGATGTCCAAAATGATCGTCAACAGATGCAAGCTTTGCTCAGCCATGTTGAACTAACAGAGCTTCATGCGAATATCCACGGCGTCGAATTCTCAGCCGATAATCAGTTCGCGCTGATCGTATCGCTTCCTGACCCAGGTCAAGATTCGCTGAAGATCCGGATGGAGCAGATCATTCGTGCGCTTCAGGGATTGATCGCCGAGAACACTCGGCTCGATCCGAGCATGGGCATAGGTACGCCTTACCGGGATTTGGGGCAGCTGAACCAATCCTTCATCGAAGCCGCAACCGCTCTTGAGCATCGAATGGTTGGCAGCAGCCGGATCACCTATTTCGCCCAGCTGGCAGAGCAGAATCATCCTGTTGCCAAAGGCGTGTGGCTTCCAAGAAAGTCGCTGCTCAAGCTGGAGCAAAGCTTAAAGCAAGGCAACGAGTCGGTGGCCGTGCAGATGATCGCCGAGATGATGGAGACCATTCGGGGCGAACCGCTGCAGATTCACCTGCTGCGCTGCATTTGCTTCGATCTGCTGAACGCGCTGCTTCGGTCCGCCTCCGAGGTCGGAATGAACGAAGCATTCAGCAGCATCTCGGACTATACGTCGTTTGAGACGCTGGAGGAATTTGAGGACAAGCTGTTGTCGCTGACGACCGAGATTTGCGAGAAGGTTGAGCGTAACCATGAGCAAGCAGCGCCTAAACTGATCGATGATATCGTACATTATGTAAATCAGCAGTTTGCCGACTACACGCTCAGCCTGGAGCATGTGGCCCTTAAATTTTCCGTCTCTACCTCTTACTTAAGCCGCAGCTTTAAAGAAAAGACCGGGATCAGCTTCTCGCAGTATATTTGGAAGAGGCGTATGGAAGAAGTCATTCGGCTGCTTGTGACGACAAGCGCTCCTCTGAAGGAAATCATCGAACAGGTGGGCTATCTGGATGCACCCAATTTCATCCGCAAATTCAAGAAAGAAACCGGACTGACACCCGGTCAGTACCGCAAACAACATTGCTCGAGCAGTCTGGATATATAAAAAAGAGGGCCCTTTTACGAGACATTGTCTCGAAAGGGCCCGGATGCTTCTATTTCACTTACTGCGGTTCGTTCAGGATATGCTCTACCAGCTCATCGACCGGCACGGTAGCCAGTGCAATGGCAGTGTCGGTCACACCATAATAGATATAGAGCAGGCCGTCTTTGACCACGTTTCCTGTCGGGAACACCACATTCGGAATTTGATAACCGAATTTCTCATAATAGGCCTCCGGTTCCATAATGAAATTCTTCGTTCTTGCTATGACCTTCTCAGGGTTGTTCAGGTCAAGAAGCATCGCCCCGACTCGGTAAACGACCTGATCATCAACGCCGTGGTAAAGGACCAGCCAGCCTTTATCGGTTCGCACAGGCGGGGTTGCTCCGCCGATTTTCCTGGATTCCCAGGCCGGGTTCTCAGCCTTGGCCAGAAGCTTCGGCTCTTCCCAATGAACCAGATCCTCGGAGTACGTAATCCATATCGCCGCGCTGTCCGTTCCGTAAGCTGCACCCACGTATTCCTCCGGACGGCGCAGCAATACATACCTTCCGTTAATCTTCTCAGGGAACAAAATGTTGTCACGGTCATTGATGTCGAGCGGTGTCGTATCGGCAACGAATTCCCAGTCGATCAGATTGTCCGACTTCACAATCGAAGAGCGGGTGAGCCAGTGGCCTTCCTCCTCCCCCCAGCCGTCCGGATATTTCGGAATTGAACGCTCCGGTATGCCCGCTCCTGTCGGATAGTAACTCATGGCGCACGGCCTAAGGGCATAGTTTAAATAGTACGTGCCGTCTATTTTGACAATCCGCGGGTCCTGGACGCTTCCATATGGGAAGCCCAGCATGTCTGGCGTCACGATCGGCTCGTCTGTCACGTGCGTAAAATTCACTCCGTCCTCACTCTCCAGCAGTCCCAAAACATTCTTGCAAGGCGTTAGGGAGCCTGCGGTACGTTCGATCATGTAAAACTTGCCGTTGTCTAGAATAACCGCAGGATTGAATACAGTAACTTTACGCCATTCGTACTTTCCCGGAACGACGATCGGATTGTTTGGATGTCTCGTTATTTTCATAGGCTAGGCCTCCACACTTGTATGGTATTCAGAATCTATCAAGGCCCTCTTGAATTCATAGGTGGGCCTGAATGAGAAATCGACTTCTCCCAGGCCACCTTTTCTTTGAAAACCTCTGTCATCTCGTTTATCTTATCTTGATGGCTAATTTCTGCTAGACGCAATCTGCGTTTAGTTCGACTTCCAACGGTCATATGCACCTTGGTAGATTTCAACGACCCGGTCGGCACCCATTTTCTTCATCGTGTTCAGGTAGTTATCCCAATTGGACAATGGTTCTGCTCCCGTAACGAATTTCGCCTCCATCTGCTGTACATACGTGCTCAGATCCGAGTTCAGGCTGTTGATCTCGGTTTGCTCTTCAACGGTCAGGAACAAGGCAGGGAACGGCGGTCTTGCTCCGCGGTCAAGCAGCTTTTCCTTCGTTTCCTTTTCAACCCACTGATCAAAGTCGGTCTTCAATCCTTTATTAATATCGTCCGTATTGATGGTAGGAGCCGGAATGCCGTAGTTTGGCGTCAAAGTCGCACGGTAATCCTCCATCTCCATGCCGTCCGGCACAGGCAAATAGCGCTTCACCCGGTTGGCTTCATCCGTGTACTCCCACAGCTTGCCTTCTGGTCCTTTGTTGAAAAAGAGCGATCCTTCATAAGAATAAAGGTAGTCCACCCAACGCATCGATGCTTCAGGGGCAGGATTGGTAACCGTGATGGCAAAAGCCCCTGTCGTGATCCCTCTGTTCTTGGCGATAGCCGGCTTGTCTACCAGATCGCTTTTTACCGGAGCGAACATCGGATCCTTGGTGGACGGTTCTCCCCCTTTGGTCATGTAGGCATGCCAGTCGGAGAACAGCGCCACCTGATTGTTCTGTGCCTTGGCCTTTTTCTGTTCTGCGGTTTGCGAATAGCTTTCGTGGTCAAGCAGATCCTCTTTCCATAGACGATTCATATAAACTAGATACTCTCGGAAGCCCTCTTCTATCGGGGTATAATGAACAACATCCTCATCGTCCACATAAATTTCGTCTTCATAGATGCCGAAAGCGCCAAGCAGCCAAGTACGAATATCCCGAGCATTAGTTGTAGCTGTCGAAACGGAAGAGATCGGGATTTCATCAGCGACTCCATTGCCGTTCGGATCCTCTTCTTTTACACGCTTCAGGAAGGCATAGAGCTCCTCGGTCGTCTCCGGAAGCTTGTCGATATTCAGGGCCTCCAAAAAATCACCGTTGTACCACAGCGGGTTGCGATACCAGTGCTGGCTTAAATCGATCGCTGGCAAGGAGTAGATATGTCCATCCGGAGCTGTAATGGATTTACGGATCTCCGGAATTTCGTCCATCAGCGCCTTGAAGTTCGGAGCATATTCCTCGATGAGCTCCTCAAGCGGAATCAGAATTCCCTGCTCGCCATAGTTCATCTGTTCAGCCGCCGTCAGGCCTGCAGCGTAGAAGACATCCGGGTAATCGCCGCTGGCAAATACGAGGTTCTTCTTCGTATCAAAACTATCCTTCGGAGCGTTCAAGTATCGGAATGAAATGCCCGTCTTTTCCTCCATCTGCTGCAGCACGATCATATCCTTCCAGTTCTGAACGCCGACATCAGGTGCCATCATGGTCAGCGTAATCGGTTCATTCATAATCGGGAAGCCTTCCTTATTCACGGCGGCTGCTTCTGTTGACTTTGTTCCGGCAGATTTCGTATCGCTGCCCGAACCGCATCCGGCGAGCAGAGACAGGGCTGTTATCCCCGTCAGCACCAGCTTCCAAGTTTTGCTTGTCATCTTCATCCATGTTTCCTCCCTTTGCATACTCAAGCTTTTATTTTATAAAACGCTTTCATCATCCTTTTACAGAACCAATCATGACCCCTTGGACAAAGTATCGTTGTAAAAAAGGATAGAGCGCGACAATCGGCAGCGTCGATACGACGATAACCCCGTATTTGATCAGCGATGCGGTTTCGGCTTTGGAACTCATTGCCCTGGCGGCATCCCCGCTGATTGCAGCGCCGGTCGTCTCCGCCGTCATTTCCTGAAGAACCAGAATCTGCCGCAGCACCATCTGCAGGGGATACTTGCTCTCATCGTTGAGATAGATCAGAGCCGGAAAATAGCTGTTCCAGTGACTGACCCCGTAAAACAAAGCCATAACAGCAATAATCGGCGCTGACAACGGCAGAATAATGCGGACGAACAGCTTCAGGTTGGTACAGCCGTCCATATAGGCCGCTTCCTGCAGTTCCTTCGGGATCGTCGTCTGGAAGAACGTCCGGGCAACGATGATATTCCATACCGATGCAGCTACGGGAAGAATGAGCGCCCCCATCGTGTTGATCAGCCCCAAATTCCGGACTACGAGATACGTTGGCACAAGCCCTCCGGTAAAGAACATCGTGAACAGGATAAATCCCAAGAACAGTTGACGACCGACCAAATCCGACCTGCTGAGCGCATAGGCTGCAGGCAGTGTCACGGCCAGGTTCAACAGCGTTCCTATCCCAGTATAGACGATCGTGTTGAGATATCCGTTCCAAATCTTCGGGTTTTCGAAGACCAGCTGGTATCCGGCCCAGGTAATTTCCTTGGGAAACAGCCACATCGCACCCGAATTCACCTGCTGCGGGCTGCTGATCGATGCGCTGAGAATATAAATGAGCGGATAAAGAACAACAATCAGAGCGATGGATAAATAGATATAGACGCTGCCCAGAAAAATTTTGTCCCACTTCGATTCCTTCATTGCGGTAACCAATGTACTTTCCCCCTTTCTACCATAGGCTGTTCTCGCTGGTGCGTCTGGCAATCCGGTTGACGGTTACGAGTAAAATGACGTTGATCACGGAGTTGAACAGGCCAACAGCTGTCGAGAAGCTGTACTGCGCGTCTACCAGACCGGTCCGGTAAACATAAGTTGAAATGACATCCGAAGACTCCATATTCAGGGAGTTCTGCAGCAGCAGTATTTTTTCGAAGCCAATCGTAAGAATGTTGCCCATGTTCAGAATCAGCAAAATGGTGATCGTTGGGAGTATGGCCGGCAGGTTGATGTGCAACAATCGTTTGAAACGACTGGCTCCGTCCACAATCGCGGCTTCATGCTGCTGGGGATCGACACCGGACAGCGCTGCCAGATAGATAATGGTCCCCCATCCGGTGCTTTGCCAGACTCCGGACAGAACGTATACGGTCTTGAACCAGGCCGGATCCGACAAAAAGTTCGGCGCATCGAAACCCATCCATTTGATGAATTGGACCAGTATGCCGGTGGACGGCGATAAGAAGGTAATAATCATACCGGCCATGACCACAACGGATATAAAATGAGGCGCATACGTAACGGTCTGAACCATTTTCTTGAAGGGACCCGTACGGATTTCGTTGAAAGCAAGCGCCAGGATGATCGGCAGCGGAAACCCGATGATCAGCTCGTAGAAGCTGAGGCTGAACGTATTCCAGAGCAGATCCCAGAAATAGTAGGAATTGAAGAAACGCTCGAAATGATCGAAGCCCACCCATGGGCTGTCCATGATTCCTTTGCTAGGGATAAAGTTCTTAAAGGCAATCTGGATACCGTACATCGGCGCATAGTGAAATACAAGGAAATACAGTGTGGCCGGCACCAAGAACAGATAAAGCTCCCAGTTCACCCTGATTCTTTTACCGAGAGACGTTGGGTTTACACCTGGATTAGGCGGCTTCGTTTCGCGATGGATGAAACGTCTTCCGGATATCACAGCAAGTAGTCTTTTCCCCCTCATGCTTCCCCTCCTTTCTTACATATCGATTCATGTCAGGTTATCTGGCTCACTCACGTACATCACGTTTCAGTGGTTAACAGGTAACGCTTACATTCCAAAGTGTAGAGAAGACGGCATGACATCGTAAATGTGTAAGATGTGCATTGTCATCCGTCTGTCCGGCGACATCCCGCTGCTATCATCATTTTTCATCCGGATCACCGCAATCCATGTTTAAGTATGCTGCTGAGAATATGTAACATATGAACCTGTTATCAGGTTTCATATGTTACATATTGTGCTCCTTCAAGCTGTCCAAGCCAAGAGGAGAATCGTCATGAACCTGTTCTGCCAGACTAGTAGACAAGAGGAAAAAGTCATCCGCCAATACGACACGCCGAGAACGATTTCGAAAAAATGAAACAACCGTTCCCCGGTGGAATACCGAGAAACGGTTGCTGCTCAAAGGTCTCTTTTCGTTCTGTCTACTTGACAGGGGTATGACCAAGAATGCGGCCTTTAAGTTTAATATCTTGTCATATGGCAATTTTCATTCCTTACCCTTCTACGATATCTGCCCGTAAATCAGCTGCAATTCCGATCATGAGGGGTACGATTTCTTGATGGGAGACGGCTATGTACAACTCCCCCATATAGTGTCTAAATGGAATAAGGGCTTCTCCATGTTTCCACATAAAGAAATCTCCTTCGACGGACATGGTGCTCTCCTCCCCTTTCACAGTCAGCACCGTCTGATAAGTGAAATCCGCCTTGGATGAAAAATAAGCTTGGCATTCCTCCAATGAAATCTCTTGATCACTAGTAGTTGCATTCATGGATCTTGTAATCCGAAAACGTTGATTCATAAATATCCTCCAAAAATAAAATGATGGGCTGGATCATTGAAAAATACCATGCAGGGAGCGATGGTAAGTCAATACCTATATCGATTGCCGTACAATGATGTGATAAGGAATCTCTACCTTATCCTTTGATTTCTTAATTGTAAGATCAAAGGCTTGTTCACCGACTTTCACCAATTGATGATCAACCGTAGATAGGCGTAACCCAATTCCAACAGGCTGATTCTCCTGGCCAATGATCGCCAGATCCTCTGGCACCTCCAGTTGTATGCTCCTTGCATACTGATAAATACCTGTCGCCACCTCATCGCCGTTCGCATAAACAGCGGTTGGTCTAAGATCCATATTAAGTAGTTGTTGTGCCGCTCTTAACCCGTCATCCATGCTGTAGCAATCCCTGATATGGTATGCTGGCGGCAGATCGCCAAATATATACTGATACGCCTTTATCGTCAGCTGTGTACTATTGCTCTCTTCTCCTCTTGCTGTCGTAAAAGCGACTCGTGAATGCCCTTTATCCTTTAACAATTGAAACGTGTCTACGTAAGATGCATATCGATCCATGTAGGCACAGCCAATCTCAGGATGATCCGTAAACTCGCATGCGACGATCGTCCCATACTTGGTATATGGCACAATGGCATCCCAAGTGTTTGAGCGAGAGGTAATGATGATGCCATCCAGTTGTTTATTTTTCAGCATATTTAAGCAGCTGAGCTCTTTATCCGGATCGTACTTTGTAGGCAGAACCATCACGGAATAATCATGCTCGACCGATCGATTAAGCACGCCATGAAGCAGTTGATCAAAGGCTTGATTGTTGTTGTGCGGCATGATCACATCGATACTTCTTGTTTCCTTACGAATTAAATCGACAGCTGAGCGATTTGGCGTATAGTCCATTTCATCAATCACACGCTGCACAGCTGCCCGCTTCGATTCAGATACATAAGGATGTTGATTCAGCACCCTTGATACTGTTGATACGGATACTCCTGCCCGCTTTGCAATATCATTAATATTTGCCATTGTCACCTTCTCCTATATCTCACACTTCATACTCTAGTCTTACACCAAATCAGCGCGTAAAACAACAATAAGCTTCCCACAAGTGTAATCACAGTAATGAGGAGCTTATTTATTTCGACTCTGCAGCTGAAAGCAACCTACTATTAATTTCATTTATATTTCTCGTATACAATTGCCGTTATGGATAGTATGCTAACGATCCATTTCTTAGGCTATAATCTCTTGACCATTTATGCTATCCACTATCGAAATAAGTTAATAAAGAAAAGTCCCCGTAGATTTAGGGGACTTCCGTTTCACAATTACATATGAGTAGTACTGTAGTACCTGACAGGAACATAACCACATTCCAGATTACTTCATCGCTTCGGCAAGCTCGGTGAAAATAACCCCGAGCGCATGCGCCCCCGCATCCGGGTATCCGATGCTGCGTTCGCCGACCGTGCCTGCTCTTCCCATTCTGGCAACGATGTCTGCCGTCTTCTTAGCGCCGAGAACCGCCGCTTCGGCCGCCTTGATCGCTGCCGGCTTCATCGCCACGCCTTGCTCCGCACTCTGCGTCCAGGCATCCGCGAACGGCACGAGCGCATCGATCAATGTCTTGTCGCCGACAACGGCTCCTCTTCCGAACGATCGTTCGCCCGTATCCTGAATTCCCTTGACAACGGCCTGCATCATATCGGCAACCTCTTGAACGGACAATTCCTGCTTCTGACCGGCAGATTTACTCGCCGCCCGGAATGCGGATCCCCAGATCGGTCCGGAAGCCCCGCCGCAATGCTCCATGATGATCATCGAGCAGGCGTCGAGGAAATCGCCGATATCGCGAAGATGGTGGGTCAGAATATCGTTCCACTCCGCTTTTAACTGCTTGAAGCCCTTGGCAACGCTCATGCCGAAATCACCGTCTCCGGCATGGGCGTCGAGTTCGCAGAACGGTACTTCGTTCTCGATAATGACCTCACTCATTTGATCGATCAGATATACGATATTTTGCAAGGACAGCCGGTTGTTTTTAATTACAGCTGCGGCAGGATCCGTATTGTTTTTATACGATACCGCGTTCTCTGACTTCTGTTCGTGAACAACCTCGGTATAGCTCACAGGCTCAAAAGGTCCCTTGACCGACAGTGCCGGCGTATCGCATGGAGCAGACAGCCACTTCTTGAGCGTTTCGTCCAGCTTCATCATTGTCACCGATGCGCCTGCCATATCGATGCTGGTCATATAGTTGCCGACGAATACTTTGAATACCCGCTTGCTCCGGGACGCCAATTCGCGCATGACGGAATTGTTCAGCAAATACAGCTCTTGCAGCGGCGTGCCGCCAAATCCGTTGATTAATACGGCTACTTCATGCTCTGCAGCATCATTCATCTGCAAGTTGTCCAGCAATGACGTGACCATCCGCTGCGCCAGCTCATCTGCAGAAGCCGATTTCTCCCTGCGGATTCCCGGTTCGCCGTGAATGCCGACGCCATACTCCATCTCGTCATCCTCGATATGAAACGTGGGAGTTCCCTTGGCGGGCACGGTGCAGGAGGTATACGCGAAGCCAATGCTGCGAACATGGTTAATCGCATGCTGCGCCGCTTCTTTCACTTCCGGCAGGGACAGCCCGGCTTCTGCAGCCGCTCCGGCTACCTTATGAACGAGCACCGTTCCGGCAACCCCTCTTCGCCCTACCGTATAAAGACTGTCTTCAACGGCAATGTCATCATCGACCTTCACATAATCCACTTGGATGCCGTCCTCGCTCGCGAGGTGGGCCGCATTTTTGAAGTTCATGATGTCGCCGCTGTAATTTTTGATAATAAGCAGCGTTCCCTTATTGCTCGCGGAGCTGCGGATCGCCTGATACACCTGGATTTGGGATGGGGAAGCAAACACATCGCCGCACACGGCCGCATCCAGCATGCCTTTTCCAACGAATCCGGCATGCGCCGGTTCGTGGCCGCTTCCGCCGCCGCTGATCAGCGTAACTTTATCTTGGTCGATCTCCTTTTTGGAAATCACCTTGAATTTAGGGTTGAACACCAGCTCAGGATGCGCGAGCACAAGCCCATTGCACATTTCCCGAACCAAGGTTTCCGGTTTGTTCATGATTTTCTTCATCTTATATCTCCTTACTCCATTTGTATTGACGGCCCAATTGGTCAGCGGCCATAATCGCCGATGCTACCGCTTCCTCCGAAATCGGGAATGGCATCGAGTGGATGGATTCTTCGGCAATACATGCCTTTTTGGCCACTTCAAGCAATTCCTCGTAGGTCACATGCTCGACGCCGATATCTTCCAGACATACAGGAAGACCGATCGACAGACAGAAGTCCAGCACTTCCTTCATTTCGTTCCTATCGGCATTCTCAAGCACCAATTGAGCAATCGTACTGAAGGCTACCTTCTCGCCGTGATAATAATGATGCGTTCCTTCCAGAGCCGTCAAGCCATTGTGAATCGCGTGAATCGCTGCCAAACCTCCGCTCTCGAAGCCTAGTCCCGATAACAGAATATTCGTCTCGATGATATTCTCAAGCGCAGGCGTCACGATGTTTTGATCGCAGGCCAGTTTCGCTCTGTACCCGTTCTCAAGCAGCGTTTCATAGCATAGCTTGGCAAGTCCCAGCGCGGTAATCGTCCCTTTGGCTTCACCGCATACGCCCTCGCGAACGCCGCATGGCAAACCGGCATTAACATTGGAATACGATTGCGCCGTTGCTCTTGCTTCGAAATAGGTAGAGAGCGCATCCCCCATGCCAGCGACAAGGAATCTAGTCGGCGCTTTGGCAATAACCGTCGTATCAATCATGACAACGCTAGGACTTTGTTTGAAATAAGCATAATCATCGAATTCGCCTTCCGGGGTATAGAGGACCGCTGAATGGCTTGTCGGCGCATCGGTTGCCGCAATCGTCGGAACAATGATCAGGGCCTCACCTTCGGCCACGCATTTTGCCGTATCAATCGCTTTGCCTCCGCCGAGGCCAATCGTGCAAGCACATTGATGCTCCTTCGCCAATGCTTGCAATCTGGCAACCTCCTGCCGGGAACATTCCCCACGGAAGCCGCTTTCAACTAGCGTTATATTAAATTTCTGTTTTGTTGACTCAAATTTGTCTTTCACCCGTGCAACATCATCGGGATGGGCAATCAGCAGGGCGGAATCTCCGAATGTCTTTACAAAATAACCCAAATTCAACAGTTCGTTCTCACCCTGCACATATTTTGTCGGACTGATAAACGCTCTTCTCATGATCATTCCTCCTACGTAAACTATATTAATTATTATAGGTTGTACTTATTCGGGAAGCATGAAACAATGAGGTCGGAATAAAGCGTTTTCTTATCGTGTTTTTTTGTCATCCCCATGGAAAATTGTATTATCTTGTTCTTCAGTGGAACCATTCGCTATAATATTCAATAGAGTTTCTATAACTTTTCATAGGAGAATGTTGTCATGTCCAAATCCCGATATGATTTAGAAGAAATCATTGATTTGGAGAAATGGGAGAAGCTGCAGGATTCCTTATCGCTCGTGACCAAAATGGCGATCCTTACGGTTGATTACAAGGGCGTTCCCGTCACCAAGCACAGCCACTGTCAGCCTTTCTGCCAAGGCGTTCGCCAGGATTCCCATCTCTCTTCATATTGTCAAAAATGCGACGCGCGAGCCGGCATTGAAGCGGTTCGCCAAAACAAACCATATATCTATTTATGCCATTTCAACATTATCGATATCGCCATCCCGATCATTATCGATAACCAATATCTTGGTGCGATTATGGCCGGACAGCTCAAGCTCCGAGAACCTGATGCTCCGATGCTGGAGCAGATCGTATCTCGGCCGCCCAATGTGGAGTCAAACCGGAAGTTCAAGGAACTCGAAGGGGATTACGATGCACTGCCCGTCTTATCCTATGATGAGGTGACGAAGTGCGTGGATCTGCTGCTGCAATTAAGCACCTATATCGTGGAGGAAGCGATTCAGAAGCATACCACGATTGATTTGTACAAAAAAGTGCTCTCGTCCCAGATGGATGCGCCAGCTTCTGTGGAAGCTTTTAAGGAGTCGGATCGTGCGGTCCGCAGCATCCAATCCATGCAGCAGGAGCTGTCAGGTGCGCTGATCGATACCAAATTGAAGAATGGCGCTGGGCGGTTCGTCTCGTCGAATGCCGTACTTCAGCCCGCATTTGACTATATTTTTGCGCATAAGCATGAGAACTTCAGCCTGAAGGAGATGGCCAAGCTTTGCCATATCAGTCCCAGCTATTTCAGCCGCATCTTTACGAAGGAAACAGGTGAGAATTTCTCCGTCTTCATTGCCAGGCTTAAGATTGAATGGGCCAAGCAGCTGCTGGAATCCACCGATTCGCCGATCCATCAAGTGAGCGATGATTTAGGATTTTGCGATACGGGCTATTTCATTAAAACGTTCAAAAAGTTCGAGCACCTCACCCCGGCCGTGTACCGGAACTTGTATGCCGGGCTATCAGCTAAGTGACCGTTCTGCCTACCGATCATTCCAAGTAACCCCCTTCGCTCATAAACGAAGGGGGTTCCTACGATGGCCGTTATTCAATCAGCCGGTTAACGGGAGTTGCTCTGATTCCGGTAGTCATCCACAACAATAGAGTATAATTTCAGATCTTCATGGTTCCCTTTTACGAATATCGTCTGTCTTAATAAACCTTCATAGGACATGCCGGCCTTTTCCATCACTCTGGCTGATCCTAGGTTTGACGGCAGACAGCTTGCCTCGATTCTAACCAGCTTCATTCTTTCAAATCCAAAAGAGATGATGGTCCTGATCACTTCGGTCATGTAACCACGATTCCAATAATCCTTGGACAGAGCATACCCCAATTCCGCTTTAGCATGTCGGACATCCCAAGCCATAAATCCTGAGGTTCCAATGACCTTTCCGGTTTCTTTGTCCACGATTCCCCAAGGGGCCACAGCATGCTGGCTGTATTTATGCAGGACCCTCATTAAATAGAGACGGGTATCTTCCATCGTTTGATGCGTCGGCCATGCCGTATATCTCGATACCTCCTCATCAGAGCCGTAATGAAATATATCCTGTTCGTCTTCGCTCCTCAGTTTTCTTAATATCGTTCTGTCTGTTTCTAACGTAGGGAGATCCGAAAAGACATCTTCGATCTGCATATCATTCACCCTCCACAGCTTTCATCATATCCTTTAACAAAGTTTCGGATATCGTGTCACGATTGGATGCGTTCATACTTAGAATCCTGACTTCCTTCCGATATTTGATGATGTCTATTTCAGGATGGCTCTCCAGAGGAATGGTCCCCAGAACAATCCGGGAACCTGAAATAATCGCTTGTACTATTTTTTGAAAAGACGAAGATAACATCTGCATAAAACCAATTTCGTCGATAACGATGATTTTCTTGGAGGACAAGGCGTCCTCTAATATTTTCACGGCAAAATCCTCGAATGCCTCTACATCCATTCCGTATCTTCCAATACGAGTGCTGCTAGGGTTTTCTACATGTGCAATCTCGATGCTTTCCCCACAAACGGATACGCATTTAAAACCGATTCGACCACTCGAATTCGTGATTTCCTCCGTATAGAATCCACCGCAAAGATCCGGACCGATGGCATTGATAAGTTGTTTGATCATCGTCGTTTTACCGATCCGAGGTTCCCCTGTCAGTAAAAATGCGTGCTTGGCCTTCAGGCGTTCCCCGTCACGACTCGCCAGCATCAACGAAACCTCCGGGCATTTCCCACGTATCCGAACGAACATGAGTACGAACCATTAAAACATGTCCATCCTCATTCTTAACAAGTGCTGAAACCGCAACGAAATGTTTGGACTGATCATGCATCTTATAATACCATCCGTTTCTTGATTAATGTTTCGCTCAAATGACTGCTCAAGCGTAAATTATAGTGCGAATCAAGTGATTCCATAATTATACATTCGCTAACCAAGGGCGATAGTCCTGCGGCTTAAATGGATATCGATTTATATTCCGATTTCCTGCATTTTTAGCATAACTTTCTTGACCCTGCCATCCATATCCGTTCCCACAAGCTTTGGAAGCTTGAGTTCGCCGACCACTTTCCCATCGCGCATAAACATAATGCGCTCCGTCCGCGCCGCAACTTGTGCATCGTGAGTGACAAGCATGACCGCCGTACCGTCTGCATTGATCTCCGAGAATAGGTCCATGATTTCCTTAGCGGAAATGGAGTTGAGCGCTCCCGTTGGCTCATCGCCGAAGATAATTCGCGGGTTGTTCATCAGTGCCCGGCATATTCCCGCACGCTGAAGCTGACCACCCGAAACCTGGGTGATGTTCCGTTTTTCAAGCTCTGCGATGCCTACCCTTTTCATAAGCTCCCTCGCCTTCACCGAAATGGTCGCGGCGTTTTTACGGTTATCCCGCATGGAAGGAAGAATGATATTGTCGAGGATATTCAAATTTTTCAGCATCGTCGGCTGTTGGAACACAAAACCCATTTGGGTTCTGCGTAAATCTGCAAGCTCATTCTCCCCAAGCGTCGATAAATCCTTGCCCTCAAAAACGACTTTTCCGCCATTCACGCCATCCGTCCCGCTCAGTGCAAACATTAGCGTGGATTTGCCCGAGCCTGATGGTCCCATAACAGCTACGAACTCGCCCTCGTGTATACTGGCGGACACCCCGTCCAGAACATTGCGCTGTTCGCCACCCTCGCCGAAAGACTTGACGATATCCTCACCGATAATCATCTTTTTCATCTGCCTACTCCTTTATATTTTCGGATATTTTGATACGTCCTGCGCCCGAAGTGCCGATCATGGTTGCGATAAGTACCGCGGTTATCATCATAAGCGGGCTGTACAGATACGCCGAAAGCGGATTGACCACAAAATGAAACGCTGACGCTCCAAACGAAGAGATAACCGCACCCGCAAGCCTTTCTCCGAGCGTGTTCGCCAGAAGCGTTCCAAGAACAATGCCGACCATCAGAACAAATACCGAACGCGAAGCATATTGCACCTTTATGTCCGAGTTCGTGAAACCGAGGGCTTTCATAACGGCAATGGAATATCTGTCCTTCGCAACAAGCATTTTTATAAACATCAGGGTAATCAGTACCGATATCATCAGCGCAACAGCAATTGCAGCGTCCGAGGCCTTCTTAACAGCATTTATCGTTGAGCCGAATGTCTGCGTAATAAATTCATCAATATCTGAAATCTTCGCAAAATCAAACCTGTCCGCGTAGTCTGAAATCTTAGCGCCGATAAGAGATATATCCGAAAGTTCAACGCAGATGATGCTCCACATCATATCCGCCGAATTGTCGGTGAATACCGCCTTTGCGGTTTTGCCGCCGTTGGTAATGTCGGAATATATCCCGCTCACCGTCAGTTCCTTCTCCTGTCCCTCTATTACCAGTGTAATGACATCGCCGACCTTCTTGCTTAGTTCATCGGCATTTATAGCCGACAGTGCAATTTCATCCTCTGCAGCGGGTGCTCTGCCAATGGAATAAGCAATCGGGAATATGGAATGGTCGCCGAGTTCGATTTTTATGTTTTCCTCAGAACCGTCTTCTGTTCTGATGTTAAAGACTTTTGTTGTAAGGACGGCAACCTTGGATATGGCGGGGTCGCTGCTCATCTCATTTCGTAGTTCAGCCGTTTTTTCTGAAATGTTATCGGTCTGCTGTATGTCAGCACGTAGATCATAGTTTCCGATCCCCATATATTGCGTGAAACTTGTAGAGGAGATGGTGTTGTACAAATTCTGTGGAACCATCATGATAAATGCTGAAATCACCAGTACCGTTAGGCTTGTAGCATAAAGCTTTTTCCTTGCGAGAACGTCTTTGATGCCGAGGAACACATTCGTATTCAACAGCCTGTTTCCACTTAGATTAAAACGGCTGGCGCCTGAGCTTTTGTCCTGCGAAGTCCCAAAGCGTATAGCTTCTGCAGCGGATATGTTCCGAAAACGTTTCAACACTGTGTTTACATAGGCGATGATGGCAAGGAATACAAGCAGTATGCCGGTAATTCCGAACAACAAAGCATAAGCG
Source organism: Paenibacillus sp. JZ16 (assembly GCF_015326965.1). Classification (NCBI taxonomy): domain Bacteria; kingdom Bacillati; phylum Bacillota; class Bacilli; order Caryophanales; family Paenibacillaceae; genus Paenibacillus; species Paenibacillus sp. JZ16. The sequence goes on from NZ_CP017659.1 coordinate 2,231,395, forward strand.
GAATTTTCACTTTCTCCCATAAACAGCCGTATATTTTCAAGAAGCATGCCTTTGAACATAAACGACAGTGCAAAACCGAGCATACAACCCGCCGCCGCAATCACTGCGTATTTCGCGAGATACATCTTCTTTATGTCGGAAACACGCAGCCCAATTGCCTTCATCACGCCAATCTCGCGGTAGTCGTCTTCGATTTTCGCCAGGAGCGTAAATCGTATGCACATCAATGCGATGGCCACGACAAGCGCGCTCACAAGAAGTATAACCGCGATCATCAATCCATCGGAAAGTGCGTTCATCATTTTGAAAAGCTTGTATGTAACGGTTGGTCCGTTTGCTTCAAGGCCTGCGGAGGCGTAAGCCGTTTCAAATGAACCGAGCTCGGATAGATCCTTTAATCTAAACTCAATCAGATACTCCGTGCTGCCAAGGCTCTTAATTTCCGCATAATCATGTTTATGTACAAGAAATCTTTTGGAGGAGGAGAGCGTAGAGTTCATCTGTGAATCCCGGAGGAATCCTGCAACGATAAACTCCTTCCCGCTAATAACCGCCAGATCACCGACCTTGGTTGTTCCATCCCTCATATAGCTTACCGGAACATACAACTCGCCGATGGCAGGTTTGATGATGTTTCCGTCGAGATCAAGCAGATAATCGAATTTTTGGCTCTGCATGCTAAATCCGTTATCCTGGACACTATTCGCAAGCGAATGCTCGCCTAATCGTATCCGCGCACCATCCATATTGAGAAATTCCATCACTTGAACGTCATCCACATTGTGATGCTGCTCCGCAAAAGCTGAAAGCCGCGCAGAATCTATTTCACCGGAATGCATCTGCATAAAATGCGGGGTTTTGGCTTGTATCATCAATGTGTTCAGCGCACCCGTGAGATTGACGACGAGGATCGCCGCAAGCGAAACAAGCATAGCCGCCGCAGCGACAAATATCATGGTCGTTAGCGTAATGGCCTTGCTTTTTAAAAGATCATTGCGGATTATTCTGGAGTACATAAAACACCTCTGCTTTCACGCATTTTAACCGCCTTAACTTATACAGAATGACCGAAGTCTCACATAACAGCATCCCGGCGATAATCATGAGAAATGCCATCCCTCTGCCGAGGCCCGCCGATGATATTCCCCACACTATCCGTTTATTCATGCCTGCTTTCGTCTCCTCCACCAAACATCTGCATGACGTCCATAAGACTCCCGCTTGCCGCACCGAGCAGCCTTTCTACGTTGCAAACAAAGGCCAGCATTCGTGTGCCTCGCTCTTCATTCGTCAAGGTAATCATATCATCATCAAAAACGGTATTCGCATAGATCACAACCATTTCCATGCATTCATACGGAAACGGCGTGCTGAACATCCCCTGCTCAATGCCTTCGCGGATGATTCCCGTCAGGATCAGCGGAACTCGGTTGATGATGACCTTTTGTATTTTTTGGTGCATAAGCGCGTTCTGCGGCTTGTGAATATGCTCCATAATCTCCTTGCTGCTTCCTCCGCTTAAGTTCAGAGCCATAACAACGCGAATCACGCGCTCGACTACGGGTATCGTCTTGTCTGCGGCAATGACCTGCGCTGCATCTAGAAGACCGTCACTATACCGATCAATCAGCGCATCCATAATATCCTCCTTCGACTTGAAGTGATGATACAAGGTTCCCCGCGCAATGCCGACCTTTTCAAGAATATCGTTTGTACTTGTGCCGTCAAAGCCCTTCTGAGCAAACAGCTCATCCGCTGCATCAAGGATCTCATTCCTGCGTTCCTCCGCTTTTTTTACAACTCTCATGGTTACACCCCCCTCACTACAGACCGACTGCCTGTCGGTAATAGAATAACAGATTTCCTGTTATTGTCAAGATGTTTTTAAGTGAATCTAGGCGGGGGGGCCCCCTCACCTATTCTCTGAAACATATTCATCCCTTAAAAGGCCATAATACACAAGGTCTTCGTATTGATCCCATTTTCGAACATGCTGTCTTAATCGTCCTTCGTATTTCATTCCTAACTTTTCCATGACTTTACCCGATGCAGGGTTCTTACCCAGATAACGGGCAAATATGCGGTGTAATTTCATTTCGTCAAACGCATACCTAACGATACCTCTTGCCGCTTCCGTACAATATCCATTGTTCTTATACGGTCTCCCAATCCAATATGCAAGTTCACCATGATCAAACTTACGAGTACATCCAATACATATTGCGCCTATTACATATTGTTCTTCTTTATGTACAATGGCCAGTTCCAGTGATCGGTCTTCATGAAAGTTATGAGCATGTGTTTCAATCCATTGTTCTGCCATCCCATCCTCATACGGATGCGGGATATACAATGTTGTTTCCGCAATATAGGGATCCCCTGCTAATTGTTGAACGACTTTGGCATCTTCTATACCGAAAGGCCGTAATATCAATCTTTCCAATGGAATGGTCGGCAGTTTCTTCATATTGGTCTCCCTCCTTGTTTTGGCAATCGAATCGTGAACGTAGTGCCTTGTGAAGGCTCACTTTCTACATTGATTGCACCGTCATGGGCCTGAACCAGCTTGTAGACAATCGCCATTCCGAGTCCCGTGCCATCTGATGAAGATTCCGTGGTGGTGCCCCGGTAATATTGCTGGAATAGATGTTCCAACATATGAGCCGGCATACCTACGCCGTTGTCCATGATGCGGATCGCAGCATGCTCTCCTTCGTCCGTAATCTGTACATAAATATCCGTATGTTCAGGATTGTGGAGGATGGAGTTCATCATCATATTTTGCAGGATGCGCTGCATGAATTTCGAATCAAAATCAACCTGGATGGCAGGCGAATCCGCTTGAAAATGCAAATGATAGCTGCTCGCTTGCGGATTGTTGCTAATATCGGCAACCACCCGTTTAGTAAATTCGACGATATCTTGATTCGTCTTCTGTAACGGCAAAGCGCCGTCGGCGCGATTGAGCTGTGTGACGAGGCTTAAATCTTGAATCAACTCTTCCATATGCTTTCCCTTGTCGTCCATTTCCCGGATGAAAGAAATCGCCTCTTCCTTCGACCATTCGTACTGGTCATTCAATAAGAGGGCCGAGTAGCCTTTGATATAGGTTAAAGGTGTTTTCAAATCATGAGAGATCCCCGCAATCCATTCCTGCTTGGCTTCTTCGATTTGGGTTCGCTCGACTTCGTTCGCTTGCAAAATACTGCCCAAGGAATGAAGATGCTCAAGCACCTCCTGATACAGGCGGAACCGCATGCGAAGCTTCCCTTTTCGGGTATATATTTTGGACAAATTGGCTGGCTGCTTGTAATTGTCCTGCGAGAGTCGATGAATCCACGCCATGATGAAGCCGATCGGGCCGCCAAAATACCATCCAAACAAGACGATGCACAGCAACGTGCTGATACCAAAGACCCATCCTACAACGAGCCCTTCCTCATCCATACTGACATGGATATCGAGTAAGGGGAGAAAGCCTTCAATCATAATAACGACGAGCAAGCCCGTCCCAAGCATCCATAAGATAAGCCCTAATGCTAAATGGATCGTAAATCGAGTCTTTATTCGCATGACAGTGCCTCATTCGGGGGAATGAATTTATAACCGATTCCGCGCAAATTCACGATGATTTTTGGTTTTCGGGTATCATCGCCGAGTTTTTTTCGCAGCTTGGAGATATGGATCGTGACCGTTTTTTCTTCCCCGTACACATCATTTCCCCATACCAATTCGTAGAGCTGCGCCGTCGTGAAGATATGATTCGGATGTTTACAAAAGAAATGCAGCAGCTCCAGCTCCTTCGCCGTGCATTCTACAGATTGACCCTGCACGGTTAACGTTGCCGATTCAGGATGAAAAGAGAAGTACCCGTAATCGTACGCCGTGTTTTGTTGATGTGCATTCTCCGTAAGCCTTTGCCGGCGAAGGATCGCCTTGATTCGGGCAATGACCTCCATCGGATTAAACGGCTTGGTAATATAATCGTCTCCGCCGATCCCTAAACCTGTTAATTTGTCGAAGTCGGTGGAACGCGCGCTAATAAAAATAATCGGTGCATTCGTATGTCTACGGATCTCCGTACAGAGCTCAAAACCGCTTAGATCCGGGAGCATAATATCGAGCAATATCATATCATATGCCTTTTCTTTGATGCGCTGCAGCGCGCCTTTGCCCGATGATACGGTATCGATATTCGTGAAGTTCTCTTTCCGAAGCGTGATCTCCAATAACTTCAAAATACCGATTTCATCATCAACAGCTAGTATGGTTGCAGATTCCATTGCGATTTTCTCCTCACTTTAAACTTATCCTGCGAATTCATTTTCTATCTTACTCTATTTAAAAGGTTACGAGATTACTCTATGTAAAATGTTACGAGTTTTTTCCACAGTGTTTACTTTATTTTTACTTTCATTCCCTAAGCTTAGTGTAGCACATCATTAAGGGAGGAAATCACAAGTGAACGCCGCCATTCAAATCAATGAAGTAAGCAAGGCATTCAAGGGCACAGAAACCATTACCAACGTCAATATGAGTATCAGCAGAGGAGAAATTTACGGGTTTTTAGGTCCGAATGGGGCCGGTAAAACAACCATTATGAAAATGATCTTAAATCTGGTAAAACCGTCTTCCGGTAATATCCAAGTATTCGATCAGCTGGTTCTGCCAACATCGGTTGAATACTTAAAAAGAATTGGCAGCATCATTGAATATCCCGTGTTTTACGACAGGCTGACAGCAGAGGCTAATTTGGCGCTTCATTGTAGATATATGGACTATCGCGATATGTCCGCGATCAAGGAAGCGCTTGAGATCGTAGGTCTTCAGGGTGTGGGGAAGAAAAAAATCCATGAATTCTCTTTAGGAATGAAGCAGCGGTTAGGGATTGCGCGCGCGATTGTTACGAAACCCGACATTCTCATTCTGGATGAACCCATCAATGGGCTTGACCCAATCGGGATTAAGGAAATGCGGGAGCTTTTCTTGCATTTAAAGGAGAACTACGGAACGACCATTTTAATTTCGAGTCATATCGTATCCGAAATCGAATCGGTTGCCGATACGATTGGCATTATTCATCAGGGAAAACTATTAGAGGAAGTCAAGATGGAGGACATCCGAAGACAATATGCCGGATCGTTAGAAGAGTACTTCATCCATCTCATTCATGGAGGCAAACGATATGCTTAAACTCATACAGCTTGAATGGCAAAAAAGTAACATAACCCGTTATTTTAGAGGATTAGCCGTTTGTATTGTAGTAATTTTCGCCGCCGTTACATTGATGGCGCTGGGCTCTCAGAGTGAGAACGAACCCATGGATTATGCGGATTTCATGTCTTTATCGGATATTTTGATTAGAATTACGTATATCATTTTCTCAAGTGTGATTATGTCACGTTTGGTTATTGAAGAATACAAGAGCAGCATGATCCAAGTGTTATTCACCTACCCCCTGCAGCGAAAAAAAATCATGCAAGCCAAGCTATCGATTGTGTTTGGATTTTGTTTGTTCAGCATCATCATCACTACGTTTATGATCAATCTATTAACATACTTCTTGAACCCGATAATAGGGTTGTTTGACGCACCGATTCGTATCGATGACATGGTGGATGCTATTCCATCAACGTTGATCAACGCATTCATGATCGCCGGAATCAGCCTGATTCCTTTAACTATTGGTATGAGAAAAAAATCAACGGCTTCCACGATAACCTCGGCTGTCATTATCGGCTTTGTGATTAACGCCACGGTGTCCGACGGGGGAAGTTCGACCAGTCTGTTTCAGTTTATCGCCATCCCGATTGCTCTCTGCCTGCTTGGCCTGATCCTTGGCTATCTTTCTTTTCATAAAGTGGATCGAACCGATGTAGCTTAAAAATTTCACTATATGATTGGAGGGCTTGAGCATGAGAAAAATTATAACCACTTCGCTTGTTTTGCTTACCGTTGGCGGGTTAGCTATGGGCTGCCAAGGTGTAGGGAAATCAGGTTATCACCATGAAGCATCCTTTGAGGCAAAACTCATTGAAGAATTTGAAATCAACAATGAATCCTGGGACATTGAATTCAAGCGTTCGGATTCCTCGAACATCACTATCGCTTGCGATGGCAAGCGTCAGGACAACAAGAGCGACCCTGTAACGATTGACCAGGAAGGGAATAAAATTGTTGTTACCCAGAAAGACCAGGGTGGTACTATGGCAGGGTTCACTTTTGGCAAAAAAGGAAAGATTTATATCTCAATTCCCGACCAAGAAGTCGATACGATTACATTGAATAATGATGCGGGTGACATCAAGATGAAGGATGTATCAGCTCTAAACATCGTCTTCAACAACCATTCGGGCTCTGAAACCATCGAAGGACTTTCAGCTGACAAGGGGGAATTTACATCCAAAGACGGAGAGCTCAAATTGAAAGACAGCTCGCTAAACGAATTAACCGTAACTTCTGGCAGCGGTGACAGCTATATTACAGGCGTGACCAGTCCCTTGATGAATATCGCATCAACAGCTGGGGAAGTATCCGTCAAAGAGATCGAAGAAGGAAAGCGACTGCGCGTAGAAACAGAATCCGGAGATATCGCCGTATCTTATAAAACGCCCCCTGCTTCGTTAAACCTTACCGCAGCCAGCGATTCATCGGATATAAGCATTGGTCTAGATGGCTTCAAAGAAACACAGTGCACGGAACAATCAGTGGCAGGCACGATTGGGGATGCAGCCCATGCATTGGAGCTTGTCAGCCGTTCCGGAACGATCGCTGTAAAATAAAGGAATGCGAAAAAAACGAAACGGACTATTGCCGGCAAGCCCGAGCACGAGAGATATCTCCTAAGAGCCGCACGGCAATAGCTGTTCATTCCTTTTGGTTGCCACACGTTCTTCCTAGACTAAAGTGATGAACGTCCGGCGCTAAGGATGCAAAGACTTTTTCGAGTAGACTTCCAATGCACGTATGACGACTTCTTCATGGATCCCGCTCATCGTATGTATTCGTTCTGCCCATTCCTCGATATCCTTCAGCTGAAGCTCCACTTTTCTGCCTTCCTTGGAACTTAGGTAGCTTTCATAATTATCGAATTCCCAATGGAGAACCTGCTGATCCGTAAAAATCCGCTTTTCCACAAGCGGATCGCTGAACAGGCGCTGCGTTTTTTGCCCGGCGATGATCAATGCCTCATCGGATACGGGCGTCAAGTCGAATGCTTGGCTGCTTTCCTTTCCGTTTGGTCTTCTGTAGGTTACCAAGAGTCGATTCGAGCGAGTGTTTAGTCTGATAAGGGAACCTGGAAAAAAATCTTCCAAAAACTCTTCCGTATACGCTACATGATTTGGTTCTAACAAAATAGGCTCAATCCATTGATCTCCTAGATCGCAGAAATATTTGTTGCCTTCTTCATTAATTACGACCACAGCTACATGCAAATGTGCCGTTAGTACTCCATAACAGGGTCGTTTGTTCCGTCTGAATTCATCGATTAACCAAATCGCCAAATCAAAACAATTGCCCGACATTCCATATAATGCGCGATGCTCTTTCATGACATCCGTTGTTCGTTGTTTGCATTCCGGGTCGATTAAGCTGTGCCAGGCTTTAGTTAAGGTCTCCATTGGAACATCGTTGAACTTCCTCCATACCTGCATGATATCTTCTGTTGCTCGCATATTCTTCCCTCCTTTCACAACCTTCTATCATGTGTCACATTTCTGGCATCCCTTGCTACTTTTTCGAAAACAAATATGCTTTTTTTTCAAACCAATTAGGTTTATTCATCAAAGCTTTTTAAGATGCTAACGCCAGATATAACGCATACTAAAAACAGTAACCCTAATCTTAACCAATCCATCAAAAGCCAGAAGTCTCCGCCACTCACAATGTCTGGGCTCAAGCCGTATTCATCCACAAAAATACCCATATTCCAAAATAACTTTAACGAAATAAGCAGCGATAGCAAACTCAAGGAAAATACGAGGATGGATCGTATTCTTTTATTCATGATCCATGCCTCTCCTTTGCTCAGCGTACCACTTTCTAAGCTGATTAATATGGGCTTGGTGGTAACGGTTATGGTCAGCCATATGCCATAATCCCCACCGTATGGTGGCTTGCTTTTCATTTTCGTGACCAAATGCGACAATGTTATCCAGATCAGCATCCGTTAATTGCGTGCATGTTTCTTTCAGCATATTCAATACAACTTCATATTTAGATATAAGCGTGTCCAAAGGCATCCCTGAAACCATTGGCAGCCTGTTATGTTCATCGATCATCGGGCCGTATTCGTCTGTTAATGACTGGGGAAGCGTCTCCCCTTTAATCCTATAAACCCAATTCAGGTCGACGTACATGATGTGTTTTATTAATTGTGCGGCACTATTGAATTTGTTATCAGGGCCTTTGTAGTCTATTTCCTCTTGCGACATGCCCTCTGATATGGATTTTAGCCTTTGGCTGTTCTCTTTGACAGCGCCATATAACATTCCCACGATCGTTGACATATTCTCCTCGCCTTGCAAATCGTATAACATCCTAGCACAACCTCTCTTGTAAAAATAAATAGCATCCCAGCCTCACAATTTGGACTTTTGAATTTTTTGTTTCAGTCGTATCGATTTATTCAAGTGCAGAAAAATATGCCTTGTCGCCGGCATGAGCACTAATCCCGCAATCGTTTTGTTTCCCCAGTATTCAAGCAACCACGTTGCTTCTTCCTTAACCGCATGCTGTACTTTAAGTTCATGAATTCTTACCGCTTCAACTTTTTGCTTAAAGTCCCCTGGCAATAAACGGGATATGACTTCACGAGTGTTCCGCCCAACTTCAATCCGATAAGCGAATAATGAATCAATATCAAGAGTCGCACTCAAGTTAGCGATTTCCGCTTCCGTCATTTCATTTCCGGAATGAACATCATCAATGTGGAGTTTCTTATTCCACTGGCCTGAATGCAATACTTGGACATCGTTATTTACGAGTACGCTCATCGTCATGTCTTCAATACGCGTCATATGCCACATATGCCATATTATCGAATTCTTTGTATCAGGAGCCGTAACTGGATATTGACGGAATGTTTCCTCTTGCAGATCTTTAACTAATTCATCCTCAAGGGTCGCACTGGGTGAATGGCTCATTCTTGATGAATGTAACAAGCGATGCTGCTGCAAAAATAAGTCAACTGCATTCTGATGCTTAGCCGGATCCAGAATGATCTGGGTTAGCTTTTTGTGATTTTCATTCCACTGTTTTCTTTGACTCAAATCCATGGAGAACCATCCTTTTTTAGCCGCCCTCTAATATCCATGTCACGGCTTCATTAAAGTTTGTCGCGATAAAATCGGGATACGCTTCTTTCCATTTGCCGAAGTACTGGTTGTTATTGAATTTTCCCAGTTCCTAGGCACCAGCTCCCGTCTTCACGAACACTTTCCTTGCAACCGGCTTCTTTGGCAGCAACCATATCCGTCCATCGATCTCCTATGACAAAACACTTCCTTAAATCCAGATTATTTTCTTCTGCGGCTTTCAACAGCATTCCAGGGGACGGCTTTCTACACGGACAACCCGCTCCATGCTCATGAGCACAAAGATAGATTTTGTCAAAACCAAAGCCTAATAATTCCGCTTCGAATTCATCCTTTGTTGCCTCGCCCCGAGTTATTCCAGGTTGATTCGTAAATGAACAAATCAGCATGCCTGCAGCTCTGAGTGAATCAATCGAATTCTGTACTTGCGGAAAAAGCTCAAATTCACCGGGCAAAACAACCCGATCGGTTCCTCCAAGCGTTCCGTCTCTGTCAATGAAAACCGCCTGTCTTGAGGGCTCTAGCAATTGGTCAGGCTCCTTTCTTCATTCATTTTTTTTGCGGGAATAGGATTATCTCCTACCATTGGCTTTCAAATCCTGTTTAACTACTACTATAGGCTGGCATGTGTTATCTGCCTCGCCTTCATCACATCGAATTTGATAGGCAACCTAAGGGCGCATCCCGGAGCGTAGATACCTTGTTATAGGATGTCTGCGACTTCTTGATGTGCAATTCGCCAACCCTCGCTTCTGTACAAATTGACATCAGATTCTAAACACTTTTGCGTATAACAATATAACTTTTTTTACAAAAAGGGGCCCATGTATTCCATAGTGCCTCAAAGTCACGCTTTCGTATTTTTCGATTAAAGCTAGAATCCTCGCAGTTTATGGTGTGTTCCAAAGAATCTGCCAAGTACAAGTATTCTTGGTCAAATCCAATCACGGGTACAAAGTGTAAATACCTCTGTTTAGGAAAAACCCTTATAAACGCAATGACCGGGACCCCTTGGCTTACTTGCTTCTTTAACGTTTGCAGATTACCGCGGTAAAAAGACGCATCGTAACCACGCCTTTTAAAAAATATAAGGATACCCTTAGGAGTGACCGTTCCATCGGCTAGCTTTCTGGGGTATTGTTTATAAAGTTCGTTACCGGTCGCCTCGATTCCTAAATGTCTCAGAACATATGCGCTTGAATAAGCTGCACACTCATAATGAGGCTGGATATCCATCCGACTTGAAGTTCTAATCAAATAGGATTCTGGAAGTACGCTTGTGTCGATCATATCTTTTCTTGGAATGGTAAAATAATATGACATTAGAATGACTATAATTATGACTATGATTAGATTCAAAATAAAAATAATAATCAACCACCTACTCCCTACTAAACGCATATCTGCGTGTTACTTTGTGTTTATTCACTGACGCATCCTCATGACCTAACGGCCTAATAGCAGGTCTATATCTCATTTTTTATAGTTCAGGGAGGTTTATTATCGAGTTTTTCAGAGGTGATACCATCCGCGTCCAGTTCGGTTCTCTCGCTACTTCGCAATGGATCGCATTAGCCTATCACGTATTCTTTATCCAATATCTTTTAATTACGTTCCCATCTTCCTCTATGTAGTCTGTATCCGGCCTCCCGCCGTTCTTAATAATGGTTCTTTCCGATCCCACATTACCGGCATCACAGACAACTAATACATCGTTTATCCCCAGTTTCTTGGCCTCAATCAAGGACAATTCCAATAGTTTAGTCGCGTAGCCATTCCATCTTTCTAGCGGGCGGATGCCATAGCCAATATGCCCGCCAACATTATATAAATATTCGGTTAATTGATGTCTAATATTAGCTGCACCTAATACTCTATGTTGTTTATCGACCAACCAAAAGGTTGAATCTGAGACCCAGCCTTCCTTTACACCAATGCCCTTCTCTTGATTAGAGAGTTCCTTCAGCATCCCCTGAAAATCACTTGGATCCTTACTTATAACCCAAGGAACCATATTCTCACCGGATTCTTTCCATTCTTGATAAAATGATAGATATTCTTCTTCAAGCTCTAGTTGAGGCTTAACTAATCTTACATCGTTCATAGGTTTCAACGTCCTTTCATGACCTTTATGTCTTTCAAACGGAAACATAGTACAAAATAGGCTGCCCTTAAAGGCAGCCTATTTCTAGTTCCTGTGTTTACTTGCTGGCGGAGAGAATGAACTTCTCAAGTGCCCCTGTATCGGTAATGCTGTGATTACATGCTTGGCTATCCAGACATACGTATTGGCCAATGAAGGAAAGATTATCCGGTGAAGCAACGGCCGGCTTGGTCTTGACCGAGAACAAGGCAAGCTCTTGATGCCGGTTGCAGAACAGACAGTACCCTTTCTTGTTGGTCGGCGTAATTCTTCCCTCGATCCCGATGAATCTTCCTTCGAACGGATATACGATATATAACTTGTTTGTGGCAATATCCACCCAGCCCAAATACGTTACATATCGAAAGTCGATCGATTGCAGATCCGGAACTTTCAGTTTCTTATTTTTAGGAAATAACTTCTGAATCTGTTTCAGCGTAATCGTCGGATAAGGCTCCAGATAGGGTTCTAACGCGTTAAGATATCTCTGGAAATCCTCGGCCTTCTCAATGGTCGACATTTCTCCAAGCATCCGCTTCTGATCCTCTGTTAGAGACGGAAAAGCTTCCAAAGTGCTTGTTACGGCACGATACCTGACCGTTTCCAGGACTTTTCTATCCGCGATCGTTCGCAATGTTTTCAGAAGGAAATCCGATTGTTTTTTAATCACGTTAAACTGGTGGTTTCTAATAAATGGTGTACTCATAGCTTTCAGCCCCTTATTTTTATTAAAAATGAAGGTGCAAAGCCTGTTATTAGAAACGATAAAGTTAAGGTTGGGCGATCGAATTCATCTATCGCACCCCACGCAAAGTATCGCCCCAGATCAGGCTTTGCATGAGGACTTCCTAGCTAATGAGCAATTCAGCATTGCCATCGGTATAACCCCCAATCACATTTCATACGCAAAATTATAACAGCAAGTGCCAGTTGGCGCAATTTATTCCGTTGGAACAGAACACCGTCTATATCAAACTTAAAATCTATTTAATGGTGTCATACAAGTCTGCTTCAATATGATTTACTTCCCCATGTCCCCATTCATCCGAAATCTCCAGATGCCAGGATCTAGGCAATCGTTCATGGTTATTTTCTAGTATCCAGCGATGGAGCTTTTCATATGTATTTCTAATTTCATCATTAGGCCCCTGGTGTCGTTGAACTGCGTATTTTTGTTTTGGAATGACTAATGAGACCATCCCTTCAGGAACTTGTTTCATGTCAAGTACCTCAACACAAACCCAATAACCATCTTCCCCTCCCGATACATCCTCAGCGATGAATGCACCAACAAGTCTAACCGGTTCTACAACGTCACGAATCTCTTGCAATCTATTTTTAAGTTCAACCGAGGCCTTGGGGATCTCTTTGACATACTGGTCACCGGGACATACTATTCTTATTCCGACTAATTTCATTTCATGAAGTTCGACTACCTTCACAGAGCTCACACTCTCTTTCGTTGAAAATATATTTGATAATGGCTAGATGCATTAAAATGTTGTTAATGCATCATATGCATTTCTTGAATTACCTTCACGCTTGTTCCTTCTAGAACTCAATATATACCGGCTCATCAGCTGGTCTTAAGCAAACTTCGATTCTCTCCCTAAAATTCATATAGGTCACCATATTCAATGCTTCATCCAGTGGGAAGAATCCTGATTCAAGACTTTCTGTTGTAGCTACGGGTGTACCTCCAATGTATTTCGCAAGAAATAATGTATTACAACTACTCGCCTTCACGTTTTGGAAAATCCCGCAAAACCTTATAATCTCAATATCCACTCCAGCCTCTTCTTTGGTTTCCCTGATTGCTGCTTGTGCCAAAGACTCTCCAATTTCAACGACTCCGCCCGGCATTTCCCAGCCCCTTTGCGGCCCCCGGATAAGTAATATTTCATTATTTTCATTCAGTACACCTGCAGCAGCAGAGACAATATGTTTAGGTAGATTCATCTTACTTCTCCTTTATATATAAATTCCCTCCGTATTAACTGCTTTACTCACATAACATATTTTCCATTGGCTCTTTGCAGTGCTGATATCCATTTTTCTTGTAAAAATCAACCCCTTCATCACTAGGCCATACGATAATAAATTCATATTTATTTTCTTTTGCCCATTCGTTAATCTTTGATATTAATTTACTTCCTATCCCCTTACCTCGATAATTAGGTTTTGTATATACATTCGTCATATATGCAAATGGATGTGTGATTCTCCCTGGTCTCGGTACCTTGTGAATAAGTTCTATGTATATGTTGGACACGACCATGCCGTCTTCTTCAGCAACCCAAATACTCCAAATATCACTTTGAAAAGCCTTCCATAAAAAATCATAACACTCCTCGTAGAAGTCACTATAAGCTTCGTTTTTTAATGTTCCATCTAGATCGTCTTCCAGCGTAAAATCCCATCTCATCCGAATAAGTTGATCGATATCTTCCTCTTTCGCAATTCTAATTATCATGGAATCACCTCCGAATTCATTAACATCACTTCACCTTACAAATAATCGAATCGTATTCCATTCATTCCACTTGATTAATCGGCTGGGACGTTCCGTTGTTCATTATCCATTCTATAAGTCTCTTAAAAATCGCTTCATAGTCCCTTTTGGATTGATATAGCTCATGATCCGTAATGATTTTTCCATCTTCCGTTATACTGAGTGAATAATTACTTGAGTCCCGATTAAAAATATCCATCATCACAATGCTGCTGGTTGTTCCTTGATATGTGTTAATTTCACGAGAGTAAGTAATCGTATCTAGAATATCTATCATTTCGGCAATCTCATTTTGTTCATCGAATTGAATGAGGTACCTCTTGGTTTCTCCTTGAGCATGATAAGTAAAATATATTTTTTCAACATGATCCGTAGAGCTAATGATTTGCTGAAATCTGATCGGGCTTGAGAAATAAACAACTACACATATCAAGATGATTGATATTAGGATTACAAGATGACGCAGGTGTAACTTTTTCAATAAAATCCTCCATTCGATTGCGATCGTGCATCCCACCTCCAGCCGCTGAGGTTACTACTTTGTACTGAACTCTTGTATGTACTTCTTTGAATCTTCCCTGTATCTCTCTGTGTAATTATTCTTGGAATATTCACTGATTACGTTTCTCCAAAAAGATATGGCAGTTGTATTACTCTCCATTTGAGCTACTTTCCAATTTGCATTGAATAACCCAAATGCCTGTTTAGCTGCGGTGCGACCGATCCCGTTTCTTCTATATTTCTTCAAAATCATAAAATCATAAATTACATGCGTTGGGTCTGGATCTGTGTCTAGATTCTCAAACAGCACAACCAAGAACCCTAGAATTGCTCCTGACGATACTATGAAATATGGGTTCCATCTAGGGTCACCTTCCCAATAGAAATCAATGTTCACCCCGTATCTTCCATCATCATTTAAGTTCTGATTAGTGTATTGACTAAAATCATAAAAATAAAATTGATACATGTTCGATAATGTTTCTTTCTCTTGAACTGAAACAGGAATAAGTTCGATTTCCATAACGTCTCCTTTTGTATCATCCTACTCCTTTTTGAAGTTTCATTGATTCGCCTACAGATCCGGTTTATCTGGTTTCCAACCTATTTCTTGTGACCAAACATGTGCCTTTTGTATTAACTCCCATACAATCGGGCCTTTGCCTTCAACATATTTATGTCTTTCATGATGGTACAATCCCATTAACCGGTGCTTCTCTGCCGAATATCTTAAGCAATCCTCTTTATGTTCTCTCAAATAATCTCTAAATAATAATGTCAATTGTTCTGAGTAACTCCCCGTTTGTCTTACATGAATATGTGTTCTCCGATGTCCCGGAATTTCTCGAAAATACCTTTTAGTCTTATCAGGATTTTCTTTACGAAATACAAACGCTATAGACTCTAATTTATTCTTATATTGATTCACATCTTCAAAATTACTAATTGAGATTTGAATATCAATAATTGGTTTGGCATCTAGTCCAACAATCGACGTAGATCCAACGTGGTCAATTCGATCTGCTATATCCCCTAAAACTTCTCGTATGTTCCCTCCTATCTCCAAGAACAAGTTTCGCCACTCTGGATCATACTCAGCTATTCGCCATTGATCATCCATGTAATTTGTCTCCTTTGGTTTAACTCTTTTAATAGCGGATTCGTGGTTCGTTCGGTATTCACCTTTCCTCAAGGTTCTTCTGCATACTTTGAGGGATCCGTTAATAATCATTGTTCATGTTTCCTTCCAACCTATGTAACAACATATAATTCGGGTTTGCTTCCCAAGCTTCAAAGGGCACAAAACATGCTGCATTCATCGCATCCAATAATCTAGATCTTTGCTGCGGTCTCGTTATGTATTCCTCGATATTAGATTGATCAATTTTTATGTATCTAGCTTCGAGTATCTCGTCTTCTTGTATTTTAATTTCTCCACTTATGTATTGAGCTCTAAAACATATAGACAATACTTGTTTTGTTGTATTCATATAAACACCGGTTATACCAGTTGGTTTAATAATGATACCCGTCTCCTCAAGAAACTCTCTGCAAATTGCTTTATCAAGGGGTTCCCCTAACTCAACATTCCCACCTGGCATTTCCCATGTATCTGATCGCCAATGTGTTCTAAGCAACAATACCTCACCACGATCATTAGTGACTAAAGCTGAAACCGAAATACATTGTTTAGGTGCCTGGTATTCCAAACCAATCACTTCCTCTATATTACTTTATATCCTTTCATCATCTGAGATGTTTCTCTAAAGTGCCCCTAGGATAAACCATACCATGATATTTGGTAGTCAAAATCAGGGGTCATTCCTACTTTCTCTGCAAGTCGAATAGACCCTGTATTCTCCGGAGTACAGTCCCAGTATGGACGAATTCCTTTTTGAAGACATTCCTGTACAAATGCCTGAGCTACTGCAGCACCATAATTTCTTCTTTTATGCTCTTCAAGCGTTTCGATATCAATTGCATGCGTTTTATCTACAACAAATGCTGAAAAACATAAAGTGATTATCCTCAACAAAGTATCCGAATCCTTGCTCTAAGAAAGAGTCTATAGAATCCCAAAATCGTAATATCTTCTTTTCTAAAAACGAATGGTTATCCAATCGTCTTGACTTCAATAACTCACGAGTTATCCGTTGAATATTTACAACGCTATCTTGAAATTCAATGTGTGGTGGCTTCCCTCTTAATGTGAACACATGTTGAGTATCACTCGAAATGCGGCGCTCCTGAAAAATGTTTTGTATCGTTTTATCCCAAGGATCAGGATCCAGACCAATCTCGACCCAATTTATATCTTGCTCCTGTAGTTTGGGTTCTATATGATTTCTCATGTATTCTGCTAGTTCTGTTATAAATGTTGTACTCTGAGCATCTCCAACAATCTGAAAACCCTTTTGTCCTTCAATCCAAATTAATGCTGCTGTGGGTTCTGTTGGATGATCTACATAGACCCCGCCCGGGTTATTCCCGCTAACCACAGCCCTAACCTCGATATTTTTACACTTATCCGTAAAATGTCTTATTTTATAAAACTCTGATTTATTAAGTTCTGTTATCACTTTTATATCCCCCATGCCTTACCAAATATCTGATTAATAGATTCAATTCTTCTTTCTTCTTTCTTCTTTCTTCTTTCTTCTTTCTTCTTTCTTCTTATTACAAAAGCTTTATCTGCCCTTTCGAATCCGATTCTCTCATAAAATCCTACGGCTTTCGGTGCTGAAGTTAGTACATATGTCTTCTCCTAATTTGTCCCTCAATATTCTGATTAGTTCCTTGCCAATTCCTAATCCTTGATATTCCGTATCCACCGCAATATCTGAAATATAGCAGCAATATGAATAATCTGTGATGGCCCTTAAAAATCCCACCAGTTTACTTCCTTCTCTTACCGTTATAATCTCATCTGCATGATCTATCATCCTCTGAATTCGATCTGAATCGCCTACCGGTCTCCTGATCCCTGATCGAATAAATACTTCTTTAACCTCGCTGACAATACAGTCATCATTGATTCTATATTCCAGATCCACAGTTAACCCTCATTTAATTAATTTTCCAGCTATTAATATGTTTTGGTCTGATGATTCCGTTTATTCTCGTATAAAAGGCTCTTCTACTTTTTCAGTTAGTAAATCTTTATAAGCTTTCACTTTCCTAAACGTATTGCCCATCATTTCTTTATTACGATACTTACGAATTTCATCCAGATCAAATTCAGCAATAAATATGCCCTCTGACATATGATCCGCCAGCATAATGGTGTTATCGACCGATTTCCCATCAGAATCCCACATAATCGGACTATAAGCACAAGAGCATCCAGCATGTTCACCAGGAGGGTTCGCCATCGCAATGCCAACCATATTTTCATAAGCCCTAGTAGAAAGAGCCTGTAATCTTGGCTCCATGGTCCCGCAATCATTGGGAACCAGAATGATTTCTGCTCCTTTTAACATCAATACTCTTGCGCTTTCTGGGTATTCTCTGTCGTAACAAATCATGACCCCAATCTTCACCCCATCAAAATCACATACTTTAAATTCAGTACCAGGCTCCAGCATACGTTCAGTATCAAAATCGCATGTATGGACTTTGCTGTACTTTAATAAAATTTCACCATTTCGATCAATTACAAATGCTGAATTTTGAGGACGCTTTACCCCTTTTGTAAAACCCGTGATGACAATGCCAATAGATAATTCTTCCGCAATTGCTTGAAAAGATTTTAAGGCTGTATTATTTTCGTCTATTGCCGCCTCATACCAAGCTTTGAAATCAGGATGATTCTCTATCTCTTCTGCGGGAAGCTTGGTTTCAACAATGTCGGGAAAAGCATATGCAGTTATCCAACATTCAGGAAATAGTACAATATCTTCTCCAAGATCTTTGGCTTTTCTTACGTATCTTAATCCAATTTCCGTATTTAGTTTTTGATCAGGCTCACTGCAATTATATTGTACGGTTGCGACTGTAAAGGTTTTCATATTTCTGCACCTCACATTAACTCTCTAGATTCTTAACTAAATAAATTAATAGATCATCATCAACGATAACTGATTCTCCTGGTATTACTTGAACATTTTTATAGGTCATCCCCCTGCCATCCATCACATATCCACGAGATGTATACATTCTTTGGGCATTTCCATAATCTCTGTACAGCCCTACTCCTAGTCCAACGTATGTAGAGGTCTTTGAGGCAATCAGCTCTAATTCATCAAATAATCTATCTGCTATATGCTTTCTTCTATGCTCTGGAAATACGTTCAAATCATTAATCTCAGGGATGTTGTTATCAAGAAAATAAGGATACTGAGACTCATAGATTAAATGACAGCATCCTGCTAACGAATCATTGTAATAAGCAATCAGTGTTACTCGTTCATTGGTATTGTTCTCACTTAGGCACTTATAATAATAATCTCCTTGTCGATACCATTCATAACGCTTAGCAAATTCTTGATCCAGCAATTCAGCTTCTTCTAATGTAGTTAGTCTCTTTATGTTTATGATGTCCTTCATGTTTGATCTCCTTCTCTGGACCTCATTGGGCAAAACGCAGCATGATTTTCTTAGAAATACCGCCATCACCATTAATACTTCAAATCATTCAACTCTGAAGACGATTTCAGTACCTGTCTCATTATTTTTAAAAGGTTTGCTAAATTCCTTGAACACGAACTCCATTCCTGAAATATCATCAGGTAATGGCGGAGATATTACATAGTTATAGGGTGCATGCCCTGAAGAACCCCCGCCATTGGTCATTCGACAATCATATTGTTCTCCAACATACAATTCAAAATGGCTAAGGTTGTATGAACTTGAAGTTTGCTCAGTTGTCATGTCCCAATCCATGCTGAATGTTACTACACTTGCATTAGCGTATTGTCGTATTGAGTTCAGCGTATAAAAGAACATTCCTTTTACAACTGATTTTAAAACCGGAATATGTTTTCTGAACCCTGTTGGGTCAAGCATGGGTTTATAATGTTCTTCGCTCATAAACGTTCCAAAAATAGCTTTTAGATAATCCTCGTAGAGTTCAAACGTTGTCGCCCACTGTGAAATATACTCAAATGGCGGAAACCCTGGATTGTTACCTGAAAGTTCCTTCCTTTGTTTCAACAATGCACAAATTTGCTCATCAACATGAATCAATTGTTCATCATAATGTTCGGTTGGACGCTCAAATGGCATACGTTTCATCTTTTTTCTCCTTGTTCGATATAAATGTTAGAAATCCAATGCAGAAATACTATGTTAGCTGATGTCTTTGCTCCAGATATCTTGAACTGGAACTCATAATTGCACTTTCCGCTTACCGGTCTGTGTATTAATGAAACGCCCCAGCTTAGATAGTACTTATCTTAGGCTGAGGCGTGATTCCGAGAGTGTTTGTTTTACACTCTTTGGTATAAAAACAAGCTGCTAAACCCGCTTAAATGCTTTTAAGTTATAGACCATTACACCTCTTCAAGCTAACTTAATGACTGTGCCGCAAAATGGTAAAACGCCATGGCATCCTCCCCGGTGGAAAAACCAGCCTGTGCCAGCTTATCGCTGCCTCCGCCTTTACCGCGATAATCAGCCAGATACTGCTTAAAGAACGCGCCGCATGCGAGACCACTCTTCCCTCCCTGAGCGAGGACAATCTTATGGTCTGCGTTGGACACGAAGAGCACGATAACGTCAGCTTCTTCGGTGAGCTTTGCCGCCAGGTTCTGCATATCCTTCAGCGGCTTATCCGCAAAAACGTGTTGGATCAGGCTGCCCTGACGGTCCGCCAATAGCTTTCCTGCCAGGTAAGCATCATTCTCAGCCTTCACGGCGTTCAATTCAGCCTGGAGCAACTTCTGTTCATGATCCCATTTTGCAATCCGGTCCAAGACCTCCTCCTTAGAGGTATTGAACCTGGTTGATAGGCTGCTTAAAATCTCCATTCCCGCATTGAATTCATTCAATGCACGATAACCGCATTTAAAATAGATACGCAAATGCCCTTTCTGTTTCTCGGCTCTGAGCAGTTTGATCATTCCGATCTCACCCGTTGCGGAGACATGTGTACCCCCACAAGCGTTATATTCGATACCTTCGATTTCTACGATCCGGATATCGTCGGTTACCTTCGGCTGCTTCACCAGCGGCAAGGCAGCAGCCTGCTCCCGGCTCACAAAATAACTCGTTACTTCTCGATTAAGGTACACCTGATCGTTAACTTCCAGTTCCAGCATCATCAGTTGGTCCTGAGACAGGTCAGATTGAGCGATATCAATCGTAGCGTAATCTTGACCCAAATGGAAACTGAGTGTTTCCGCCTGGCATACTTCCAGACACATGGCAGACAGGAGATGCTGGCCGCTATGATGCTGCATATGATCGAATCTTCTATCCCAATCCAAACGGCAGCTAACCTCTTCCTTCTCAGACAAACGCTCGACTTTATGAAGAATTTCCCCTTCCTCCTGAACAACATCAAGAACAGGAATTTTATCGATCCACCCCAGGTCACAAGGCTGCCCTCCACCGTGCGGATAAAAGGCCGTCTCCTCCATGATCAGGTAGGTTCCGTCCTCCCGTTCCAGTTTCCGTGTGATTCGTGTCTCCCACTCCCGGATATAAGCGGAATCGTAATACAGCTTCTTCGTCATCTTCAATTCCTCACAGTTCCCTAAAATTCACTTAGTATCATGCTCACTACCTTAATAATAGAATAACAAAAATACATATAGAAGAAGATGGGGTCTCCACCAGATTCAAATTCTTTCATTACTTTTTACCGATTCCTTGATGCTGATCGTTGGGATCAACAAAAATTCCTCCTAGATTATGTACTTGATTGTTTTCTATAAATATCATAGCGCCCCCAACGGAATCATTCCTAGTGGGCCACAGATTTCATTATTATTAAAATGTTTCGATTCATCATAAGTCACTCCCCATTAAAACCAACCATAGTACGATGCCCTCCAATCATATTGAATTGATTTTTTTCGGTTACTTCATTAAAGAAACCTTTAATCTCGATATGGGGATCTTCTAAGTCAATATTATGGTTTCCTTCATACATTTCCTTCGGAGCAAATACGGTAAGAAGTAATTCTTCTCCCGGACCAATATTGAGCTTATTATTTCTAGCTTCGATCTTAAAATCATTCCCTTTAACACCGTTTTCAAGTTTTATGGGAAAACTTAAATATACATTATTTTGTACTATAATATGACTAGATTTGTTATGCAGTTTTAGTGTGAACATGGTTCCATTTGATTCTTCTTTTTGTTCTTGTAGTTCTATACTTATTTTGCCAATGTCGTCAGAAGTAACTTCATGGTTATTACTACAACCTAAGCTAAGTAGTAAGCATACGATGACGGAAATCATGATAAATGATTTTCTACCCACTTCCTGAATCCCTCCCAAATCTATATTCGCACGGTTCATATATCACGACGAAATTATTTCACTTTATAAAAATAGGGCCCACACATGTCTTCATGCGTATTGACATACGTCCAAGTAAAATTTTTATTAAATACATAGATATCTTGTTGGGAATCAAAATCCTCTGCGACTAATGCATTTGCATTACTGTATAGAAGTACACGGGGAGAGTTTTGGTACATAACATATACTTCATCTTTAATTTCAGCATTAAAAGCATTTCTTGCTTCATGTTGTTTCAGACAATCTTGTATTTCATAACTGAAAATATGCCATTTATATTGATCGTAAAAAGTGCTTTCTTTTATATCGTCACTAATGTTTAGTGCAAACGTCTTGTCCCAATTATTAATAATTTCAGTTGTTCCATCAAATAGATTTGAGATGATTACGCCTTTTTCAATTAAATTTTCTTTATATAAATATTCCTTTTGAATAAATTGAATAGACCAATAAATTTTTTGCAATTCTTCTTCCGGTAAGCTATCTAGAATTAATTGAATCTCTTTTCAAATCAAGTGTTCTCCTCCTCATTCCTATCATGAGTTCAACTTGTTCTATCCATTTATGCTCTTTATCTGCTAACAGGGTTTTCCATCCAAGTTCGATAACCGGTTTCAGGTTCTTTTCTTGATCATCAATATAAACAACCGTTTGGCCTGCTTCAAATTGTTTGCCGACATGTTGATATATCTGTATATCTGGTTTTCTTAAACCTACTTGATTTGAAATCGTTATGCTCTTTGTATAGGGTTCTACTCTTTCTAAAATCGATTCCAACCATTCCTTACAATGGTTACTTAAGATATGGATATCTGCAATTTCACTCCACTCCGCCAAATAATTTAATCCAGGGAGAGGTTCCAGTGATTGAATTAATAACGCTCTGGCTCGCTCTTTGTTAATTTGCTTTATTCGCAGACTCATCCATTCCCAAAAATCATCTTCTTTGATCTTTCCAGTCCATAGATCTTTTCGAATCTCATCAAATTGTTCTCGGATGCCTTGAAACGAGATTTCGGTACCCTTAGATAATTGGAGCCAAAACGTAGATGAGAAATTACTGACTAATACACCAGCTAAATCTAATACCAGTTGTGGCTTTGCAGTCATTGAATCGTTTCATTTCTATACTCTATGACAATTGAATTTCTTTTCTTAAATCCGTAATGTATGCGTATGCATCATTAATATCAGTAATTCCTTCAGCAACCTTCTCCCTTAATTCCTCAATAAAGAATTGAAGTTCACTCTCTCGTGAATCTATGTCCTTCAAATAATTCTCGTTATAATCCTTGATAAAATCCGATTGGCTCTTATAATATTCAAAACGTTCTAGAACATAAATTTCCTTAAGGGTGATGAATAAAGCTAGAAAATCCCTAAGGTTTCTCGCAACCAAGTTTACTGCATTCTCAAACATAGGTTGTATAAAAATAATCGGGGCCTCTTCTAAATCTTTTAGAGTTTGATTAAACGTGTAAAAAGCGAAGTGGTCCCCACCTACTCCTGTTCTGCCAAAAACTACAGCGTCCTCTGGTGTGCATTCATATCTGTCATCATCATTATTAAAGCTTATATAAAAGCCTATGTAATCATGGACAGTTTGCCCATGTAATTGATGAAGTTCCTGATCCAATTGAACAAGCTTTTCTAATGTTTCTGGCCTTTTGTAATTTAACGGCATCTAAGATTCTCCTGCTATATCAGATATGTACAAACATTAATTATTACTATTTTCAAGCGTTTCATTTAAATCTCAGGCAATCTCTTCCATTATTATACATCCGAATACCTAGCGAGGGTAGTCCAATGGTTTGGATACTGTGTTATATGATGCTATTCCTTCTCAAATCAACTATCGCTCCTCACGAGTCAATCATTTATCTACCCTTGGGCATTCTGGACCCGAGGTACCACATATTCAATATCGTTCCATATACATGTTTCAATCCAATGCTAACTGGGTAATAGAATTAAACATATTATTGCATTAGCAGTTACACGGTCCTACTCAAAAGGGAATCGTTGCTTGCTTACGTATTTTGCATATATCCATTTGGGCCGAGGGAAGCAGTGACACAATGACATTGCTGCTTGATTCGCGCAGGTATAACAGGGATTCATGTATGAGAACGCATATTTTCCCGATACGAACAGGGGCATACAGGCTTGGAATACTTCTTCGGATGGATGTAACAAGGGATTGCATAGTTTGGAAAGCTACATTGCATATAAAGGTGGAATTTTGGGTATGTAAGTCAATGCCATAACGAAGATTTTTAACTTAAATTGTTAGTACCCTCAGGGCTTCCCTCTTAGATCTTTCTCCACCCCTTAATCATGCGCTTAATCCTATTCCATTTTGATTTCTTTTAATGCTAACTTGCTTAGGTATTTTCCATTTCTACATAACAAGGCTGAAGCCTTCTCATATCTCTGGCACCGCGCTTTTCCCCTCAACAGTTTTTGGGTCCCCGATGGATGATATGCCAAATGCTCCGCATAATATGGATACTGCTTGCAAAGGGGCGATTGAATGATAGTACTGGAGCATGTGAACAAGGTTTACGATAATGGCTTTCACGCGCTGAAAGACATTAATCTGGAATTCAAAAAAGGGGAAATTACCGTCCTCATCGGACCGAGCGGCTGTGGCAAATCGACTACCATGAAGCTGATCAACGCGCTCAATACGCCATCCTCGGGCAAAGTTCTGATTGACGGTAAGGATATCTCGAGATTGAATCCGGTTGAACTTCGACGCAATATCGGCTATGTCATTCAAAGCGTTGGATTATTTCCGCATATGAATATCTCCAAGAACGCGGGCGTGGTTCCGCGTCTGAAGAAATGGGATAAAGACAAAACAGATCAAAAAGTAAGTGAATTGTTGGACATGGTCGGACTGGACCACACCATATATGGTACGCGCTATCCATCTGAGCTTAGCGGCGGACAACAGCAGCGTGTAGGCGTAGTGCGAGCGCTGGCAGCTGAACCCGATATTATCCTGATGGACGAGCCATTCTCCGCACTGGATCCCATCAGCCGCGAGCAGCTTCAGGATGAGCTGATCCGTCTTCAGCAGGAGCTCAATAAAACCATTATTTTTGTGACGCATGATATGGATGAAGCTATTAAAATCGCGGATACCATCGTTCTGATGAAAGATGGCGAAGTAATCCAAACAGGTAGACCGGACACCATTTTACGGCATCCCGCAAACGAATTTGTACGTGACTTTATCGGTTCGAAACGTCTGCAAAATGAAAATGAAAGCGCCTATGAAATTCCGCTTGTGGATGAAGTGATGATTACGAATCCGGTCACGGCATTCCCGAGCCGGGGATTGGCTGAAGCCATCAAGATGATGGAAATGAAGCGAGTCGACTCGCTGCTGATTGTGGACCGTAACCGTCAGCTACAAGGCGCGGTTTCGATCTACCGCGTGCTCGACCAATACGGCGAAGAAGGCAAAACCGTGGCAGACGTTATGCATCCGGTCCGTTTTTCCGTGGCTTCGGGAAGCACGCTTCCACAGGCTATTGAGATTATGGACAGTCATCAGCTCAGCAACCTCCCTGTCGTAGACAGCAATAACCGTTTCCTCGGATTAATCACAAGAGGCAGTGTGGTTAAACATTTGGCCGAAGTCTATCCTACGATGGTTCCTCCGGTGCTGATCGGAGAGGATGAGTGATATGAACGCATTCTGGAGTTTTATTACGGATCGTTATCCAGATATTCTAAGGGCATTGCAGGAGCATCTGGTCCTCTCATTCTCTGCCGTTCTTTTGGGGACTGTTATTGCCGTACCGATCGGTATCCTGCTCGTATACAACCGGGTAGGCTGGATGAACAGCATCGTATTTTTCATTACGAACCTGTTTCAGACGGTTCCGAGCCTGGCGCTTCTGGCTATTCTGATTCCGCTGCTCGGCATCGGCATGAAACCGGCCATCCTTGCGCTGTTTCTGTACTCCCTTATGCCCATCCTGCGGAATACCTATGACGGTTTTCACTCCGTGGATAAAGGCGTGCTCAATTCGGCCAGGGGGATGGGATACAGCACCGCCCAAACGATTTTGCGGATTCAGCTTCCCTTATCGCTTCCTTACATCATGTCCGGTGTCCGCATTACGACCGTGTATATCATCAGTTGGGCAACACTGGCTTCCCTGATTGGTGCTGGCGGTTTAGGCCAGCTTATTGTATCTGGACTTGGTGTCAACAAGCCCGAGATGATCTTCATCGGTGGCATTGGCGCTATTCTCTTGGCACTTGTAGCTGACGGATTGCTTGGGCTGCTTGAGGGCTGGCTAAGCAAACACTACCACCAGACTCAGACCCGGGACGCTGCGATATGAGTCACATCAACCGTAGACAGCGAGCCGGACGGAACAAGGAAGGCGTGATGAATCTGAAAAAACTTAAATGGACTCCGTTGTTCATCTGCATGATAGCTTTTGCTGCTTTTACCTCCGCATGCGGAATTCAAAGCGAGATTACAATCGGGACGCAAACCTATACCGAAACCAAGATTATTGCTGAAATGTATAAAGCGCTCATTGAAGACCAAACCGATCTGAAGGTCGATATTATCCCGGATCTGGCATCAAGTTCATTGGTCATCAATGCGATGAAACGAAACGACGTTCAGATGGCGACACTATATACCGGTGAGATTTTCAACAACCATTTCCCGATCAGCGGCACCAAAGACCGCGATAAAGTCTTGAAGGAAGCGCAGGATGGATTCCAGGAACACTTCGGGTTCACCTGGATGAACCCTTTGGGTTTTGAGAACACCTACGCGTTCACGGTAAGAAAGGATCTTGCCGAAGCCAACGGGTACACCAAAATCTCCGATGTCAAAAAAGACATGGGCACCATGAAGCTTGGGGTAGATACGACATGGCTGGAGAGAAGCACGGATGGATATCCTGCATTCTCTAAAGCGTATGGCATCAAATTCGGTCAGGTCTTCCCCATGGAAATTAGCCTGGTATACAGCGCGGTAGCCAATGAGCAGGTGGATATCGTGCTGGCCTACTCAACGGATTCCCGGCTGAAAGCCTACCAATTGCAGACGCTTCAGGATGACCAGCAATTCTTCCCTCCATATGATGCAAGTCCGGTATTGCGTTCGGACCTTTTGAAGAAGCATCCTGAAATTCAGGATACGATAGCGCCTTTAATCGGTCATCTGGATGCAGATACGATGATATCGCTTAATTATCAGGTGGACATTGAGAAGAAAAGCGAGCGGGAGGTCGCAATCGCGTATTTGAAAGAGCAGGGCCTCTTGAAAAGCTAAAGGAGGGTAAGCATGGAAAATGAACATTTAACATTTGCCGACTTTTTGTCGTATATATCACGAAATCAGGGGTTGCTCTGGGAGTATTTCATCCAGCATATTACGATGGTCGTTATCGGTCTGGGCCTGGCATTCATCGTTGGAGTGCCGCTTGGCATCCTCTGCTCTAAGAGCAAATGGGCAGCCAAAATCATTTTGTTTATCACCAATATCCTACAGGTGGTACCGAGCTTAGCCATGCTCGTGGTGCTCATGTTATGGATGGGACTCGGGACGACAACGGTCATGGTGGGACTCTTCCTGTATTCCCTGAATCCAATCGCGCGGAATACGTATGTTGGGTTAAAACAGGTGGATCCCAGCTATCTTGAATCCGGAAAAGGAATCGGGATGAGCCCCTTCCAAATGCTCGTGAACGTGCGTTTCCCGCTTGCGCTGACGTATATCATGTCAGGCCTGCGTATTGCGGCCGTCATCGCCATCGGTGTGGTAACAATCGCCCCTCTCGTAGGAGGAGGCGGGCTGGGACGGGAAATCTACGCTGGACTGAACAGCAATAACTCCCTCCGTATCTTTGCAGGTGCCATTCCAGCCGCAGTGCTGGCAATCGTTGCGGATCTTGTGCTTGGCATGCTCCAGCGTAAGATGGATCTAGCCAAACGAAAGTCAGGTGCGGCTCCATCGCCTGCGAAAACGCCAAACATCAACTAAGGCTTGTAGAGTGTACATTTTAAAGGGCATCCCAAAAGATCCAAGATCTTACGGGATGCCCTGTTTACTTATTTAGGAATTCCATATATATCCTTACAAGCTTACTTAATATCTCAATACTTTCCTCAACATTATGGGTCTCTAAAGCATGATTTGCATTAGGAATTTCAATGACCTCTCTGACATTGTCTATGTTGATTTGGTTTGCATGTTCCTTACTAAACACTTCATCCTTTGTTCCATAAACCACAAGTCCATTGAATTTGTTGATATAGTAAATGGTGTCTTTAATTGGTGTCAAAAATATATGTTGGATTGGAATTTCGAGTTTCCCATGAACTTCTCCAGCAACGATCGTTCCTATGCTCTTACTAATAAAAACAACTTGTTTATACTTGCTAATGATTCGTTGAACCGATTCGTGGCTATCTTCTATTACTCTTTGCAGTTCATTAACATCCAAATCCGTTCTCGCAGCTTGATAGCCGTATTCCAATATCATTAAGTCAAAACCACTTTGAAGTGCGGAGGTTCCAGCAAAATGTAGAATTGGTTTATCACAAGGAAAGTTTTTTCCGGGAAACAGAACAACCAACTTGCTGTTTTCCTCATAAAGTTGAAAATATTTTTGCTTCATTTCAGTTTTCCAATACGAGGAAACATTTAAAATCTCTAATTTCATCGTTTCCCATCCTTTCCTGTTTTAAATGATTTCGTCTAATGCTTAAATAATATTCACAAAGAACCTTCAAGCGTCGATTTTACTCGATGATAATTTCCCCTTCACCAGTAGGTACTTCAAAACCCTTGAGGAAAGAAGACAATATTTCTTCTGTTATTGTAAATGCAGCATTAGCATCGAATCTCTGGCTCCGAATGCGAAGTCGTTCACGCAAATCATTAGGATGAACTTTCAAATAAATGAGCCTCCACTCTCCTCCTCCATCTTCAATTAGCTTCTTATAATCATTTCGTTTCTTACGTTGCCAGAAACTGAAATCAATGACCACATTGCGCTTTTCCTTTAACAGATTTACTAGTTCCTTATACAGCTTTAACTCGGCTTGAACTTTAAATTGCTCATACATTTCAACTGGATAATCAATTCCGTATCGACCATTTGTAGACCATATCTCTTCATCTATGGAGAGACGTACAAAGCCCCTCTGCTCTAGCCGTTGAGCAAATGTTGTTTTTCCTGACCCAGCCACACCGCACATCATGACTACTAATGGAATTGAAACATCTGCTTGATGGATCAGATTTTCTATTTTAGGATTTTCAAGCATCCAAATCCTCCTTTCAGCCTTGAGTCCGGTTAATACTGATGTATCCATTGCGGATTAGCGAATATAGTAAAGAGAATACCATGAGAATTTCCATCTTGGATACAGCTATTTCATTAGAAAAGCTTTATATTCCACTTCTCCTATGGCTGCTCGCTGTAGTAGACTAGTGCTCGATGCCCTGCGGATCTCAAGGTTTATAAAGTGCTGGAGATTTTGATTTAATTAGAAAACGGAGCCCGTAAAACCACGTGGCTCCGTCTCTGAGTCGGATCATAAGATGGCCATAGGATGGAAACGTCAGGATTGCCGGTTCGTATGAACTCTATCCAAGCCCTGCTGACAGCATTCCTGCATCATGCTGCCGTCTCCACAGCCGGGCATACAGGCCATTCGACGAAAGCAATTCGTCATGGCGGCCTTGCTCCACAATCCGCCCTTGATCTAATACAACAATCTGGTCGGCATGCTGCACGGTCTTAAGCCGGTGAGCGACGACGATGACGGTTCGGCCTCGAACAAGCCGATCAATCGCTTTCTGAATCTCCGCTTCGTTCTCGGGATCGAGAGAAGCGGTTGCTTCATCAAGGAGAATGATTGGCGCATTTTTCAGCATCGCCCTTGCAATGGAAATTCGCTGTTTTTCACCGCCCGACAGTGTGCTTCCGCCTTCACCGACCATCGTGTCGTAACCCTGCGGCAACTTCAGGATAAAATCGTGACAACAAGCAAGCCGGGCCGCTTCCTCGATTTCCTCGTGCGTTGCGTCGCTTCGTCCGAACCGGATATTGCCTTCAATCGTATCCTGAAAGAGGTACACATCCTGAAACACCATAGATACTTTACGCAACAACGCTTCCGGGTCCATTGCGCGAATATCCTCCCCGCCCATCGTCACCATCCCCTTATCCGGGTCGTAAAAACGGGCAATGAGCCGAAGAATGGTACTTTTACCGCTGCCCGAAAGGCCGACCAATGCGGTGAAGGAACCTGCCGGCATGCTTACGCTCACGTCTCGCAATACGGGTTGATCCAGATAGCCGAACGTAACCTGCTTCAATTCGATATCATGATCTGCAGGGGGCTGCCGCTCTCCTTGCATGATCGGCTCCCGCAGGAGCTGCACGATGCGTTCGCCCGCCTGCTCGAGATAGCGAAACTGCGCATAACCGGCGAGTGCTGTCGTCAGCGGATCGAAGATTCGGGTTCCGATGATCAGGAACGCTGCGAATGTGATAACATCCAGGCTCCCGCCGAGCAGCAGATGTACCCCAGCCGTGACCATCAGGGTAAGGCCGACACGAAAACAGGCAATCGCGCTCAGCACTATCGGCCCCAACAACCCTTCGAGGCGGATGCTCTGCCGCATCAATTCCCTGAATGACCGATCAAGCCGGACAAAACGTTCTCCGGTCAAGTTATAAGCTTTAATCACCCGAATACCGTTCAAGTATTCTTGCAGTCGATTGGAGGCCTCGATCTTGGCCTGTATATGCTGCGAGCCAAGTTTGCGCTGGATGCCGGAGGTCAAAAGCACCAGCAGGATTGCCACCGGCATCGCAGCGAATAGGGAAAGCGCTAGGCGCCAATCGAGGAAAAACAGGCCAATCAAGGCCAGAACCGGCATGACGGCGGCTCCGATCATCTGCGGAACCACATGGGAGATGCCATGTTCCAGCATCGCAAAATCGCCCATCATCATATTGGCAAGATCGCCCGGATCGCGTTTGTTCAGATACCCTAATGACAGCTTGCGCAAATGCTCGGCCAGCCGCGTCCGTCCGTCCGCCGCCGCGCTGTATGCGTCGCGGAATTGAGAACGACTGGCGAGAGTTTCGCAGGCGAACAAGAGAACAAGCGAAACCGCCAGCCCGCCGCACACCCACCAGAGCCGTGCCGTATCCAGGGGGATAGCGGGATGGACAAACGGGGTAAAGAACAATCTTACTGCTTCCACCAACAGCACAAAAGGGATCACGCCCGCCAAATTGGCAACGGTCGTGTAAAATACAGGTTTAACCAACGAGCGCGGATTATCCGCTGTAAGGTTGCGCAGGATGTTCATATTCTGCATCCACCTCCCTTTTGCCCATATGCCATTGCGTTGCTTGGCGGTACGAACGCCACATGCGTGCGTACAAGCCGTCAGCAGTTAAGAGGGCTTCATGCCTTCCCCGCTCGACGATTCTCCCGCTTTCCATCACGAGAATTTGCTGTGCATCCTGAATGGTGGACAGGCGATGGGCAATGACGATGACCGTCTTGTTTGCCATCAACGCTTTCAACGCCAGCTGCATCTCATATTCATTCTCCGGATCGGCAAACGCCGTCGCTTCATCCAGCACAAGAATGGGGGCGTTCTTCAGAATCGCTCTGGCCACGGTGATCCGCTGTTCCTCTCCGCCTGACAAATAGACGCCTCCTTCCCCAATCCGCGTGTCATATCCAAGCGGAAGGTTCTCGATGAACGGATGACACTGCGCTGCCTGCGCCGCAGCGTACACTTCTTCCGGTGACGCGTCCGGCCGTCCGACCGCAATATTGTTGTATACCGTATCGGAAAACAAAAACGATTCCTGAAACACGAATGCGACGGTGTTCATCAGATCGGAGGTCGCTATTTCGCGAATATCTATATCGCCGATGCGGATCGCTCCCATGTTCGCATCCCAGAATCGAGGCACCAGATGGGCAATGGTCGATTTGCCCGCTCCCGACGGACCTACGAGCGCCGTCACTTCCCCTTGGCGGGCGGTAAAGGATATGTCCGTAAGTACGGCGCCATCTGCCGATTCCGTTTCATATGAAAAAGAAACATGATCAAATGAAACATCAAATGTAGTCGGCCGTCTCGGACTCTCGGGCTCCGGTACAAGCCCTTCCGCCAGTATGCGGTCCATGCGCTGAACGCCCTCGTTGATATCCTCGAGCGTATGAATCAGGAACATGATTTTAAGCATAGGAGCAGATATGCCCGGTGCCATGATCAGGAAAAACAGCAGAACGGAGGCGAATGAGACGCTGCCCGGATCGCGGCTCAATAAAAACACGCCGACAGGCAGAACAAATACGACAAACGAGCTGATTATCACTTTAAACAGCACAAATCCGTTTTGAAACAGATCCGCCAATTTCACGCCATAGTCACGGTAGCGGATCATGTCCTGGTAAAATTGGCGAAACGATTTCACGGTTTGCCCGAACACCTTGACGGCCGGCATCCCCCGTACATACTGGACGGCGGAAGCGTTCATCCGTTCCAGCGAATCATGATACTGTTTGAGGTATTCTTTTGTCTTTGGTGCATTAAACAGCGCGATCTGAACCGCAATTGCGAGGACAATCGGCACGACGCACGCAATGGCCAACCAAACATTCAGAATAAACATCACGGTGATCGTCAAGACCGTGGTCACAACAACATGAACGAGGTCGGGCAATTGATGAGCGATGAACGTTTCCACTTTCTCCACGTTTTGTTCCAGCGTATTCTTCAGGGCTCCCGTCGAATGACGGTTCAGCCATCCAAGCGGGAGCTTGCCGATATGTCGGGCAAGCTTGACCCTCAGTCCGTAAAGAATGCGAAACGCGGCAACATGCGCTGCCATTGCCCCCGCGTACGTCGTGATCAAGCCGGCTGCGAAGCCGATCAAAGCGATCACGCCCCAACGAATCATCATCGCTTCGTTCGCCGAAGCCGGGGACGCTGCGTGTTCCAACAACTCTTCCAGAATGAAATAGACGGAAGCATAGGGCACCAGCATGCAAACGGCGCTAAGCGACGATAAAAGGCCGGAGACGATCAACAATCCGCGCTTCTCTCCGGCGATTTCCAGAAGTCTGGCCACTCCTGTTTTATTTGTCATGGCTCTCCCTCCTCATTGAAGTAAAGGCAACCTTTTTCTTGCTGAGTATAATGAGAAGAGAAAGCCCGAATAAAAGCGTGCAAAACGAATACGGAACTGCCATATGAGCCGTGTAAAGCGCAGTCCCTGTAATCGGCCCCAGGAAGGCTCCTCCTCCCAGCAAAGTCGCGATATAGGAAGCAACGCTCCGTTGTTCATGATCTTGTACCGCATCGGCAGCTCCCGCACTATATCCAAGCCAGGTAAGGCCGAAGCCGATGCCAAGTATGGCAAAATCCAGATAGGCATAACGAATGAATGATAACAGCCCTAACAATCCCAACACGACAATCCACATTCCGAGTCGTAACATTCGCTCGGGTCGCCACTTCAGATATTTGCTAATGACAATTTGCGTGACCACAACCATGGATCCACAAATGGCCAAGCCAAGTCCGATCAGTTGCGTCGCTTCCCGTGCTTCATACCCAAACGAATCTTGAACGTAAAAACCGATGGTCACCTGAAGTATATTGATAGTGAGCGAAAGTAGAAGACCGGTCCACAAGAAAAATCGAATTCTTACATCAAACGGCGAAAGCGATGGAGCAAATTGATCTTTCTTTTGTACCGCATCGTTGGGAATCGATATCCATAATAAGATAATCATCATGAAAAGCAGGGCGGCAGCCGCGTACATCGGCGATGTAAGCCCGATTGCCGCCATACCGCCGCTCATGGCAGGGCCCAATATGAAACCGAGTCCATTGGCGGCACCAAATATGGCCATCCCCTGCGTTCGCGTCTCCTGTGTCGTCCAACTCATCACATAGGCTTGCGCTTTGGAAAGAAAGCCTCCGAAGAAAAATCCCGCAATCGCACGCAACAGCAAGAAGATCCAAAAAAAGCCCGACGAACCGTTGCGATGGGTCCCCGCATAATCGGCGAGAAGGGCAAACAGGAGCAGTGTCGCCAAATATACAAACATGATAAAAGCCAGCATTCGTTTTCTGCTCATAAAGGTCGTTTTTTCCCAGAAGAATCCGCCGAGCAACCAGCACAGCCCCGTCACCGACACCAAACATCCCGATTGAATCTCGCTGAGTCCCAGTTCGCGCGAGAGCAGGCCAATAATCGGATTGAACACCGCGACCGAGATTGTGCCGCATAGGATAATCATAAACATTATGACAAACTTGTATTTCAAAACCAGTTCACCTCTATCGTAAATCATATTCGCTCACTCCGGCAGGTTGACCGTCGAGCTGCCGATTTCAAACGGTGACAAGACGCCTTCATACGCGATGTGAGAACGATCGGCGTCGCTTTGACGAAAAAGGCCAGTCCACTTATTCCCGTCCAAATGAGCGACGACCGCATACGGGAATATAACTTGCCTTTTGTAGGTGCCCGATAGGCTCGGCTCGCATTCCAAGCGGCAATTCCGCCAAAAATGGGCAGCGAAACGGTCATCGCAAAATTGACCATCAACCACAGCATGAACGATTTCCTCCTCGTAGATTGATCTATTCTGATTCGATTACGCAACCGATACTAAGCGCCCTGTATGAACGTAATATGAACTAGATGGAAGAAAATGAAAAAAAGGTGAACGGATCGTTCACCTTTTCGTTCGCTCGTATTTTCGATTGTGTGACGGAGTTACATGGCTGGCAGAAAGACGGTTATCGCCGTGCCTTTTCCTACAGCGCTGTCGATTTCGATCGAGCCGCTGTGCAATTCGACAACGCGCTTGACGATCGCAAGACCAAGTCCGCTTCCCCCCGCTTCGCGGTTGTGCGACTTATCGGCCATATAAAAGCGTTCGAAGACGCGTTTACGGTCTTCTTCGGTAATGCCGATTCCCGTATCGCGAATGACGACTCCGATTTTTTCATTTCCTGACACAAGCTCGATGGAGATGTCGCCGCCCTCGGGCGTAAATTTGATGCTGTTGCTGAAAATATTAAGCCAAACCTGGTTCAGCAGGTCTTCATCCGCATGAATCGCCGTTTTTGGAAGCTTGAAGTGAATATTTAAGTGTTTGTCCGCCCATTGCGGTTCAGCCGCTATGACAATGCGACGCAGCTGCCTGTCAAGCCGAAAGAGCGTCGGATGGAAGGGATAATGGTTCGAATCGATCGTGGCCAATCGAAGCATGTTCTCGCTCAGTCGGGACAACCGCATGCTTTCCTCCCGGATAATGTTCAGACAGCGCAGCTGTTCGGCTTCATCAAGACCGTCTTTCTGCAGGATGGAAACAAAGCCTGAAATGGACGCCAGCGGGGTTTGAATCTCGTGGGATACATTGGAAACGAACTCCTGCCGCATCCTTTCAACCTGACCGACCTCGTAGGCCATTTGCTGAAATTGCTTCGACAAGACGCCTAATTCATCCTTGCTCTTCGTCTGAAGAACGATATTATAGTCTCCCTTGGCCACTTTTTGGGTTGCGGCCGTCAAAGCCTTTAAGGGTTTCACCACTACTCTAGTAAAGAGTATGAATTTGAAGCTGCCGATCGCGAGCGCAATCAGAATGAACGAACCTATAATGGTGAATAGGAGATACATGTTGGAGCTTTCCGGATGGATGACGAGCGCCAGCGGCTCATCAGCGGTTCGCAAAGGAAAACCCATTTGAAGGCTCGTCGGCAAGGGCAGGACGGACGTGCTCCTCATGATTTCGGCGCCGCCCTGGACGAGTCGTATTTCGTCATCGCTAAGGTTGGGTTTGCTTGTGTGGCCGTACGCGTAAAGCAATCCGTTCCGATCGTAGATCCATAGGGATACCTTCATTTCTTCGGACAACTGATTCAGATAATGACCGCGTTCAGTTGGCGCCAATCGGGAATAAACATCCGCAATCAACCCGCTTCGCATCGCATATTCGTCCCGGATGGATTGCGTGACTTGGTTTTGAAACAAAGATACGGTGATCGGAATGGAGAGTCCGAAACCTACCACTAATGCAACAATAAAGATCAATAAAATTTTGAAGTTGATGCTCTTAATCATGGATTTCCGTCTCCAACCGATATCCGAGACCGCGAACCGTTACGATGCGAAAAAGATGGGGATAGGCGGCGAACCGCTCCCGCAGCCGCTTGATATGAACGTCGACCGTCCGCTCATCCCCGTCGTGGTCGAATCCCCATACCGATTCGATTAACTGCTCTCTCATAAAGATTTGGCCGGGATAGCTTGCAAGCTGATATAACAGTTCAAATTCCTTAGGCGGCAAATTCCAATTCACATTGCCGTCCGAAACGGTTCCCCGAAGCCGATCCAACTTGAAGCTGCCCAATATAACTCTCTTATCGGCCGCAATACGGTACCGGCGCAGCACCGCTTTGATTCGGATCACCAGCTCCTGCGGATCGAAAGGCTTGACCAGGTAATCGTCGGCGCCCAGGCCGAATCCTTTCACCTTCTGACTCGTCTCGTGCTTGACCGTTATCATGATTATGGGTAGTTCGGGGTACAAAAGCCGCAGTTCGCTGCACAAATCCCACCCGTCCATGACAGGCATCATGACATCAAGCACAACCATATCCGCAGGCGAGCTTTCCATTTCTGCAAGCGCCTCTTTGCCGTTAACCGCGCCCCGGACATGATAGCCTTCGCATCTTAAAACAAGTGATATCATTTCCAACATATGAGCATCATCTTCTACTATAAGAATACTTGTCATTCCTTATCCCCCTTACTTCATTTTGCTGTTTGAACGCTCAAATGGGAACGATAAGTAACCAACCGATTCGTTTATTCCATTCCGATAGTTATTCTGAAAGGTTATCTTCTTGCCATTATAATCGCTTTGTTAGATATTTTCATGGCAATGTAGTTCTCTCTCTTTCGTAATCTCATAATTGTTGAATACCAAAGATTGCTTGTCGTTAGGTACTAAACGACAAATAAGGGTAGGCAATGTTCATCATCGCCTACCCTATATTACATTTTATTTAGTTGATTCCATACTTTCCATTCCAACAAATGGTTGGAATGGAACCGTCTAACGAATTATGAAACTGGAATTTCACTCACATGATATCTACGTCGATATCAGACAGAACAGCTTCCTCACGAACACTTACTATATCCGCAGTTCCCGCACGTCTTGCATCCCTCGATATTAATCAAGGATGCCCCGCCGCAGGATGGACACAGATCCAGCGACATGGTGCTACCGCCTGTGTGGGAGCCGTGTCCGCCATACCCCGCGGCTGCTGGCGCCACAGCTTCGCCTGCATCAACAGGCGCCATCGTGGCTGCGACCGGTGCCGGATCATGGTCATGATCCGCCCCAGCGTTGTTCGCCACGTGCGTCTCGAGCGCCTTCGCCACGGCGTCGGCGATGGATTCTACGCGGTTTGCGCCGAAGCCGATCGCGCCGGTGCCGCCGATGCCCTTGAGGTGCTTGATCAGCAGCTCCACCTTATTGCCGTGGTCCCCGTAACGCAGGAACAAGGAGCAGACGCGGCCCAAGGCTTCCGCCATTGCGAACACATCCGAACCGGCCTTGCCGACGTTCAGGAAGATTTCGCTTGGGATACCGTCCAGATCGTTGATGGTAATATACGCCATGCCGAACGGCGTGTTCATTTTATAGGTTGCGCCGCGCAGCACTTGCGGACGCTTCTTGTATTGCTTATCCAACCCGCTCTTGCTCGGTGAGGCTGTCACGGCCACGCTTGCAGCCGCCGGCTCCACGTTCGTCGCATCCTCTGCGGCTTGGCCTGCCGCGCTTTGCTCAAGCGCTGTTTCCGCAGTAGAAGCCGTGGTTGCTTCGGCGGCCTTATCTTCTTTTTTCTCCGTCTGCAGCACCTGCACGTCGCGGCTGCCGTCGCGGTAGATCGTTACGCCTTTGCAGCCCAGATCGAATGCCAGCTCATATAGGCGCTTCGTATCTTCAACCGTAAAGTCCGACGGACAGTTGGCCGTCTTCGAGATCGAGCTGTCCACCCAGCGCTGAATTGCCGCTTGTACCCGGATGTGATCCTCGGCGGAGAGACTCATCGCCGTGACGTAATAATCCGGAAGCTCTTCGCCCGGATGGCTGTCCAGCCAATCCTGAGCAATCGGCACGAACTGCTCGTCGAAGCCGAGTCGGCTCTGACGGAAGTATTTGAAGGCAAAGTACGGCTCGATGCCTGTCGACGTTCCGACCATCGTACCCGTGCTGCCCGTTGGCGCTTGGGTAATGACGGTGACGTTCCGTGCACCTTTTTCACGCACCGCTTCGGCAACTTCCGGATACACCTCGGCCATATTTTTCATGAAGCCGCTTTGCAGGTACAGCTCGGCGTCGAATGCCTGGAACGAACCCTTCTCTTCGGCAATATCGGCGGAAGCGAGATAAGCTTCGCGCGCGATGAAGCCATACAGCTTATCCAGGAACTCCAACGATTCCGGGCTGCCGTAACGGATGTTCAGCTTGATCATCAGCTCCGCCAGACCCATCGTTCCGAGGCCCACGCGGCGCTCTTTTTTCTGGTTCAATTCGTTTTCTTCAAAATGGTACGGCGTCCGGTCAATGACATTATCCAGGAAACGCACGGAGTACCGTGTCGTTGTAGCCAGCTCATCCCAGGCAACGTCATGGTTCGCTTCATCATAGAACTTCGACAGATTCATCGCGGACAGGTTGCATACGCCCCAGCCCGGAAGTCCTTGCTCGCCGCAAGGGTTCGTACAAATAATCGGGTTGAAATACCAGCTGTTGGACATCTGGTTATAGTATTCCATGAATACGACGCCCGGTTCTGCGGATTTCCATGCGGATTCGATAATGGTGTGCCAGACCTCGCGTGCTTTTACTGTTTTATATGGAATGATACGGTGTCCGGCTTTCTTCCATTTATCCAGATCGCCGTCCCACAGCTCATCATAGTCAGGATCCGTAGTATCCGGGAACACCAGCTCCCAGTCCAGATCTTCCTTCACGGCCTTCATGAAATCATTGCTGACGCATACCGACAGGTTCGCATTCGTAACTTGTCCCATCGTCTGCTTCACGGTAATGAAATCCTCCACGTCCGGGTGCCAATCATTAATCATCAGCATGAGCGCGCCCCGGCGGCTTCCGCCCTGCTCGATCAATCCCGTCGTATAACTGAACAATCCGCCCCACGATACCGCACCGCTGGAGGAGCCGTTCACGCCTCTTACGATCGCGCGCCGAGGACGCAGGGAAGACAAATTAATGCCGACTCCGCCGCCGCGCGCCATGATCTCGGTCATCTCGCTCAGAGTTTCCATGATGCCGCCCCGGCTGTCCTTCGGTGAAGGAATCACGTAGCAGTTGAACAGCGTCAATTCATCGCTTGCACCAGCTCCAGCCGCAATCCGTCCGCCCGGCACCAGCTTCCAATCATCCAGAATCTCGCGGAACTTCCCGCGCCACTCTTCCTGCAGTTCAGGCGTTGCCTCAACCGATGACATGGCAGCCGCGAGTCGATCCCACATTTCTTCCGGCGTTTTCTCGATGGTTAACGTCAGCTTCTCCACATCCGATTCCACAAGCTCGCCCTTCCGTGTCTTCACCGTGACCTTGCGGCCTTCGCGTTTCACGATTTCGCCAACTTCCTTGGTCGGAAATTTAGGATCATCCTTCGTCAAAACGAGCACCACATCGCCTACCTTAGCGTTGTTGGAGTCCGCATCCTTCCAGGCATACCGGTCCAAAAAGATCTTCTCGCTTAAACCTTCCAGCCGCTGATTCTGCATCGTACTCAAGAGCAACTACCTCCTATATAAAATATAAAATTAAAAAGTTCCGCAGTTATGCGCTCACCAACAACATAACCTGTTATGTAGCCGGTCAAACATTCAAAACCACTATATACACCATATATAGTGCTACCAATTCATTATACTACACTATATATAGGTTAACTATGCCGATAATGTGAAAATTAAGCCAACAGATCCAAGCTCCCGCTCGCAAGCTTCCGCTTTCTTCCTCTCGCTCTCTTTTTCGGCCTTCCCTATGAAAAAAAGGATGAAAATATCCAATTCCAGCAGCCGTGCGCCCTTTGGGTTATTCCACGCCTTCCGAATCCGTGCAAGGTTATGAAGACTTCTTTTTTCGTCCATACTACATATACACCGCTGGCCCGGAATCTTTCACAACAGGAGGAGATCGACATGAACCATCAGCCATCTGCCGACTCAGGCATGATTTTCGACGCGCGTCTTCCCGTTCCATTGCAGATCGACCGTTCCTGGTTTGACGATCTCGCCGGTCGACTGGACAAGGGCGGACCTTGGGGTGACTATCGTCTGGCCCAGCTTGCCGTGGAGGGCGAGAAATCGCGTCTCGTTACAAGCTTTGAAGAATTGCAATGCCTCAAGCACCTAGGCGGCTTATCCCCGCTCCCCCATCAGACCGATACCGCCAGACGCGTATTGTTCGAGATGTCGGGTCGAGCCATTCTCGCTGATGAAGTGGGGCTTGGTAAAACGATTGAAGCCGGCCTTATTTTAAAAGAATACATCGTGCGCGGCCTGGTATCCAAAGTGTTGATTCTCGTTCCCGCTTCCCTTGTGCTGCAATGGGTTCGCGAGCTGAACTCCAAGTTCGGCATTCCTGCGATTGCGCAGAAAAAAGCGTACTCCTGGGGCAATGATATCGTTGTCGCCTCCATGGACACGGCGAAGCGCGATCCGCATCAGGAGATTCTGCTGAACGAGGAGTACGACATGCTCATCATCGATGAGGCGCACAAGCTCAAGAACAAAAAAACCTCCAATTATCAATTCATTCAAAAGCTGCGCAAAAAATACTGCCTCTTGCTGACGGCCACGCCGGTGCAGAACGATCTCAGCGAGCTCTTCAATCTGATCACCCTGCTGAAGCCGGGCCAGCTTGGAGGCCAAGGGCAGTTTGCCGCTAATTTTGTTGTCGATAAACGAAGACCCAAGAATCAGGAGCAGCTCAAGGATGAGCTGTCCAAGGTCATGATCCGTAACCGCCGCGGCGAAGGCGAAGTGAAATTCACCAAGCGATCCGTCCGCAATGTAGGGCTTAGCCTCTCGCCCGAAGAACAGTCATTATACGACGGCGTCACGTCCTTCGTCAAAGATCAGTATCAGGCAGCAGGGGGAAATTTAAGCAGTATGCTGTCCCTTGTTACGCTCCAGCGTGAAGTGTGCAGCAGCCGCGATGCCGTTTTCGTGACTCTTGTTAATCTGTCCAAGAAGCTGCCCGAGGACTCTCCGCTGCGCGATAAAATCTGGGAGCTCGTCTATCTCATCAAGGCCATCAAAGCCAACACCAAGGCGGAAAAAACCATCGAGCTGATCCAGCAAATGAACGAGAAGGTCATCGTATTCACGGAATACCGCGCCACCCAGGAATACTTGCTCAATTATTTCCGCGATCACGGGCTCATCTCCGTACCGTACCGAGGCGGAATGAACCGCGGCAAGAAGGACTGGATGATGGATCTGTTCCGCGGCAAGGCACAGGTCATGATCGCGACGGAAGCCGGGGGCGAAGGCATCAATCTGCAATTCTGCCACCATATGATCAACTTTGATCTGCCCTGGAATCCCATGCGGGTCGAGCAGCGAATCGGACGCGTCCATCGTCTCGGCCAGACCAATGACGTGAAGATTTACAACCTGTCCACTTCAGGAACCATTGAAGAGCACATTCTGAACCTGCTGCACGAGAAGATCAACATGTTTGAGATGGTCATCGGAGGTCTGGATGTCATTCTCGAACGGTTCGAGAAGAAGGAATCCATCGAGAAGAGCCTGTACAAAATCATGCTGGAGTCCGGCAACGATGATGAAATCCGGCAGCGCATCAGCACATTGGGCGACT
Organism: Paenibacillus sp. JZ16; assembly: GCF_015326965.1. Taxonomy (NCBI): domain Bacteria; kingdom Bacillati; phylum Bacillota; class Bacilli; order Caryophanales; family Paenibacillaceae; genus Paenibacillus; species Paenibacillus sp. JZ16. The sequence goes on from NZ_CP017659.1 coordinate 2,273,325, forward strand.
CGATTCACCATATCAAGCAGGATATCGAGCAGGGAAGCACCGTCGAAGATAATCTAAGAGAGGAAGAAGCCTAATATGACCATGACGCCGCAGGAGGTGCAGCAGCACTTCATGGCCTATTTGGAAGCCACCGAATGCACCGTCATTGAAAAGTCGCCTGAGCATGTCACCGTGAAACTGTCGCCGCAAGCCGACAAAATGCTCACCAACCGCCCGTATTACTGGGGTTTCGTGGAGCGTACCGGCGCTCCCGCCGAAACGTTATCGTTCAATTTCGTGTTTGATCCGGAAAAATACGACGAACGGCTTGCAAAAACCAAGGAAACCGAAGCCAAAGCGCAGCTTGCCTCGCCTACGCAGGATCCGCTCCTGGCCCGCTTTTACGGGAATGCTCCGGTTCTGCCTATCCTTGGTCCCGGACGCATTCAGCGGGAGAACATTGGCTACGGCAGCAGCCGGCTGGCCCAAATCTGGAATGCTTCCCGGGAGGAAGGCAAATGCGTCTATCTGTTCCAGCAGCGCGATACCGAGCCGCGTCCGACAGCCCGTTCCACGCCGTATGAGCAGTGGCTGGGCGTCTGCTTCAAGGTGGAGTTCAGCTGTGATCTGAAGCGGGAGGAATTGTTTTTTCTCGGAATCTCACTTTCTAGTCGTGCGATTGCCCAAGACTTCCCGGCGATCCTGAATGGACGCGAACTGACGCCCCGCTTGCCCGAGAGCGTTCACGTCCGACCGGCGGCTCTTACGCTCGAACAGGCCGTAGATGCGCTAGAAAACCATCTTATCGACAAGATAAGCAAGCTGGACTACGACTGGGCCACCAAAGCAAGAGAACGTCTTGAAGAAGAACTGCTGGTGATCGACAGCTATTACGAGGACCTGCTCAAGGAGCAGGATGAAGAGAAAAAAGCGCTTATCGAGGAGCAATATAAGAACCGCCGGTCCGAAATGCAGTGGCAGTACGAGCCGAAAGTGAGCTTGTCCGTCATAACCTGCGGTCTATTTCATCTGTGTTCGCCTGTGGGTGCGTCATCATGACGCTCCTCTACAAAAGCAGGCAAAAAAAGAACCATTCTCCCTTCTCCTACCGCGACAGCTTGCAACAGCCTTTGCAAAGCTTGTCCGATATGATGATTCCAACACATCCACGGCGCGTAGGGCCAAGGAAAGGCGGTTAATGATTTGAAGCGTTGGAACATGGAACTTCATAACCATGATGTCAAGGATTGCAAGAACTTTAAGCCCCAATCAGCCGATAACAAGCAGAACAGCCGATATCGAATGTTGTCTGTTTCCATCATTGTAACGACTATCCTCTGGTTCAGCACGGTCCAGCCGCAGGCAAGCTTGGCTGAAGCAAGCCAGGCCGATGTTTCCAATTATGCGAACAGCCTTAGTCTGACTGGCACTCCGTTTACTGCGGATCATCACACATCAGGCGTTTCAGGGGGTAGTCAGAACAAAGCTGTAGCTCAAATTCCTGGGAATTTGATGGACTTTGCCGAGGAGACTGTCGCTCAATTATCGGCCCATGCGCCATTTACGACATGGGACGAAGCAACGCTCGAGTTCACACCGCTCGGTCCGGGCACGCACGGCTGGTTAGTCACGATATCCGATGAAGGACTGCCGCAAGGATACATGATTATCAGTGCAGGCGAAGACGGCGGATATATCCTGAGTGAATACGGGATCGGCTCGACCCTTCCCTACAGCCAAGCGCCGCTGAAAGAGCGGCTCGCTGCGGAAGGCCTTGTGAAGGCTGGAGGGTCATTGCCTCAAGGCAGCACCGTTCGCAAGCTGTATGACGTGTCCCCCGTCTGGCAGGTCCAGCTGCCCGGCAAGAAGCCGGTTTATTTTAATGCACTAAATAGTGAAGCCCTACCGGATGAGCCCCAGCAGACGCATTCAACAACGAAGCTGGTATCCGTATCGCTGCCTGCAACAGCCAAAGGACTCGTGACTTCTTCCAAATCCAATCATTGGTTTGCCGGAACGCCCTCCATCGCAACCGACGACTTCGTGGATCCTTACGATAACCTGCTGTGGCTGACCACTGGAAATCTCACAGCCCGAAGCAGCGCCGATCTGCGGAATTTACTTAAGGAGCACTCCACCCTGATATTTAAGTCCGCAAAAGGCAATGCCGCCTACGGCGCGCCCTTTAACTTAACGGGCTGGCATCGATGGTCCTCGGAGAATCAGGAGAACCCGGCTGCGCTTTATGTTTCGGTTCCCTTGCGGAACACAGACACCCTCCGTTTCCTTCCGGCATCCCGTTTAGTCGGACAAGGGCAATTTTATGCCCTGCCGGAATAATACGGGTTTTTCCAGCCAATACCATGACTGACAAAAGGACGCTGCCCTTTAACGGGCAGCGTCCTTTATTTCAAAACGGTTTATAAGTGTGCACTCAGCACGCACAAGGGACTATAGCCGTCAAGTAGCCATGTTCACTTCGACCCTGACATCGTGCGCACAGGAGGCAGTTCACACAATCTGCAAAAAGCGATTTCATGATTGAACATGCATCAGCTGTTACTTCGTCCCTTTTTTTTGCGCTTGGTGGTTACATCCTCTTTCCATAGCGACATGGAGAACGGAATCATGCCGAACCACCTTGTGGTCCAGGATTCCTTCACCTTCGCCTGACGCCGAACGTCCTTAGGCGTATCTATAAAATGAACCACGCGCTCGGTAATGTACTTGATCAATTCGTCGCCGCTAGCCATACGAATCAACTCCTTTTGGTTTATCCACATCCCAGTATCAGTTTGCTCCATTTCAATCATTTCTAGACGCTCGCACTTGAACAGCATGATTTTTCCGCCATATGCACATTCTAAAAAAGCCGAAATTTTTACGTGAAAGAAGGAAACCATCATGATTAAGACAGCCGTTGTATGGATGCTTCTCTTGACACTGGCACTCCCGGGTTCTGTTATGGAAGCATATCCAGTGAAGGAGCAAGCCATGACGCGTCCAGCGCATGCCGTTCATAAAAGTCCAATATCGACAACCCGGCTTCTGACCGAAACGCCCGAATCCACCCACTCTTCAGGTCAGGAAATCGACCAGTCCGAACTAAGGCAGCTGCACCCTTTTGCCCATGATGTCATTCTGATCGATGTGGGTCATGGCGGAATCGACGGAGGAACGTCGTATGGTGAAATTCTCGAAAAAGATATTAACCTGGCCATTTCACGGAGACTGTTCATGCTGCTTCGCAAGGAAGGCTATCATGCCGTCCTGAACCGCGATGCCGATTACGCGCTTAGCGATGACAATCGCTGGCATCGAAGCTCCTCGAGGCATCGCCGCGATCTGTCGCAGCGCAAGCAGCTCAGCAGCGAGATCCCGACCAAGCTGGTGGTCAGCATTCATGTGAATTGGGGGAAGAACTCGTCCAAGCGCGGAGGCATCGTGCTGCATCAATCCGAGGGACGCAGCACCCTGCTTGCGGACACCATCCAGGAGCAGCTGAATCTGGTTTACCGCAGCAGCAATCACATCATGGTAGGTAAACCATACTATCTGCTGAATCAAACCCAAGTACCCGCCGTCATCGTCGAAACCGGCTTTCTCAGCAATATGGAGGACCGGAAATTATTAACCGGCCGCAACGGTCAAATGCAGATCGCTGAAGCCATTGCCGACGGGATTATCAGTTATTTAACGGCCCTGTAATTTGGGGCTTTTTTTTTGCTTATATAGGGTTCTCAGCCATATCTATTAAGACGCCTAGCATCGATCTCCGCAGCCGATGAATAAATGCAGCCTCCACATATGTACAGCCTTCCATACAGGGATTGGAATCACCGGATCCTTGTCTGGAAGGCTATTATTTTTTTTGGCTCTTCAAGATAGGGGCGGACCTTTGTCGGATAATCTTTTTAACGCCGGTTGCTTCACGGCATGCCGAAACCGACTCCGGTTCTGCTGCTGACACTAATACGCTGACAGCGGATTAGGTTCTGCTAACCAACCTAATTCGCAGGCAGCGGATTCGGCCGCCAGCTTGATCGTTCCCTAACCAGATCGCTGATACCCACAAACTCCACCTTGGCTTGCAGTTTCGGAATGGTTCCTTTCAGCGCTTCTGCCGTTCGGGTTCCATATTTGCCGACATGGCCAATTGCAATGCAGGATGTTCTCTCTTCCGCATGCTGTACCGCGGTCAGGAGCTGTTTGCTCACGTGCTGAACGGTATGAACATCATCCAGGAATATATCGTTGGCGATGGACGGCATCCCCTTCTCCGCTGCCAGTTTGCCAATCACGCTATGGTAGTTTGTCTTGCTGTCGATGAAGAACAACCCTCTCTCCCTGCATACATCAAGCACAATGGACATGACCCGCTCATCCCCGGTAACCTTGGAGCCCATATGATTATTAATCCCGACGGCATAAGGAACCGAATCGATTGCCTCCTCCATCCGTTCACGAATCTCCTCATCGGTTAGTGAACTTAGAATGGCACCCGGTCCGAGCCAGGAAGATCGTCCTTGCTTCGGCTCCATGGGCATATGGATGATGACGTCATGCCCTTGCCGATGCGCAGCTTCGGCATCCTTCACGCTTGTCGGCAAGAAAGGCATTACTGCCACCGTGATCTTAACAGGAAGACTCAGCATTTCCTGAGTCCCTTTCTGATCATTGCCAAAATCATCAATGATGACGGCCAGCTTATTAACTTTCGCTTCCTGATCAGGCCTGCCGCGTCCGGATTTTTCGTGCATTTCTTCCGTTTCCTGATTGGGAGGATCAGCAGTAGGGGTAGAGGCCACCCCTGCGCCATATCCGATCTGTGCTCCGTACACGATCATCCATATCGTACATAGCAAGATAACCAATTTTTTGAATGCCTTCCGCATGGTTACTCCCCTTCCATTCATGTTCATGCTAATCACACCTAACCGTATTGTTTGAGAAAAGGTATGTAAATATGTAAGAGTGATTGTATTAGCACAGCACAGCCCAGGCACAGAAACTTGCCGCCACCGTTGGATCGTCGGCTTTCTTACTCACAGCTGCTTTCTCCGCAGCTCCGCGGTAATTTTGAACTTGTCGGGTTGGCTGTCAACGGCATCGCATTATTTTGGTTAAAGTCTTTCATCCCGCCATCTAAAATCTCAACACAAAAAAAGCTCGTAAACTGCTAAAAAGCAAGTTTACGAGCTTTTTTATAAGGATGCGGTCGAGAGGACTCGAACCTCCACGGGGGTTAGCCCACACGGACCTGAACCGTGCGCGTCTGCCAATTCCGCCACGACCGCATATCATGTTCATCGCTATTAGGAGACAAGTCCTTATCAGCGGCGACAAGATATATAATATCACGCTGCACGAATTGAGTCAACACTTTTTTTGAACTTGATTAAAAACCTGTTTTTCGGTTAAAATAAGAACATAGGTTCTCATTCAATAACCATTTTCTATATAAAGGCGGTGATGTTGATGGCCATACCGGCTGTTACGACGGAAGAACGTGCATTGATCAAGAGTTACCTGCTGCTGATGTTCATTCATAAGGTGTTTGAAAGGGATTGCCGAATCATTCAAGAGAGCGGTGTCTTCAAGAGCCCTCAATTGTATGTAGAGGTTGTGGGGAATGGCGCCAAGCGTGCTGCTGTGCTTCTTCGTGAGGTGAAACAGGAATTCACCAAGCGGGCGATCAAGGTGTATGATATTGGACAAAACCAGGAAGGAATCCAGGCACGATATGCTTGTCGGGGTTACATTGGTTCGATGAACATTCTATGGCCATCCTTCCGTGAGGAGATGATGGACCGCATGCGAGCCTACCTTGGGCTGGTTTCGCCCGAGACCGAGTCCTCTGAGCAAGCCCATCCTCCTGCCGCTGTTTACGCCCGCTAAATCGCTGCCCTTAAACAGAGAATAACCGTCTCCCCACTGAACATGAATGTTCCGGTTGAGACGGTTATCGCTGACACGTGAATCAATGAAGATTATGCTGCACGCGGGTCAATCCCTGCGAGAGGGCATGTCCCGCACTGGCGGCAGACGCCACGGCTACAGCCTCCATAATCTGAGCATCCGAGGCTCCCTTCGCACGGGCTTCTTCCATATGATAGAAGGTACACAGCTCATTATTGGCAAACAGTCCGATTCCGAGCGCGATCAGCTGCTTTGTTCGCTCATCCAGTTCGCCATCCTGAAAGCAAACGCCGGTGAACTGATGATACGCTTCTGCCATTTCCGGCATGCTCTGCTTCAAATTCAGAATTTCATTCTTGTAAGCCGAGACCTTGTCATTGGACATTTCCATAACCTAAAGCACCTCTTCCACAAAAATTTGATGCGAGGTTAAGTTGTCCGACGAGTTCGAGATCTATGCCTACTCTTCGATCGGGCTTACTCTTGGTTCCTTTTTAAGCTGGTAGCTGTAACGGCGATCCAGTTTAACGACCCGCCGGTTTCTGCGGCGTATAATGACCTGCTCCGGGTCCCAGGCTACAACAAAGCCTATAATATCATTGGTCTCCAAGCCGTCCCGGACAACCCGGACCAATTCGCCGGAGAGCCGAAGCTCATCGAGTCTTTCATCGCTAATCATCACCATACCCCCTTCATAAACTTTGTGCAAAAAAAGACCTAAATGAGATCATTTAGGTCTTTTGAATGCGTTGCGATATCGACAAACATCCCGACTAAGAGATGTTCTATATACCCATTAACGCTGTGCCGGCTCGATACTGTCATTCTTCTCGTACCAAAAATCCAGAACGGTTGAAGACATGACACGCTTCTCGATATATTCTACCTGCTGAGGCGTAAACTGTTCCTTCCATTCGAAGGAAACCTCCTCACACAATCCGGCAATCGTCAGCAGTTCTGACCAGGCAACATAGCGTTTGTACCAGAAAAACTGAGGATGTTCAATCATATAGGGATATAGATCATCAAACTCCGTATGTTTACAATCCAAAGCACGTTCAAAATGTACCTTTGCTTCATTCAGCTTCTCAATCAAAAACGGCTCGGTTACAGGTTGTTTCCCCATGGTGCTGCCTCCTCTCTCTTGCCTACCTCTTTATTATAAGCGAAAATCATGGAGGCGAAAAGATTTTGTTGTGATTTTAGGCTGAAATCCACTTAAAATTGACTACGAATTTACACTATTACGCACGGCAAAGGCTAGGGTACAAACGTTCATGACGGAAGTCCTGCCTTTCGGCTCTACTCCTGACATGCCATGAAGCGGTTGGTATATTCCTAAACCTAGCTGAACGTAATCTTGCCGTCCTCAAGCGACGATATGGTGACCAGCGATTCCACATGAACATTCTGTTCGCGCAGCGTTCTCGCTCCAGCCTGGAAGCTCTTTTCAATCACAACGCCAAGCCCGATTAATTCTGCCCCTGCCCGTTCAATAATCTTGATCAGGCCTCTTGCAGCGTCACCGTTCGCGATAATGTCATCAATGAAGAGCAGTTTATCCTCTTCGCCGATAAACTGGCGCGATACCATAATGTCCGTGACAATGCCCTTGGTGAAAGACGGAACCCGCTCACACAAGGCGTCTGGATCGGCGAGCAGCGTTTTTTTGCGCCGGGCGAATACCATCGGAACTCCCAATTCAAGCGCCGCGGCAAATGCAACAGAAATGCCGGAGGATTCCAGCGTAACGACCTTGGTCACGCCGCTCTCTTTAAATCTAGCCGCAAATTCCCGGCCCATATCCATAATTAATGCCGGGTCTACTTGATGCGTCAGCAGGGCATCCAGCTTCAGCACTTGATCCGACAACACGACACCTTCTTTGATGATCCGCTCTTTCAACCAATCCATCCAAAAGACCTCCCACGATTCCTTTGTCGTAAAAGTAACATATTCCTCCCTGTACGGCAAGTACAAACGGTGACTCCGTCATTTAACTGTACGGTTCCCGTCAGAATTCCTAACATTGATCTCCTTGCCTGGCCATCATCATGTACATGCCTCCGGTAAGGACCTGGACAGGTAGGAGTCATGTCCCAGCTGAGCCAAGCATACCTTGTACTAAGCAGAACGTATTAACTTTCAAGGGGGATGCGGGGCTTGCGTAATTCTGTTCGTGTTTTACAGATCGCGTTTACATATATCGGAACCATCGTTGGCGCTGGCTTTGCAACCGGACGTGAAATCCTTCAATTTTTTACCCAATATGGACACTGGGCCACACTTACCATTCTGCTTGCGACAGGAATATTCATTTGGCTCGGCACAAAAATCATGACGATATCCAGGCGGATCGGGGCCAAATCCTTTGAGGACTTAAACAAATTCCTGTTTGGAGAGAAAGCCGGCGTCTGGATCAGCCTCTTTATGTTTGTCATTCTGCTCGGGGTGAACAGCATCATGCTTGCCGGCGCGGGCTCTGTTTTTGTGGAGCATCTGAATTTGAGCTATCAAACCGGATTGTTTGTCACGATGATCGGAACCTATTTCATTCTCAGAAAAGGCATCCAGTCCATCATGACAATGAACAGTCTTGTTGTGCCCATGATGCTGACCTTATCGCTTGCGATTATTTCTCAGACGATTCAAACACCGGGTGCCACCCGATTCTTAACCTTGACTACGGACCATACCCTGCCTTCGGTTTGGCTGGCGCCCCTTCTCTACACCTCCTTTAACCTGGTAATGGCAATGCCGGTGCTGGTCCCGCTCGGCAGCCAGACCAAAAGCGCGCGTGCCGTAACCTGGGGAGGCATCATTGGAGGTACGGGCGTAGGATTTATGCTGATGGCGGCGCATTTTGCGATGTCTGCGCATATGCCCGGCATTAGTCAATACGAGATCCCGATGGGCAGCATCGCCAACCAGCTGGGCTGGCTCGTCCAGATCATCTATCTCATTCTGATCTTCCTAGAAATTTTTAGCACCTTCGTGGCCAATATCTACGGGATTACCCTGCAGGTTCAGCAGCGAACCTCGCTCTCGCCCAGAGTGATTACCCTTGGCATCATGGTGTTCTGTTATTTCTTCAGCCAGTTCGGCTTCAGTTCCTTGCTCTCTCTCCTCTACCCCATGTTCGGGGGACTGTGTCTGCTCTGGGTGCTCCGACTGACTTTGTTCGGAACACCCGAAATCAGGAGAAAATAAAGGGGCTATCCCAAAGGTATGGTAAAACTGCCTTTGGGAAGCCCCGTTTTATGGCTGCATCGTGATGAATCGTGCACCCGGTATGAGTTTCATGGTTTGCTCCGCTACATGCCGATGACACGTCATCATTACGACTTGCCGGTCCTGCGATAATTCCGAGAGCAGTTCGAGCGCATGTCCGAGCCGTTCGCCGTCAAAATTTACAAACAGATCATCAAGCAATAACGGCAACCCCGATGCATGCGGCATCGATTGGATCAAACCGAGCCGCATCGCCAGATATAACTGCTCCGCCGTACCACGGCTTAACCGGCTGCTCTCCACCAATTCACCAGTCGGGCGCTCTGCCAACAGGCTCTGATCTCCCATCCGCATGACAATCCGGCTGTACATGCCGCCGGTCAGCATGGTGAAGTAGCGGGAAGCCAACTGCAGCACCTGCGGCTGTTTCTCTTCCTCGTACATGCGGCGCGTACGTTTGATAAATTCGGAAGCCATCGAACGTACCGCATATTGCGAGACTAATTCCCGCAGGGCGGTGCGCTGCTCCTCCAGCTGCTGCAGGGCGGAATCCTCGTTCCCCGCTGCTTCCAGCGACTCTCTCTCCTGAAGCAGCCGCCCCCGCCGTTCCTGGAGCTCGTCCCGCAGGTGGAGCGCAGCGGATACGGCTTCCTCCTTCTTCATGCATTGAGCATCAAGTTCCGAAGCATCCATCAGCTCCAGCAGCTGTTCAAGCTGCCGGCGGCCCCCTTCATCCCATCCGCTGAACATGGTAATTTCGTGATGGCGGATCGTACGAACAAGCTCCTCACGACGCTTCGCAGCAGCTCCCATACGAAGAAAGGTTTCTTCGTCTGCCGATTGGGATGATGCAATCAGAGCTGCTTTGCGCATCTGCAGCCCTTCCCGCTCCTCTGCAATCGCAATCCCCTCCTTGCGCAGCTCTTGAATACGCTCGGCAAGGACCTTCCTCTGTCTCGATTCCTCTTGATAGGACTTCCATCTGGAATAGACGTTACCGAGCTCGGCAACGGCTGGGATTCGGTTGCCGTTAACGTCACCTTGGGGATCCGCCGCAAAGATCTCATGGCATTGGATGATATAATCCTCCGCCTCTTTTAACAGCACGTCCATTTTCAGTCCAAGCGATTTCTGCTGCCGGATCAGCTCCTGCCCCTGCTCCACTTTGACGAATACGTCCAGCATGACGTCAGGCGACAGGCTCTGCGGGAGTGATCGGGACATAAGCCAATCCTCCCACTGCCGCTCCAGCTCCAAATATCGCTTCTCTTCCTGATCAATAGCGCCCTGAACCGTTTGTAATTCAGCCGCTTGCAGCGCAGCTTTCTCCTCAGCCGCCGCACAATCGGACGTCAGTCGATCCAGCCGCTGCCGCCATGCTTGCCAGCCCTCCATCACGGATCGAAGCTCGCGCATTTGAGCCTCCACCATGATGGGGTCACGCGCCAAGGCAGCGTTTTTGTCCCTTCGTCTGCCCGGAATCGTGCTCGCAGCTGCCGCCGCATATGGGTCAGAGACGAGCCTTGAATAGAGATGATCTATATGTTCTGTTCCCTGCACGTCTTGAAGATGGGTCTCATTCGAAGCTGCACCATGAACCTCCCGACCTCGTTGACCACTCCAGAATACATAACCCATACCGAGCAGCATCACGATGCCTGAGACCACGGCAGCTTCCGTGGTTGACGTCCATAACAATACGACCACCAGCAGGAATGTCATAACAGCCATTCCCGCCAGCAGACCCGCGTGCATCCCAGGTAATCTGCCTCTACCCGATGGACGCGTGGAAGCAGGCTCAGGCTGAGTCCGGGTCAATCTCCGTTCACGCCAGCGCTCAATCTCCAGCTGCAGCTGATTCCACAGCACAGCGGTCTCCTGAGGCGCTGCCGACTTAATCATGGCAAATGCTTCTTGTCCCCGCTCCATCTCCTCGCGCAGCTGCCGCCTGGCTTCCCGCAGCGCCGATTCGGCTGCCGCCGCAGAACGCTGGGCCCCGCGCTGTTCAATGAACAGCGCCTCCATCCGGCGATCATACCCGGCAAAGGCCGCACTGATTCGCCGTACCTCCTCGCGCTCCGAAGCGGATAAAGACAGAGCCAGCAGCTCCTGCCGGGTCCATGCCGGGTCGATATCCCGAAGCAGCTGTTCCAGCCGGATCTCCTGAGATTTGTATTCGGTCGTAAGCTCGGCAAGCTCCCGGTTAGCGGCTTCGTGTAGGCTGCGTTTCGCCCAAAGCTCCTCAATCTGTTCGCCATACTGTTCCATGAACGAATTCAGAGGGAGTGCTCTCAGCTTATCTTCCGCATCCTCGATCGCCCGCTCGGCGCGAATCGACTGGGTGTGGAGAAGGCGCTCTTCCTCCTGCATCTTTTCGTATCGGGGGAGTCCATCAGGAGGAAAGTTGTCACTGTCCATCAGATCCTTTAATTCCAAACTGGCCTCACGCCATTCCAGCCAAGCCGGACGAATGTCCTGCGCTTTTCGAAGCAGCGACAGATCCTCGGCGTCCCTAATGCGATCCTGTTCCAAAAGATTCAACCGTTCCTGTATTTCCAGAATGGATGTAACGGTCTCGTTATAGCGGGAAACGTACGTCTTGCTCTCCGAAACCCGGGTTCTTAAATGCTCGATGGCTTGGAGCAGCTTGGCGGTATGCTGAACCTTTCCGCGCGGCTTATACAGCTTGTCCATCTCCTGGGATAACTTGCGCTCGGCTTCCAGTATATTGGCCCCGCCGCCGATTCCGGCATGGAACAAGTAACCGCTCATCTCGGCAGATTGCAAACTGCGGATTTCCTGAAGCTCGCTTAACGAGATGGCAAACAGCTGACGAAACATATCCTTGGACACACCGCCCAAAGCATATTGCTCCAGTTCTTGTTGTCCAAGCTCAATGACAATTCCATTATCCGCTTGTTTATGAATATGTACGCGCTCGCCTCTGCCGGTGGCTGGATTTCCTTCTCTGGACCGGTTGTAGCGCCGAACCACCCAAGGCACTCCCTCCTTATCCAGAAACCGCAGCTCGCCGCCGTGAATGCCTTCCTCCGAAGGCTCGCCGCGTTCTGCAGGCGAGCCCTTGCCAGGGAATCCGTACAGCATGGCTCGGATAAAATACAGGACGCTGCTCTTTCCCGCTTCATTCGGCCCATACAGCACGGTCACAGGCGCATCTATCTCAAGACTCTTGTCCCGAACAGCTCCAAAGCCTTGAATGTTCATCCGCTCTAGTCTCATGTTCCGACACCTTCCCCTTGCGAACGTTCGCGCAGCAATAACCCTAAGGTCAGTTCCTCCGCTCTGCGAACCCATTCCAGCAGTTCTTCCGGACTGATCTCGTCCAGCAAGGAGCGGATTTCCGCATGCTCAAGCAGAGGCTCCAAGCTTTTGGCAACAGCCCCGCCAGGATCTTGAAGCCGTTCCTGTTCCCCTCGAACAAGACGAAGCAAGTCCCCTGCAAAGCTGTCTTCCGCAAGCAGCCTCTGCCTATCGATCGCATCTCCGGAATGAAGCGAGAAGCTCTCGATCCAGACGCATCCCCGATAGCCGCATGTCTGTCCCTTCGCGGCCTCTCGTCTCCGCAGATCGGTCAGCAGCTCATCGAGCACATATCCGCCTTCAAGCTGACGATGAACCGGCCCCCGTCCCGTAATCCGAACGCGGATCATGCTCAGCCCATCCGCGTTCTCTCTGCTTATTTCGGTGAGAATGGATTCCAGTGAGCGTCTCCATTCATCGACGTCCTGACAAGAATCCAGAGGTGCTTCAACGATGTGCCAGCGCATGGAATCGAGCTCATGGAAGCTCAGCTTCGTGTTGGAGCTCTCATCCACATCGACGATATAACATCCCTTGGGTCCCGTCTCCCGGACATGACGTCCCTGAATATTGCCCGGATACACAATATAAGGGGATTCCTGCAAGGTTCGACGGGAGTGAATATGCCCGAGCGCCCAGTAATGAAATCCGGACTGGATTAAATCCCTTTTCGTACAGGGTGCATAGGTTTCGTGTTGGGGATCCCCATCCACGTTTGCGTGCAGAAGTCCGATATGGTATAGCCTGGATGACGGAGCAGGATAAGTTATTGCAATATTATCGGTTACCTTCGAGGTCGGATACGACATGCCGGTAATGACCGCCACTTCTTGATGATCCGAGCGGCGAACGGCCGTTACGCTTGCAGGCTCCGCCCCAAACACATGGACATGGGGAGGCAGCGCCATGCTAAGCTTGGTGCTGTCGAGCGGATCATGATTGCCATGGATGACATATACCGCAATCCCTTCCATTCCCAGACGGTTAAGGGAATCCAGAAAGCGAAGCTGCGCGCGCAGCGAAATGTTGGAGCTATCGTATATATCTCCGCTGATGACAATAAAATCAACCTGCTGGTCGATGGCCAGCTGAACGAGCCGTTCCAGCGCACGGAAGGTCGATTCCTGAACGTACGACCGCAGAGTGTCATCGAGTCCGCTTATCCCGATAAACGGACTGTCCAGATGTAAATCCGCAGCATGCATAAATCGAAAAGAAGCCATAACCGATCCCTAACTCTCTATCTTAGGTTGAAATTTCAAATACATTTTTTTCAGTTCATTCACGGATCGGGACAAGGAATATTGATTCTTCGCCTTATCCGAAGCGGTCCGGGCAAGCTCGTATCGATAGAGCGGATCACTGATAACCTTCTCGAGCGCAACGCTGAGTGCTATCGGATCCTCCGGCGGTACAAGCAAGCCGTTTACTCCATCCTCGATCTGCTCCGCGATGCCGCCGACGTTGGTGCCTACCAGCGCAAGACTGCTAAGCGCCGCTTCCGCGAACACGGAGCCGAATGCCTCCGCTCTCGAGGGCAGGACAAAGATATCAAAGAACGGCATGAACTCCTCGGGATGCAGCGTATATCCGTAAAAAATCGTCTCCTGGTAGATGCCGAGTGTTTTGGCCATCTCCTCGAGCTCCTGACGGGAAGGGCCGTCGCCGATAATGTGAAGGACGTAATCATATCCTTTGCGTTTCAGTTCCGCGCAGGCTTGGAGCAGAATGTCCAATCCTTTTGCAGGGACCAGACGGCATACCGTAATCAACTGCGGCACTGCATTTTCATGAGGCACCGGCTTAAATCTTTTATCGTCGAATCCGTTATGGATAACCCCGATCGATTCGGGTTCATTCACGTACGGAGCCATGTAAGCCTTGAAGGAGTTCGACACCGTCAACAGACGGTCGCTGATATATTCAAGCTCCTTATATAAAGAGACCAGGAATCTGTGCTCCAGCCCACCTTCTTTGATTCTTCCGTTGAGGATGAGCTCACGCTCGTAACTGGAATGCACGGTTTGGATGAGCGGAACCTCTGGGAATGCCGCTTTCATCGACATGCCTGCAATCGGATGATGGCTATGGATAAGATCATAAGGCTTTTGAAGACGCAGACGTGTCCACCACAGGTAATCCCGGTAGGTTTGAAGGTATTTGGCCACTACGGCACTCCCTTCAAACTCTTTCCAATCAAAAGTGTGGAATATCGGATCCTCCTGGCCTTTGTTGCGGATCCGCTTGGGCAGCCAGAACATCTCCATCTCCCAACGGGATGAATGAAAACGCTCCTGCAAATAAGGAATCATGGACGAGACGCCGCCTGGCTGTTCAGGAGGGAAGAATAATGCTTGAAGAAGTTTCATGGGGATCCCCCTTTCTCTAAATCTCTTTTCAGATTCTTTTTCGATATGATATATTAGAACATATGTTTCATGCAACGAAAAACCTATCCCTACTCAGGAGTGAATCGATTTGTCCTATGAATTGAGCTACTGGTCCACTTCTCCTCTACCCACCATATTTGCTGTGTGCGGAGCCTATATCGCGCTCATGATGCTGATCATGTGTCTCTTTATGTACAGCAAACAACGCAAGAATGCTTACATATATATGGCGGCAGCCTTCTTCTTCATTATGACATACGAGAGTTTGAACATCCATTCGGCTTGGACGGGAAAATCTGTTTTTCCACCGGAATCGGACATCCTCCGTTTCATTCAGCTTTTTTCGTTTGTCCTGCTGAACGTCTCGGTTGTCATGCTGTACCGTAAGATCAAAACCATGCATTATTGGCTTCCCTTGTTGTCAGCCGCACTGCTTATGCTTCCGCTCATTCTTCCCTCATTTCTTCCTTACACCCTGGACCCGATATGGCAAAGCATATATTTTGATGGTTTTCAGCTCGCTGCGCTCTACCTGGCTTATACCCAAGTCACTCCGCGGATCGGACAACCGATCAAATATGCGATTGGACTTGCCGTCTACGCCATCTCGGCAGTTCTGCAATCCATCCATACCTATTCCGGCGGCCTGTCGCCTGCGTTTCAGGGACTCGCTCTCGCTCTGCCGGTGCTCTTCTACAGCATCGTGTTCTTCATCCTGTTCAGACGCATTGTGGAGCTGATGCAGTCCATCTACCGGTCTGCCATTACGGACGGATTAACAGGACTCTACAACCGCAGGCATTTTATGAAGTATCTGGACCATTACGCCTCGCAGGAATTGAAAATATCCGCTATCTTCTGCGACATCGACAATTTCAAGAAGCTGAATGATACCCAAGGCCATGCCCGAGCCGATGAAGTGCTGAAGCAGGTCGCGGCCATTATGGAGGAAGAGCTTGACGGTATCGGGATTACCGGCCGGTATGGCGGCGAAGAATTGGTGGCCCTGGTGGTTGACCGCAAAGTCAAGCCCGCACAGGTCGCCGAGAGCATCCGGGCCAGAGTGGCAAGCGAGAGCATCGTCACGATCAGTATCGGCTACAGCGTACTGCGCAAAGGCGTTCGCGGCGATGAACTCATGAAACAGGCCGACAAAGCGATGTATCATTCCAAAACGACCGGCAAAAACAAGGTATCCGATTACCGGTCCTTAACAACCTCATCAACCGAACCAACGGAATCCGCCGGATAACTCTGGCGCAGGCTGCCCACGATATAAAGTGGGCGGTCTTTTTTTTGCTTGACATTTCTTTACTACGCCTGCGGCATCATGATAAACTAATGACCGATTCCTTTAAAGCCAGAGAAGAATGACGCTGAACCAGTATTCTCTTGCCTTTACACTGCAGCATGTACCTTATTCTAAAGAAGGAGCAATCTAACGAATGCGAAAGGAACTATTGCCTGTTGGCTTTGTTGCCAGCATGAATGATATTCTCGGGGATGCCTCGTGCGATTTTTGGGACAGCTACGATTTGCCCCGCACACACGGGCTGCGCCTTAACCGACTGAAAGCGGTTCATGCCGCAGACAGCGTAAGAAACCTCATCCGGCAATTCGAGCTGACGCCCGTGCCCTGGTGTGATACCGGATACTATTATGATGAAAGCCTGCGTCCAGGCAAACACCCCTATCATGCCGCTGGACTATATTATATTCAGGAGCCCTCGGCAATGTCCGCAGTCGAGCTGTTGAATCCTCAGCCCGGAGAGACCATCCTGGATCTTGCGGCAGCTCCCGGCGGCAAGACAAGCCATATTGCCTCCAAGATGATGGGCCTAGGACTGCTTGTCTCCAATGAGATCCATCCCGAACGGGCACGGATTCTGGCCGAGAACGTGGAACGTATGGGAATAACGAATACCGTCGTTACGAGTGCGGCACCGGATCAGCTATCCCGCCGTTTCGTTGCCTGCTTTGACCGGATCATGCTTGATGCGCCATGCTCCGGTGAAGGCATGTTTCGAAAGGATGCCGCAGCGATTGAAGAATGGTCTCCTGAACATGTGGATCTGTGCGTTGCCCGGCAGTGGGACATTGTTCAGGAGGCGTACCGGATGCTCAAACCGGGAGGAACCTTGGCTTACTCCACCTGTACGTTCAACACGGCTGAGAACGAAGAGATGATTGAGCGCATTCTTTCGCAGTATCCCGATATGGAGCTGCGTGAAATGAAGCGCTTGTGGCCGCACTTGGAACGGGGTGAGGGGCATTTTGTTGCCATCTTGGTCAAATCGGCGGCTGCCGAAGTTTTAAATGAAGACCTCGCATACTCTGCGGTCAGCAGCAAATCCCCGGCCAAATCAAACCGGGGCGGCAAACAAGGACCTGCGCTCTCGGCCCTGGCCGACTTTCATGACTGGGCGAAGCAGGAACTACCCGGCTTTGAGCTTGACTGCGGCACTCCGATATTATTCGGTGAGGAACTGTACTGGCTTCCGGTCAGCGAGAGCTTGGCATGGAATGACAAGCAGCTGAAAGGCTTGAAGATGCCGCGGGCAGGTCTGCATCTGGCTCATCTGAAGAAGAATCGAATCGAACCGGCCCATGCGCTTGCCATGTCCTTGCATCCTGGCCAAGCTGCCCGCAGCTGGGATCTGCCTTCAGATTCAGCCGAGACGGCTGCTTATTTGCGGGGAGAGGTGCTCTCCATTCCTTCCGAACACCGGGGCTGGACGTTGGTAACCACGGATGGATTACCTCTGGGGTGGGGCAAGGCCAGCGGCGGACAGCTCAAGAATCATCTGCCCAAAGGCCTGCGTAATCCCAAGTAACGCTTCTATTCGCAGTTCTATAATGAATGATAAAGCCGATCCGAGCCGAATACTGTATAACATACGTTCAAACGCGTCATTAAAAGGGGCGTCTCTCTGGATTACAAACAGAGAGACGCCCCTTACTTTATCCACCTAATCAAAACCGGATGCTTCTTTCCTCATCTTAGGCTGCATCCTTATCTTTAAAACGGCGGCAGTTACTTCCTATAGTTCCGAAGCGCAGGGGGCACTCCAAGTTCGAGGCTGATCGTCTGAAGCGCAACATTCAGCAGGGTGGCGTCCATAGCGACAACAAACATCGCTGCCACATACACGATGCACAATACCTTGTGCGGGTTCAGCCAGGTGCTCATGATCTATGCTCTGCTGACGGCCCGGTGTTGGCATACAGGCTTCGCGGCCGCAGATCAACCCAGTTCTCGTTGATAAAGGCTGTGCATTCCTCCCGCGTGCTAAGTCCAAAAGCCTCTGTCCAGCCGTTCGGAACAGCAGCGAAACCCGGCCAGAGCGAATATTGCCCTTCATGGTTTACCAGCACAAGAAACTTGCCGTCGACTTGCTCAAAAGGATTGGTCATGGATAAGTTCCCTCCTCTCCGATGTGGTCAGTCCTCGGGTTATAGCTGCCTCCAGCTTGCTTAGAATGCACTTGCCGATATAATCCAGTGGGCCCGGCTGGCATAAATCCTTATGCCGGCATTCAATATCGTGCCGCTCGATCTTACCGCCCACGTAAGCCCCCCACATCTCCGGTTCAATGGGATCGAACCAATCGGGGATGATCGTCGAATGGAAGAATAACATGTCTCCCTCAAACCGTTTCGGAACGTAAGCCTTCAACAGCTGCACCGAATTCTCATAGGTCGCCTTCAGATTCATGATCGTCCCTTCCTCAAGGGACGAGAGCGCGCTGCTCTCATTCCGCAGCAATTCAAGGGCGGCCGCTATGGTTAACGACGCGTCTCCAAGACCCGCTTCAATGCTCTCTCTGTCGAAGCCTCCCAACGCCAGCAGCGCGGTTAAAGCCTCGTCTTCATCGGGGGTTTCCTTGATCGGCAAATAATGACTTGGGTAAGCATCCAGTATGGCTAGCAATTCAATGTCCTCACCCGCCTCCTGCAGCTGTACCGCAATCGACTGAGCGACATTGCCGCCCAGAGACCATCCGAGCAGCCGGTATGGCCCTTGTGGTTGAAGAGAACGAATATGGTCGATATAGTCTTTTGTCATCTCTTCCAGTGATTTCGGCAGCTCCTCTGCTTGCGCAATCCCCCTCGCCTGTAAACCGTAAATCGGATAATCCATGCCGAGATGCTTCATTAAACCGGCGTAACACCAGCTTAATCCTCCTGCCGGATGCACGCAGAACAGCGGTATTTGTTCTCCATGCGCCCGAAGCGGAAGCACGACCTGCAGCGCGCTGTGTCCGCCACCCATCTCAAGCTTGTCGATAAGCCCCGCTACCGTAGGCGCTTCGAATAAAGCTGCTATGCTTAATTCTTTGCCGAGCGCTTCGCGAACCCGGCTGATAAGCCGGACAGCCAGTAGCGAATGGCCGCCGAGCTCGAAGAAGCTGTCATCGATACCCACCCGTTTGACTCCCAATATCTCCGCAAATAACTCGCATAACACTTCTTCCTGCGGAGTTCGTGGATGGCGTCCATCGGCATCGGGCCCCATATCTGGAGCCGGCAACGCTTTGCGATCGAGCTTCCCGTTAGGCGTAAGCGGCAGCATGTCCATAAATACGAACGCCCCGGGAACCATGTAATCAGGAAGCATTGAGGCCGCATAACGGCGCAGCTCAGCACCTGCAGACAACTCGCCGCCGGGCTTGCTCACAACATAAGCCGCAAGCCGGCGATCCCCGGGCTGATCCTCGCGCACGATGACTGCCGCCTGAGCGACATCGGCATGACGTGTGAGGACCGATTCGATCTCGCCGAGTTCGATCCGGAAGCCGCGTATTTTCACCTGATGGTCGGACCGCCCCAAATAATCCAGTGTACCGTCGGCCAGCCGCTTCGCCAGATCTCCGGTTCGGTACATTCTCGTCCCCGGCGGACCATACGGATCGGCCACAAAGCGGTCGGCGGTCAGATCTGGACGACCCCAATACCCCCGCGCAAGTCCTGCACCCGCGACATACATCTCTCCAATTACGCCATACGGAACCGGCCGAAGCTTGGAATCCAGGACATATACCCTAAGGTCCGGAATCGCTTCTCCGATCGGACTGCCGGCTCCCGGCAGCGCAAGGTTCCGGTTTAATTCCATATAACTGACGTGCACAGTCGTCTCTGTAATGCCATACATGTTGATCAGACGCGGGGCATCGTCGGCATGACGCTCATACCAATCCGTGAGCCGTCCGAGCTCCAAGGCTTCACCGCCGAACACAACATACCTCAGCGATAGTTTCTGCTGCCCCAGTTCCGCCTGCTCTCGATCCGCCTGAATCAACGGATAAAACGCCGAGGGAGTCTGATTCAGCACGGTTACGCCTTCCCGGACCAGCAAGCTCAACATGTCGTTCGGCGATCTGCTGGTCGTATGCGGAACAACCACGAGTCGACCGCCGTGCAAGAGAGGCCCCCATAATTCCCATACCGAGAAATCAAAGGCATACGAGTGGAATAAGGTCCATACATCAGTCTCATCAAATTGAAACCAATGTGCGGTAGAGTCAAACAATCGGATGACATTCTGATGCGGTACAAGCACGCCCTTCGGTTTGCCGGTAGACCCGGAAGTATAGATGATGTACGCGGCACTCAGCGGCGTAAGGGGCCTGTGACGTTCATGGTCGCTTGGATTCTCATGAGAGTAGCTCTGCACCCGTGAAGCTTGTTCAGGTTCATCCATGACAACATGCTTTATGCATGCGAAGCTCGGCAGCTGATCCATCACCTGAACGCTCGTAATGACGCATACCGGACAAGCATTCTCGATCATGTAAGCCAGCCGATCCTCCGGATACTCCGGATCCAGCGGCAGGTAAGCAGCCCCTGCCTTAAGTACAGCCAATATGCCGATGACCATGTCCAACGAACGCGGCAAGGCGAGCGCTACGATCTGATCCGTCCCGATGCCGGAGGCAATTAACAAGTGAGCAAGCCGATTGGCTCGCTCGTTCAACTCACCATAGGTAAGCGATAAACCATCATGGACAATCGCGTTCCTTAAAGGCGTGCGGATGACCTGCTCCTCAAACCGCTGAGGCAAGGTTGCCTGCTTGGTAAGAGGCAGTGGAGCGCTCCACTGTCGACGGGTTTCCTCACGCTCATGAACGGTTAATATATCGAGTTGACTGATGGCTTTACTTGGTTCATTGGCAGCACTCTCCAATACGCGCACATATCGTTCCGCCATCGCTTCCGCCGTTCTGTGCTCGAACAAATCCGTACTAAATTCGATCATACCGTGAACTCCGTCAGGTTCGCCGTGCATATCCCGCCGCTCCGTCAGCTCGAAGGTTAAGTCAAACTTCGCGGTACCTACGCTTTGCAGCTGCAGTTTCGAGCTGACTCCCGGCAGTTCAAGCGAAGTTTCCGGCGTATTTTGCAGTACGAGCATCACTTGGAAGAGAGGATGTCTAGACCTGGAACGCGGCGGATTCAATGTCTCGACAAGCCGCTCGAACGGCACATCCTGATGCTCGAAAGCCGCCAGGCTCCTCTCCCGCACCCGCTGCAACAGCTCGTCGAACGATGGGTCATCTGATGTGTCGACACGAAACACAAGCGTATTGATGAAGAAACCAATCAATTGATCCAGACTGTCGTCATTCCGGCCCGAGACCGGACTGCCGATCGGAATGTCCGTACCTGCACCCAGCTTCGTAAACAGCGCAGCCATCGCTGACTGAAACACCATGAATAAAGACACCCGATTGCTCTGCGCGAGTGTATTCAGCCGCCGATGCAGTTCACGCGAAATCGGAAACGACACGCTTCCGCCCTGATAGCTGGCAACAGCCGGCCTCGGATAATCGGTGGGCAGCTCCAATTGCTCCGGTAAATCGCAAAGTGCCTCAGTCCAATAGTCCAGCTGGCGGGCAATCAGACTGCCCTTATCGCCTGTGCTGCCAAGAAGCTTCTCCTGCCAAACGGCATAGTCTGCATATTGGACCGGTAACGGAGACCATTCCGGCTCACTCCCCAGGCGCCGTGCCATATAGGCATCCGATAGGTCGCGTGTCAGGGGGGTAAGCGACCAGCCGTCGCCAGCTATATGATGCAGCAGCAACAACAGGACAAACTCTCCATTCCCCAGTTTGAACAACTCTGCCCGCAGTGAAGTTTCGGTGGCAAGCTCGAATGGGTGCCTGACGGCTTCCGCCAATCGATCGGGCAGCGCCGAGTCAATGATTTCGGTCACGATCAGTTCCGGTCGTGCCTCCTCGGCATCCAGGATGTGCTGATAGGAAGTCCCGTCATGATCCGGGTAAACCGTGCGCAGCGTTTCATGACGAGCGGCCACATCACCCAGCGCCATCCGCAGCGCTGCCAGATCAAGCTCACCTGACAAGCGAGCCACGAGCGGAATATTGTAGGTCGGGCTCGGACCCTCCAGGCGATATAAAAACCATAACCGCTGCTGGGCAAAAGACAACGGTGGATACTCAGTCCTTATCACGGGACGTACAGCCACTCTGGCCTCTTGCGCATGATCAAGCCGTTTGACAAGACTCGCGGCCGTCGCTGTTTCAAATAGGCTTCCTATGCTAAGCTCCACGCCGAAGGCCTCCCTGACTCGTACCATCACCCTTCCGGCAAGCAGGGAATGACCGCCGAGGGCAAAGAAATCATCATCAATGGTAACCCGCGATAAACCAAGCACCTCGGCAAAAATCGTGCAGAGCATTTCCTCCTGCGGTGTCCGCGGCATGCGGCCGCCCGTTAACGGATGATCCGGTGCAGGCAGCGCCTTGCGATCCACCTTCTTGTTCGGCGTTAACGGTAGCGCGTCGAGTGCCACGATGACAGACGGGACCATGTACTCGGCCAGCTTCTCTGCGGCATAATCCCGTATTTCTGCTGCATTGATGATATTTGAAGCAGATGGCGATGCTACGATATAAGCAACAAGACGGCGATCACCGGCCCGATCCTCGCGGATGATGACGCAGGCCTGCTCCACCTCCGGATGATCCACAAGCACGGACTCAATCTCTCCCGTCTCGATCCGGAAGCCGCGCAGCTTGATCTGATGATCGGCACGCCCCAAATAATCAATCCAGCCGTTCTCCAGCCAGCGGGCAAGATCGCCTGTACGATACATCCGGGATCCGGGAGGACCAAAGGGATCCGCTACAAACCGTTCCGCTGTCAAATCGGGGCTTCCCAGATACCCCCGGCCAAGACCCGAGCCTGTAATGTACAGCTCGCCCGTTACGCCTGGCGGAACCGGGGACAGTGACGAATCAAGCACATATAACCTCGTATTCCAGACGGGCCCCCCAATGGACGGCTTGTCCCGTTCATAATCGAGCTTGGCCGCTGTCGAATAAATCGTTGTCTCCGTCGGTCCATATTGGTTATTCACTTCGCAGTTCAGATCTTGAAGCGCAAGCTTAAGTCCCACCGGGAGCGCCTCACCCCCGGTTATGACTTTGAGACGCTCAAACTTTCCTGGACGGCAAGCGACAATGGACTGCCACAACGTCGGGGTCGCCTGCATGATGGTCGCCCCCGTTTCCCGAATTCGGCCTATGAGAGCCGCTGCGTCGAGAATGGTATCCCGCATCACGATGTCGAGCGTCGAGCCGCATGAAAGCGGCAGCAGCACTTCCATGACCGAGATGTCGAATGACATCGTGGTAACCGACAGCCAGCGATCCCGCTCCCCTATCTCCAATCGCTCACGCATATCCGACAGCAGATTGGAAAGTCCTTCGAACGTAAGCAGGACGCCCTTGGGCCGGCCCGTTGATCCGGAGGTATAGATAACGTAGGACGGGTGAAGCGGCAGCAGCGGACTTATGCGATCAGCATCAACAGGGTTATGAAACGCCTGCTGCTCCAATCGCTGAAGGGTAGCCGGAGCATCCAGCATAACCACGTCCTCGTCTTTCATGATAGCTGCGAAGCTTCCGGCCAGATCTTGTGTCGTTATCAAACACGCAGGCTTTGCATCCTCAAGCATATAGGCGATCCGTTCGTCCGGATAATCCGGATCTAACGGCAAGTAAGCCGCACCAGTCTTATGCACGGCAAGGATCGCAACGATCATGTCCGCCGAACGGGGCAGGGAAAGGGCAACGATTCGTTCAGGACCTATGTGGGAGTCAATAAGCAGGCGGGCCAGGCGGTTCGCTCGCCTGTTCAGCTCTTCGTAACGTAGCGTTAATCCCTCGCATACCACCGCCTCCGCCTGCGGGGTACGTGCCACCTGCTCCTCGAATAATTCCGGTATGCTTAACTGCGGTAAGGGTCGTGCCGTATCATTCCACTGAAAAAGCACCTTGTCGCGTTCTTCCGGCAAGATGAAAGCCACGCTTCCAACAGGATGGTCCAGCTCCGTTTCGGCAAGACTGTCCAGCAAATACAAATAGCGATGTAAATGGGAAGCTAACTCCTCCAGGCTATAGATCAACGGATTGGCATCCATATCGACTCTCAGCCCGCTTCCATCCAAACTTCCATATACGTTCAAGGTCAGGTCATCCACCGGACCGGAAGCCAGGTTACGGACGATGCCGCCACAGCCTCCAAAGTTCAATTCCGAAGCAAAGGGCATCACATTAACGAGCGGTCCAAATAACCTGCGGTTATCAGCAAGCAGCTTGAGATCGCGCCGGATATCCTGATGTCTGTAGCGCTGATGCCGCTTGATCTCGCGAATCTCCCGTGCGACCTGCTGCAGCAGGTTGATTAGACTCATATCGGGCCTAACGCGCACTCGAAGCGGCAGCACATTCATGACCATCCCTGGAATACGGATGGAGGCCGAACCTAAGCGGCACATCACCGGCAATCCAAGAACAACATCCTCTGCGCCTGTTATTCGATGTATATACAGAGCCGTTGCAGCCGCTATCACGTCCGGCCAGCTTGTCCTTGATGCTTGCGCGGCCGCCTGTATGCGATGGATCGAAGATCCAGGAAGCTGCACCGAACGGCGCAGGAAGCTTCGCGCCGAACGCTGTGCCTGCCCCCCTAAGCTGACGATCTCCGGTTCATCGGCAAAGCGCCGCAGCCAGAATTCGCGATCCGAGTCGAGCTGCTGCGACATGCGGTATGACGTATCTTCTTCCAAGATCATGCGAAACCTGCCGAACGCGCCTGTGCCGGAAGATACGCCCCCCGCCAATTCCGTGTAGACTTGAGAGACTTTCTGCAGCAGAAGCGATACGCCGAACCCATCGATTACGATATGATGAATGCATTGATACCAATAGTAGCGGTCGGCGGAAATCTTGAACAGCGCCTCCGTAAACAACGGCCCTTGGCTTAGATCCACCGCTTGATCAAGGTCATGCATCATCCAGCTTTGGGCGGCATGAACCGGATCCTCATTTCCGCTGACATCCACCACATGAAGCTGCCAATCCGGAGATGGATCAATCGACTGCCAAGGACCGTCCGTATCTTCGCCGAAGTGAACATGCAATGCTTCAGCCTCCCCGACCACCTGACGTAAAGCCCTCTCGAACAGAATCGGATCTACAGGTCCTTGTATTTCAATGCATTCCGCCGTGTTGAATATCGGGTTGACCGGGTCAAGCTGCTGGGCGTACCATATCCCCAGCTGCGCTCCGGACAGAGACCAGCGCTCCTTCTCCCGCTCAAGCATATCCATCCCTCCTTACACCGTATAATAATCATAATTAGGCCGCGACAAGCTTAGCCTATTTGACAGCAATCCCCACCAGCCCGCCAATGTAGGCAGCTCTGCCATTTCCACAAAGCTGATGTCGATGCCCTCGCGCCGTAACCGCTCGGCCAAACTCATGATCCGAATGGAATCCAGCCCCCAGTACTCAATCAGATGGTCGTCTTCACCAATATTTGACGGCTGCTCCTGCAGCAAATCCGCTACGTTCTCTCGCAGCGTTTGCAGCGTCAGCAGCGGTTGGACCTTCGCAGAATTCCCCGTATTCCCCTCTCCGCCCGGAGCTTTAGAATGCTCCGAGATAGAACGCTGCTCTTGAGTTAACGAAGCAACCAAACGTTCCGTGGTCAGCGTAACAGCGCAGCGTTCGGCAGCATAAGTCAGCGCCAGGCGATGCTTCTCTTCCGAGAAATCGGCAAGGGCATCTGCAATGAAGAATGGCTGAATGTCTTTCATAAAAGCTTCGGTTGCGGTCAGCAAACATCCAATATGGGCGTATATCCCGCAGATCATCAGTTGGTCGCGGCCTAACTCGCGCATCATTTCATGCAAATTGGTTTTCTGGAAGGCGCTGTATCTCCATTTGGTTAACAGCAGATCCCGTTCGTCCGGCGCCACCGCATCCACGAACTTTTTCTGATAAGGACCGTCATTGATGCCGGATCCCCAGAAATCCTGCAGCAGACCGCGCTGCTCCGGTGCTTGTCCGCCAGGCTGTGCCGAATAGATAACGGGAATGCCAAGCTCGGCGCAACAGGACCGAAGTTTCTGAATATGGGCGATCAGCTCCACGACAGGCGATTGATCCGGAGTGAACGCATCGATGAAATATTGCTGCATATCGTGGATGAGCAGCACGGCCCGGTTCGGATCTGCCGTCCATGCCACCTTATTCTTGGGCAGATCCGCCTCCCCTGGCATGGGATAAGGTAAAATTTTTGGAAGTGCCATCATATCTCCTCATTTCTAGGTTAATTGGACATATTCACCCGAACGTCATGATTCTGTAACGCTAGTTCACGCAGACTCTTTTTGCTTACCTTACCGACACCCGTGTGCGGGAAGGAATCCATAAACTCCACCCGATCCGGGATTTTGTACGCAGCTAGCCCTCTATTTCTAAGAAAAGCCTTCAGCTCATTGCCGCTAACCGCAGCATCATGGACAATAACGAAGGCACAGGTCCGCTCGCCCAGATACTCGTCCGGCATGGCGACTACAGCTGCGTCGTGAACGCTCGGATGGGCAAGCAGATGATTCTCGACCTCCTCGGCCGCAATCTTGTCGCCACCGCGGTTTATCTGATCCTTCGAACGGCCTTCGATTACCAGATATCCTGAAGGCGTCAAACTCGCCAGATCCCCCGTTCGATAGAAACCGTCTGTGGTAAAGGCTTTTTCGTTAAACTTGTCCGCTTTATAGTAGCCGCGAATCGTATAGGGTCCCCGCGTCAGCAATTCACCGACTTCACCGGGAGCCACCTCCACGTCATCCTCATCGACCAGCCGCACTTCGTCATACGGAGACATCGGACGCCCTTGCGTATGCACCGTTATATCCTCCGGATCATCCAGTCGGGTATAATTCACCAAGCCTTCCGCCATCCCGTATACTTGCTGCAGCGTACATCCCAGCACCGTTTTTACCCGCTTGGCTGCCTCTGCGCTGAATTTGGCCCCGCCTACCTGCAGCACCTGCAGATTCGACAGGTCATCCGAACGGGACTGTGCAGCCTCAAGCCAGATTAAGGCCAGGGGCGGAACGACCGCCGTCATGGTTACGCCCTCGGAGGCGATCAGCGGGAACGCCACCTCCGGACTCGCGGACCGGGCAAGGACGACTTTCCCTCCCGCATACAGCGTCCCCAGCACGCCCGGCGAGCTAAGCGGAAAGTTATGGGCAGCGGGCAGTACCGCCAAATAAACGCTATCCTTATCCAGCGAGCAGATTTCGGCGCTCATGCGCAAGCTGTAAATATAGTCGTCATGCGTGCGCGGAATAAGCTTCGGCAGTCCGGTCGTCCCGCCGGACAGCTGCAGGAACGCGACCTCGGCGGGATCGGGGCCTTCCTCGTCTAAACGGCGAGAAGGACTGCCCGCATCATCGAGATACAGGTCATCCAGGGACAGAAATGCCCCCGAGGCCGGGCCGCCCGCAACGATGACATGGCGCAGCGAAGGAACCGATGCCTGGACTTGAGCTGCTAAGTTCCGATAATCATATCCCGAATCCTGATCCGGAATAATATAAGCGGCCGCTTCGCTGAAGCCGCATAGATATACGATTTCGCTCCGGCGATGAACAGGCAGGGCGAAGACGGGAATGGCCCCGATGCGGAACAGCGCAAATATCGTATCGAAAAATGGCGCGATATTCGGAAGCTGAACGATAACCCGTTCCCGCGCCTTGATTCCGAGCTTAAGAAATCCCGCTGCCAAGCGGTCCACCCGATTGTCCAGCTCGGCATAGCTTGTATGCTGATCGCCGCTCACGATCGCAATCCGATCCCCGTGTTCCGCCGCACGCTTCCGCAGGAGCGCTCCAAACGTTTCGCCCTGCCAGCATCCTTCTTCCCGATAACGGGTTGCAAACTCCTCCGGCCAAGCCTTACAACCTGCCAACATTCCTTATTCCTCCCCTAAAATCGTTGTCTGTTGTTCGTTCAAGCCCATGGCTGCCAGAATCGTACGGAATTTGGCCGACGTCTCGGCCAGTTCGGCTTCCGCATTGGAGCCTGACACGATTCCGGCTCCCGCAAACACCCGCAATAAGGTTCCTTCTGTTTCCGCGCAGCGAATCGTTACGGCCCACTCGCCGTCTCCGTTAGCATCCGACCAACCGACGGCCCCCGAATAGAAGCCGCGATCAAACGGCTCAATCGCTTGTATGGCATCCCTGGCCGCATCGGTCGGCGTGCCGCAGATCGCCGGTGTCGGGTGCATCGCCAGGGCAAGATCCAACGACGTTACCGAATCATCCTTCAGGATGCCGTTGATTTCGGTAGACAGATGCCACATGGCATTCGTGTGGATGAGGGAAGGTTCGGCAGGAACCTCCAGCTTGCTGCAATATGGCTGCAAAGCCGACGCCACTGCATCAATCACGATGGCATGCTCATTTCGGTCTTTGGCGGATGACAGCAGCGCTGCAGCCCGCCGCTGGTCTTCAACGGGATCGGCGCTTCGCGCCGCAGAGCCTGCCAACGGATTTCCTTTGATTCGCTGCCCCTTCTTCGTAATTAGCAGCTCGGGGCTAGCGCCAAACAGCGTCCTTGTGGATGCAACGGCGTCCGGACTTGAAGTGTGGGACAATTCGGGTGCCAATGGAACGGCAAATGTATATCCATGGGAGTGATGGTAAGCTAAGTGATTCAATATATGAGGAATGGACAAGGCATGAGGAAGCGTGATATCCAGGGTTCGGGAAAGCACCGCTTTATGGAGTTTCTTTTGAGAAATGAGCTCCAGCAGCCGGTTCACGCCTTCCTGGAACGCCGCCGGTTCGGGAACGGACAGTACGTGATAGCTGGAAATGCGAGGCCTTTCCGGGGCTTGTCCTGTAGAGAATAGAAGGGAATCATGCCATTGAGCCGAAAGCGGAATAAACAGGCTCGCCGGTTTCACTATGTCAAAAGGGATGGCGCCTACAACAACGGCGTTCGGCCGTCCCGATTGCTTGGCGCGAACCAGCAGTTCCGTAACGCGTTCTGACAATGATCTATGGTCGTTCCCTGAAGGAACCGGAAGTCTCGAATACTCTCCATGCGTTAACAACGTCTTGCGCGGGGATGAGAAGAAGAAGGACGAACCGACCCGGTATTGTTCCATAAGTTGCGCAGCCTCGGCTGCGGTTGGAGTTTCATAGTGCAACATTTCAGTCTCCTCTCTGCTTATGAGCCTACCATTTATCGAATTAGTAAAAAGAATAAAACGCGCGAAGCCTCAGCAGCCCAACGTCGCACCGCCATCCACGCATACATCCTGCATGGTCATGTGCCGGGCACGATCGGATACGAGAAATACGACGGCATCCGCAATATCGGAAGGAAGCGCGATTCGACCCAGCGGTATGCCGACACGGTAATCATCCAGCGACCCTGCGATGATGGGCTCTGCGCCCTGATCATCCTTCCATAGCAAGCGCTGCATCCCGGTGTCCGTAGAACCCGGGGAAACCACATTGCAGCGGATGTGATGACGGGCATATTCCAGCCCCAAACACTTCGTGAACATCGTAGACGCTGCCTTGGATGCCGCATAAGCCGACATCTGGGCCCGCGGAACTTTGGAGGCATTCGAGCTCACGGTCACGATAGCTCCGGAATTACGGCTCGCCATCCGCCTTACGACGGAGCGTGACGTATAGAATACGCCGTTGGTGTTGACGTTGAAATGCTCCTGCCAATCCTCGTCACGAAGCGACTCAACTCCACCGATTCGCAGCACTCCGGCAACGTTAACGAGAATCTCGATCGGACCGAGCTCCTCCTCAATCCGCTCGATCATCTCTTCAACCTCGGCACTGCAGCTGACATTTGCCCTGTAAGCCGCAGCCTGTACACCTGAGCTGCATAGATCGGCCGTAAGGCGGATCAACTCGGCTTCCTTCTGATCGCATGCCGCAACGACAGCTCCTTGCCGGGCGAGGGCTCGTGCCACCGCTTCGCCAATCCCTTGGGCGGCACCGGTCACGAGGGCTACTTTCCCGCTAATACCTGTTAACTTCAAGGTGATCACCTCCTTCATCTTGAGGAAAAAGTGCAAATCGTAACCCTCGGCTAATGAGGACAGGCAGCACTGAAAGATGTCCCTCATCCTCAAACTGATTGAATTCGGCTTGGATGCCATACGCAGACACAGCAGCCAGACGCTCGGCGAGCTCGGATGCGCTGATGCAATTGCCGGTGACATGGGACCTCTCGTGCTCTCCTGCGCCAAGCAGCAGTCGAACATGGCAAGGCTCTTCCTTGACGCGTTCGACAAAGCGCTGCTCCAGCTCTTGTAAATATTCCTGATTCCAATGGATAGAAGGGCTGCCCGCGATATAACACGAGAATGCCTGCGGTTTGCTGAACATGGCATAGAGCGTGAACAGCCCGCCAAGGGAATGGCCGAATATCGTCTGACGACGGCAATCGATGTTAAATTCGCTCTCGATCTGCGGTTTCAGTTCCTCCTCGATGAATTGCAGGAATTCAGCCGCTCCGCCCTGTTCCGGGACGGAGGCGCTATCCCACTTGTGCTTAAAGTTCGTGTTGGGGTAGGGCGTGTAATCATAGAACCGGTCCGGAGCATACTGCCCCTCCGTCTCGTAACCGATGCCGA
Source organism: Paenibacillus sp. JZ16 (assembly GCF_015326965.1). Lineage (NCBI taxonomy): Bacteria > Bacillati > Bacillota > Bacilli > Caryophanales > Paenibacillaceae > Paenibacillus > Paenibacillus sp. JZ16. The sequence continues at coordinate 2,304,161 of NZ_CP017659.1, forward strand.
CTACGACCGCCGGCAGTATCCCTGTTTTGTCCGGTCTGTGGCACTGCAGGCGCAGCGTTTCGACCATCGTGTGAAACACGCTGTTGCCGTCTAACAGATAGATGACCGGATATCCTGACGGCGGAGCCTGCCCCATCGGCTGTGCGGCAATGATTCGATAGCGGCGCTTCCTTGCCCTCGAGCGCATCACCCAATGCTCCGCATGGGGCAGCTCTACGCTGCGCCGCAGCATATCAACGGAAGGCGTATGATTGCTCATGTCGTGCCTCCCACTATAGACCCGTAATGGAGCGAACAACATCATCCACGATTTTCTCGTAGGCGATCAGGCCGCTTCCCAGCCAGTATTCGTTATTCGCTTCATAGACCTGCCCGTTCTTGACGGCCGGCATGCCCTTCCAAATCGGGCTTTCCGTCATTTCCTTTAAACGCTCCGTTCCCTGATCATAGGCGTTAATGACAAAAATATAGTCCGCATCCAGCTGCGGCAGTATCTCCAGCGAGATGTTAGCTGCATTCTCGTTCTCGACCAGCTTGGATTTGCCCAGTCCCAGGTCCTGATGGATCACAAAGCCGCAGAGATAATTTCCGCCCATCAAACTGACGCCTCTAGGTGCAAAACGAATGATGGCAACGTTCTTGTCCCCCACCACGGAACTCAGCTTAGCCTTCGCTTCACTTGCTTTTTGCTGGTAATCCTTTAGGGCGGTCTCGGCCTCGGGCGCTTTCCCAAGCAGATCCCCCAAGGTGATCAGCGATTTCTCGACATTCCCGGATGCATTTTTGAACACGTACGTTGGCGCGATTTTGGCGTACTTCTCATATGTACCGTCCGCTGCATAAGTTTCGGTATGGAGCACGATAAGGTCCGGCTCGTAGGACATCAGAGCTTCCGGTGAAGGTAAGCCTCCTGAAAAATCAATCAGGGGAACGCCGTCCAGCTCCTGCTGCAAATAGGTGTGTCCCATCTTGCCGTTCGCCCATTGTGCAACAGGCTTCACGCCGAGTTTCAGCAAAGAGTCCTCCATGTTCGGTGCGAACACGTTTCTCACGTCTGCCGGAATCTTCACTTCATGCCCAAGCTCATCCGTTACCGTCCGCTCCTTCTCCGCGGGCGTCTCCTCCCGGTTCGTCCCTGGTTCCTCCGTCGGCGCTTGACTGCTACCTGCCTGACCGGACGTTTCCACCGCCGCGGTCTTCGCTGCCGGCTGATCGCCGCCCGCCGCTTCGGAATCCACCTTCTCTCCACAGCCTGACAACAAGCCTATGACGATGACACAGCACGCAAGTGCTGATATTTTGATTCTCCAACTTCTTTTTCGGCGATTAAAACGTTCTGCCACAATGTATCTCCTCCTGTGATAATGATTCTCAATTAAGTAGAGTATATATTACGTGGCAAACGATTCACCATGGCTTTTATCCAGAACTCCGTTTGGACTATCTCCTGTAAACAACAGCAATGCCTCATCCAGCATTCTCGTCACGGCAAGCGCGGAATATTCGAACCACGGATCGGACGAGATCATGTAGACGCTGCCTCGAGTGACAGCTCGGAGTGTCTGCCATTTCGCAGAATGCTGCAGTGCAAGCCAATAACGGCGTGATGTGGCTTCAGGGCATACCGCGATCAGGATGCGGTCCGGATTGAGCTGTTGCAAATCTTCCAGCGTGATCTGTTGATTACGCGTGGTATCCAGACCGGAGGCTTCCTTGAGCTGCAGATCCTGATACAGCACCTCCTCGAGTCCCCGGTTACCATATGCATACAAGCTTTGTCCATATATTCGCAGCGCTATAACACGCACGCTCCCCACGACTTGCCGCATTCGGGAGCGTGCGAACTGCACCCTTCGTTCATACTGTTCTATCCAGGATTGTGCCTGTTCTTCTTTATTCAGAAACGTTGCGATACGCTCCAGCTGCTTCCTCCACCCTGCATGAGACGGAACAATCAAGGTAGGGGCAATATGCCCCAGCTTGGTGATTTCCTCCGGACCGAGATGGTCCATGCCAATAATAACGTCAGGCTTTGCACGGAACAGCTGCTCGATATTCTCCTCGAAGCGGCTGTCCGGATAAGGAGACGTCAGCTTCAAGCGGGACTTGATCTCCGAATGATACGCATTGTAATAAAACGGGGTCCACTTCGCATCAAGAGGCGCAGCCGCAGGAATAACATTCAGTGCTACCAACTGCCCGATGATAGAGGAGGAACAGGCCGCGATTAGCTGCCTCGAATTTCGGGCATATTCGGACGGCGACATGCCCACCTTCTTTTTAAAAATACGGCTGAAATAGAACTCATCTTTGTAACCGACTCGCTGTGCGATGTCACGAAGCCGTTCGTCGGATTCGGCCAAATAACGCTTGGCATGATTCATACGAACATGGGTCAGGTAATCGATTGTGGTTTGGCCGAATGTCTTTTTAAATAAATCCACAAAGTACTTAGGACAAATATTAGCCATACTGGCTAATTGGCCAATGGTAATCGCCTCTTTATAATGGCAATCTATATACTCCTTAATCTCAACCAGGCTGGTTCTCCCGTTACGATCCGAATCCGATAGGCTATCTATTTTCAGCTCTTCTTCCACACTCATGAATTGCCTCCTTTTTTACGATAAAACGAGTTGCAGGCTATGCAGGCATGTTGACCAGTCTTAATTAATTGATAATGATTATCATTTTCATTTATAAAAATAGCATGCCATTTCCATCGTGTCAATCCAAATTTGGAAGGAAATGCTTAACCCCATGCCCCGCGCGATACCTGTTAACAGGCTCCAATCCACGCAAAAAACCCGTCATCAGGCACTTTTGCCAAGTGTCCTGTGGCGGGTTCTCATGTATAAAATAATCGATTTACGACAAGCAGTATTTCACCAATGCCTCGTGTACGCCGTCCTCGTTATTCGAGGTTGTCACCGCATTGGCTGCAGCCTTGACCTCGACCGGAGAGTTATCCATCGCAATCCCCATTCCGGCGTAGGACAGCATCGTAATATCGTTGAAATAATTGCCGATGGCAAGCACCTCGTCCGGCTCATAACCTCTTCTTGCAGCCAGCTGCTGAAGCGCACTCCCCTTGGATGCTTGGCTATGCATGAGATCGATGAAGTATTCTCCGCTTCGCAGCATGTTGAAGGGAAGAGTCCACTGACTCCAATCCGCATAGACACGGTCGATATCGGCGGATTCGCCAAAGACCGTAAATTTGACGACCGGGTCTGACAGCTCCTCCCATGACGGCAGGTTGCTTGGCAGCATCAAATAGTTCTCGTACATCGAACGAACCGGACCGGCAAGCTCCTCCACCTGGTCCACATACATCTCAAAGGCGGTGTTCACATCAAAATGCACCCCGTGCTCACGGCAGTATTGCATGAAAGGCTCAAGCTGAATCGGGTCCATGCCGAACTGATGCACGATGTTATGGGTCTCCACTTCTACCGTTGCCGCACCATTATGACTGATAACATAACCGCCTAAACCCATGCTTTTCATAAAAGGAATCGAATTCAGCGGTCCTCTGCCTGTGCACAGTACAATTTCCACGCCTTGTTTTGCGGCTTCCATCACGGTGTTCCTCGTTTTCTCCGTGATTTCATGATCATCATTCAGCAGCGTTCCATCCACATCAAGTGCTACCAATTTATATGCCATTCTCCATCCATCCTTTAGTCTCTATTTCTCTATCGTAATCATGCCCTTCCGATCAAAGACAGTTCATGCTCGGTCAGCTCCCGGTACGCTCCGATCTCGAGATTTTCATCCAAACGAAGTTCGCCCATGCTGACTCTTTTGAGATACACGACTTTTTTGCCAACTGCCTCAAACATCCGCTTGACCTGATGAAATTTCCCTTCATGGATCGTCAGCGAGATGCGGGACAGCTGGACTCCATCGCCTCGTTCCTCATGGGAATGGATCACCAGCTCTCCGGGCAAGGTCACGTACCCGTCATCTAAGGTAACTCCCGCAGCAAACATTCGCACGTCCTCATCGTCCACCCTGCCCTCTACCATCGCTTCATAGGTTTTCGGGATATGCTTCCGCGGCGACAGCAGCTCGTGGGCCAATTTACCGTCATTCGTAAGCAGCAGCAATCCCTCCGTATCCTTATCCAATCGGCCCACCGGAAACGGCTCGAAGATCAGATATTCCTCATCCAGGAGATCCAGCACCGTTCGGTCACGAAGATCCTCTGTCGCCGAAATGACGCCAGGCGGTTTGTGCAGCATGAGATATATGAATTCCCGGTACTGCACGGTCTCCCCCTCAAACTCGATGATATCCGTATAAGGATCAACATGTTTACCGGGGTCCTTCATCACCGTTCCGTTGACCACGATGCTCCCTTGTTTGGCCTTTTTCTTCAATTCGGCCCGTGAGCCGAATCCAAGATTGGATAGCACCTTGTCCAATCTTAGCGTTGTTCTGCCTTTAGCACTCATATCGATGTCCACCTCCACCCTGCCGGATACTCATTCTTCAATATTCCTGTCTGCCATTTGGCCCAACCGGCTGAATATCCGTCTATACACACTAACACATAACCCTTCGCTTCAGCACCCGATCGACGAATCACGCGCTCTTCCGGAATCGACAAGGTTTCCCCTTTCAAATACCGGACCGCTTCTCCGTCCTCGGAGGACAGGCTGACATATCGAACAGCCTCATCCGCTTGCAGCGCTGTAGCCAAGGGATGTCCAGGTACAAACCGTTCATTCTTCAACTGTCCCATGTACCACCCGGGTCGAATCACTTTGAGCTGCTTCAGACGCTCTTCCGGCAGGGGTGATACATACACATGGTTCCCGTAGGTTACAGGATATCCGGTCAGCTTCAAATCCAGCTGCTCGCGGATAAACGCTTGGAACCGATTAATCGAAACCGAACCCGATTGAGAATCTATTACGCTCCGGCGGGATGCCTGTTGGCGCGCTGCATCTTTACCGTATTTCCCGGGTTTACCCGGGCGCTCCTCCTTGAAAGCCGCTTTTCCTTTACGCTCACGGGGATGCTCCGCTCGGGAGGAAATAGCAAGCGATTCATTGGCCAAGGTGCCCGAATTGAATATTGGAGCTTGTTCCTGTTCAACTTCACGTTTATCCAGCTCGCCGTCCCGCTGAAGCACGGCCATGAAATGCCCTTCGCCTCTAACCTTATGCGGCCATAATCGAGCAGTACCGGCAAGCTGCTTAAGCACATCGTCCTTCACATTCCCTTCACCCGCCATCCAGTCCGTTTCTCCCGGGGAAAAGATTTCCGAATGCTCCACCGGGACCACGCGAAAATTCGGATGTTCGCTCAGAAACTCGGCAATCATCCCTTCATTCTCCTCCGGCGAGAAGGTACAGGTGGAATACACCAGCCGGCCTCCCGAGCGGAGCATGGCTGCCGCCGATTTCAGGATGTCCCGCTGCATATCCGCAAACTTGAGTGGAGAGGATTCGTCCCAGTACTTCAGCATGGACTCGTCTTTGCGAAACATCCCTTCGCCGGAACAGGGAGCATCAATCAATATTTTCGTGAAAAATTCGGGAAAAGCCCCGGCAATCCGATCCGGGTCCTCATTCAGCACCACCGCATTCCGAACGCCGTACATCTCCAGATTCTTGGCCAGTGCTTTGGTGCGATCCGGATGCAGATCATTGCTGACGAGCACTCCCTGCCCATTCAACTTCGCCGCAATCTGCGTAGATTTGCCGCCTGGAGCCGCGCACAGGTCCAGCACCAAATCCCCCGGCGTTACGCCAAGCAGTTCGACCGGAGCCATCGCGCTAGGCTCCTGGATGTAATATAATCCCGCATGATAGTAAGGATGCCGTCCCGGACGCTCCCCGGCCTGAGTATAGTAACCGGTTGAGCACCAGGGGATGGGCGCAAGGTCAAAGGGGGACAACTTCATGAATTCCTCTCTGCTGATCTTCAGCGTATTCACCCGAATGCCGGCATTCGGAGCTAGTTCGTAAGACTTCATAAAATTGTCATAGTTTTCGCCAAGCAGCGATTTCATCTTCGCCAGAAACGGCGAGGGCAGTCGTAATGCCATACAAGGTACCTACCTGTTCTGTATCGTATCGTTTGAAGTATATTTTCACTGTGCTGAAGCAGACATTCGCATGTTCCGCTTCGACTTTTAATATTGTATAATAAACTACATTAAAAAGGACAAGTCCTTATTTATTATTAATCATTAGGGGGTGGATCCATGAACCGCAAAAAAAAGAATAAATACACCGCATTATACGCCTTCGGCGGAGTCTTCGTCTTATTGATTGCTGCACTCGTTTTCTTGAACGGTCAAGGAGCAGCAAGCGAATTGTACGGCGGTAAGAAGGTCTCCAGCCTGAACCCGGCTACGCAGGAGCTCCTTAATGATCCGAACTACCAGCAAATCATTTTGCCGGATCAGCTGAAGAGCAAGGTCGACAACAAAGAGAATTTCTTTGTGTACTTCTTTGCATCCGACTGTCCGCACTGTCGTGCGACGACCCCGGAACTGATGCCTTTGGCGGATGATGCCGGCATTACGATGCACCAGTACAACCTTCGCGAATATCAGGAAGGCTGGAGAGAATACAACATTGAGTTCACCCCGACGCTGGTCTACTTCGAGAACGGCGCAGAGAAAGAACGCATGGTCGGCGGATTGAAACCGGAAGGTTCCAGTGAAGGCTACTCCATCGATGACTTCAAGCAATTCCTGGATAAATACAAGGGGAGCGTGACGAAATGAACCGCACTCGCGCCATCCTCTTTACCTTTGTCATTTCGGGCATGCTGCTGACTGCATGCGGCGGTAAAGAATCCGCTGCCGGGCATCAGCACGGCGCCGATTCCGAACGATACGAGACAACGGCCAGCCTGACGGTGATGCCGGAGTTTCTGTCCAATTATACCGACAATACGCAAGCAACCTATGCTACGGTCGGCGAACTTGAGGACATTATCAAGGAAATCAAATGTTATTGCGGCTGCATGGACGAGGAGACCGGCTATCATGATTCCCTCCATCGCTGCTTCATCGCCGAGAATAAGGACGGCGAAGTCAAATGGACGGACCATGGCGCCCAGTGCGGCATCTGCCTGACCGAGCTGCAGGATGCCAAACGGCTTCATGACGAAGGAAAATCCGTCGAGGAAATCAAGGAGTTCATCGATAACAAATATAAAGGTACCGAATCCTGATCCTATAATGATCCTAAAAAAAGAGCTGCCCAAAAGTAGATTACTCTACAGACAGGTAGCTCTTTTTTCACTTGTTCCCACAATTACTTGGAATGTGCCCGCTCCGGCTTTCGCCGCTGCGGAATGTTCGGCTGGATGCGCTCCGATGCCAACTGAACTGCCTGCATAAGCTCAGTATCCCCAATTTCGATCGTCAAATCCCTGTAGGGAAACGGACGAACGTCATACGAAGATAACTGCTCGGCGTATTCCCGAACTTCGCTCACTAGCTTCCCCATCGAGATTCCCAGTTCATCGCCAGGATAACGCTCGAGGCGCGATACAGCGCTTATGAACATTTTATATGCTCCTCTAACGTTATTGTTCCGGAAATGGAAAAGCCCGACGGCTACTTGCAGAAGCCCCTTATACCTTGGATCGCGGTCCCGCGCGAGCCACAGTTCCTCTAGCACCTCATGGCATTCGAAGTAGTCTTGATCCCGGTTAAAGTAAACGAGGTAAGCGACATACAGCGGTTCATAACTCATGCTCGTTTACTTTCTTCTTGGCTTCGGCCAGCATCTCCTTCACCTCGTCCAGAAGCACCTTCATCGCATCCAGGTCATGATCCTGAAATAGCGTGTTAAACCGGCTCTGAAAAGCAATCGCCTCATTGACCAGATGAAAGAAATACAGCTTGTGAATCGCGTTCAGCACCTGTGTCGTAATATTGGAATCATCCTCGAACTGGCGCTGCGCCTCCAATATATCCTCCCGGATGCTCGACATTTCCGTATCCAGCGTATTCGCCGCTTCTCCGGCTTTCTTCAGCCGCGCCCGAATGTCATCCGGCAGACTTTCCCGGTACTTGTAGCTAAGCGAATGCTCAATCGTAGCCCAGAAATTCATGGCCAGTGTGCGGATCTGAATTTCGGCAAGCACTTTCTTTTGCCCCAGAGCCGTTTGCACCGGATACTCAATAATCATATGAAAGCTCCGATAGCCACTCTCTTTGAAATTGGTAATGTAATCTTTCTCATATAATACGGTCAGGTCTTTCCGTGCCCGGATGTATTCGGCTACCCGCCGGATATCCTCCACGAACTGACACATAATCCGAATGCCTGCGATATCCTCAATCCCGGTTTCCAACTCGTCCATCGGCACATCGAGGCGTTTCGCCTTGTCCAGTATGCTCGAGATCCGTTTGACGCGACCCGTTACGAATTCGATCGGTGCGTATTCCTCTCTTTTTTTCAGTTCGGAACGCATCGTCTTGAATTTAACCTTCAATTCCTCAACGGTCTGCTCATACGGAAGCAAAAATGTTCCCCAGTCTCTAACGTCCATCGCCTTGCCTCCTGTCTTTACCCCATTACCGATGATTAGCGCCGACGGCTTCGGAAATATGGCTGAAGCCATCCCGTGCAAGCAGCTCCCGGAGACCGGAATGAAGCTTGCGGTTCACCTCAGGCCCTTCATAGATAAGTGCTGTATAAATCTCCACCAGGCTTGCGCCTGCGCGTATTTTGTCATAAGCATCACTTGCCGTGAAAATCCCGCCAGACCCGATAATCGGAAGGGCACCGCCGGTCTGCCTGTATATCCGGGATACAATCTCCGTCGAACGGTTACGCAGCGGTTTACCGCTAAGGCCGCCGGTTTCTTTGGCGTTACCGTGCGTCAATCCATCCCGCGATAGTGTCGTATTCGTGGCGATAATGCCGGAAACGCCGCTTGCGCTGATCGTATCCACCATGAATTCCAGTTCCTCATCGCTCACATCCGGCGCAATCTTCACCAGAACGGCCTTCTCGCCTCCATGAATCTTCGCTTGGCGGGACATTTCGTTCTTCACGGCTTCCAGCAGGGATGACAATTCGCTCCCATGCTGAAGGCTGCGCAAGTCCGGCGTGTTCGGGGAACTGATATTGACAACAAAAAAATCGCCATACGGAAATAAAGCTTGAATGCAAGCTTCGTAATCACCGTTGGCTTTCTCGTTCGGAGTCGCCTTGTTCTTCCCGATGTTGACGGCAACCGGGATGCGGCGTTCCTTGAGTGCGGACAGCCTCTTTGCCATCGCCTCGGCCCCTTCGTTGTTGAAGCCCATCCGATTGATGAGTGCCTCGTCAGGAGGAAGCCGGAACAATCGCGGCTGTTCATTGCCCGGTTGTCCCTTCGGGGTCACCGTGCCTACTTCCATAAATCCGAAGCCGATGGAGGAGAATCCTTTGACGGCCTGAGCGTTTTTATCCAATCCGGCGGCAAGTCCGACCGGTGTCGGGAAATGAAGCCCGAACAGGTCTACTGCCAAATCCGGTGTTTCGCTAACACCGTACATCCCTCGCATGACAGCGTCTGCGCCAACCACGCCGGAGGCACGTCCAAGGCCGCCAACCACAAGGTGGTGAGCTTTCTCGGGATCGAGTTTGAAAAATATAGGTTTGCCTATGTTGCGGTACAGCACATCCACTCTTCCTCTCATCCAGTTATTTCTCTATCCTTCAGTTTATCCGTTTCTGCCTCAAAAAGAAAGTTCTTCAGCATAAACCGGGCGATCATCCCGGCGAGAAAGCGATATGGCAATTTCGGGACAAACGCCTTACAATAAAGGAAGATTGTACAAATCATTATCACGATCATGAGAGAAAGAGGGGAAGCACATGTCAGCCAAACGTAAACCTCCGACCTTGCAGCAGAAAAAAGAAGAGGTTAATAAGAAGGCCATACTATGGATCAGCTCCGGCATCGCTCTTCTTATTATCCTGATTATTGTTCTGATTGTGATCGCCCAGCCTTAATCCAGCCAGTGATACACCTTGCCCGGGTTGGTCTGCCCCTGGGCAAGCTTGAGCTTGAAGCGATCTTTCGGCGTCCACAGGCCCTCGGGCAGAACCCCTTCCCGAATTTTCACAACGGTTCCCATCGGAACCAGATCAAACAGCTCCTCCACATCCTCCTTAAGCATACGGATACAGCCCTCGGATTCATTCGCTTCGATACTGTCCACGTCCAGCGTACCGTGTATGGCGTACAACGTATCGGACAGCTGCATTCCCCGCGTTCCATAGGGGCCCTTCGTGGTCCCGTTCGGATTCACAACCTTGTCATTGATATGAAAATCACCCAGCGGCGTTTTCGCTCCCCCGAGCCCGACCGCATAGTTGCGCAGCATGACGGTCCCGCTGACAACGGCTAGCCGATGATGTTTCCGGTCGATGATGACCTGAAGCGGCTGCTCAAAAAAAGGATCCCCATTCGGCGATGTCCCCCAGTATCCCGTCTCTTTCGGATCGTTCCAAGGCGGCTGCTGCCCCGGCTGGTCCTCATGGCCGCCTGCTCCTTGGGCCTTATGCTTCATTAAAGCTCCGAACATCTCCTCCATGGCTTTCGATCGGCCGGACAGCCAATTGTTCGGATACGGCTGCGTCAATTCATTCAAGCTTTTAGGCAGGCGCCCATGCCGAGCCTTATACTGGTTGGCCGCTTCCTGCAGCACGGCCGTTTCGACTTGCAGATCCGCCCATTGCCCCGCGCTTCGCTTAAGCTTCGAACTATCCGCAGGCTCGCATTCACACTCCAATGCCGCTCCTTCATATGGCTGGATCGCAATGGCGCCCTTTGCGTCCCGATGCAATCCGTATAAACGCTCCATGTCCTTGCTCCATAACTGCCACTTGCCGGATGGCTTCATCCCCAGTGCAACCGACCAATTCGGCAATTCCTGAGGATGCCGAAGCAATGAGGACAGTGCGCCGGCGGAATCCTTTCCCTGGCCGGAAGCAACGGCGATGTACAGCGGTTCTTTACGCGAATCCCGCTTCTCGTTGTTAGCGACCGAGGCGGATACGGGTTCATTCGGCGGGAACACATCGGATGCAAAATCCCCCGGAACGGAGCCCGGCGCCTGGGCCGAAGGAAGAAATACGAGCAGCAACAATACCAGCGCAGCAAGCAACCGTCGGGTTCTTTTTCGCCTGCGGTCCTTATCCTTCTCCATCTCCAATAAGCGCTGTTCGTAATTTTTCCATATATCGGACGGAACCTGGCTAAGCTCGAAGGCTTCATAGACCCCCTCCGCCTTGTTATAGCAGTAATTTGCCTTCCCCTGTTCGCCGGCCTGCTCATATTCCTTGCCGAGCAGATACCAGGCCATTTTATTATCAGGATGCGTCTCCACATATCTTTTGAGGTACAGCGAATTGTTCATTCGGGAGCCTCCTTTTATGACATTTTTACCTCTATTATCCTGTATATCGGAATATACGCTCCAATTATGTATGAATCGTGGATACGAAAAAACGCCCCCTGCCTTTGTCGGGCAGAGGGCGTCGGTATAAGTTCAAGATGGAATATCAGGGCTCGAGCGGTATTGGTTATTCTGCGTTAAACGGCTCGTCTGCAATCCGAATTGAATCTGTCGGACAGCCGTCGCAGGCATCCAGCATATCGTCATGCATATCTTCCGGAATTTCGGTTACCCCGCGGTTGTTGTCTCCGTCAAAAATGACTTCTGCCAGGCCTTCGTCGTCGTAATCGTAAATGTCGGGTGCCGTTGCGCCGCATGCTCCGCAAGCGATGCAGGTATCTTTATCTACCCAAGTAAACTTCGCCATAGTCTCTCTTCCTCCTGTATATCTATAAACATCTCTATAAACATAGTATAAGCTGACGGTCTCCCGCCACCATCTACATATATTAATACAATTTTTTTAGGAATACAAATAAATTTCCTCACATTTTCCGACAAAATTCAGGTGTGCTCAAAGGATATGGAGTATCTTCAACCAGCAAATAAAGCGATTAATCCCGGTCCGGATCCTGCGAGATCGGCTGATCGGCATTTTTATTATCGTTCCCCAGATCCCTTACAAAATCCATCTGTAAAGATGTTCCTCTCCGCTTATGATTACGGATTAAAGACGACGGATCATCACCCAGCATGCCAGCGGTCAGCACCGCACTTTCCCCGAATTTATTGCGCAGCTCGTCCATAACCCGGGTCAGCGATTCTTTCTTCGGCTGTTTCTCGTAATCGAACAAATCCAGCTGAATGGCGGACTCCTCCTTAGGGGCAAGCTGCTGGAGCGTAACGCCAAGCAGACGGAGCGGCTTGTCCTGCTTCCAGTGCCGATGATACAGCTCGCACGCTTCCCGGTAAATATCCTCGGTATTTTCCGTCGGAATGGCAAGATGCCTCGACCTGGTGATCGTCTTCATGTCCGGTGTACGCAGCGTGATCTGTATGCCACCGGTCACAAGACCCTGTCTGCGGAGCCTGCGCGCTACCTGATCGCTCAAATTCAGAAGCACCCTTCTCGCCTCCTCCGCCGATGTAACATCCTGCGGAAGCGTGGTCGTGTGTCCGATCGATTTGCTCTGTTCCCGCTCTGCAACGACAGGAGCATGGTCGATGCCGCTGGCTGCCCGTTTCATCCATGACCCCATCACGCCAAAAGTCGAGGTCAGCAGGCCTTCATCGGCGGCGGCCAGCTGTCCGATCGTCTGGATATTCAGCTTGCGCAGCTTATCGGCTGTCTTGCTCCCGATGCCGAACAGCTCTGCACAAGGTCTGTTCCAGAGCACCTGCGGGACATCCCGTATCCGCAACACGGACAGCCCGTTAGGCTTCTTCATGTCAGATGCCATCTTGGCCAGCAACTTATTGGGAGCAATGCCGACGGAGCAAGGCAGCGACAGCTCCTCGCGAATACGCGCCTGAATTTCGCGGGCGATATCCAAGGGGGTGCCGAACTGCTTCGATCCCGTGATATCCAGGTAACATTCGTCAATCGAAGTCGCTTCCAGCAGCGGCGTATAAGCATAAGCTATATTCATAAATGCATTGGAATACTTGCGGTACAGATGAAAATCCGGCTGGATGATCATCAGGTCCGGGTAAATCCGCAGCGCCTGTCTCACGTTCATTCCTGTGCGTATCCCGAGGGATCGTGCCGCATAGGAGCAAGTAACAATGACGCCTTTTCGCAGCTCGATGCTGCCTGCGACAGCCGTGGGCTTCCCCCGGTAAAGCTCCGGCTCCTCCGCTTCGTGTACCGAACAGTAAAAAGCATTCATATCCACATGTAGTATAACGCGGCCGCTGGCCGGATAATAATTGTCGATATGTCCCACGCAGAATTCCTTCTTTCTTATGATACGGTTCTTCCCTATATCATGCCCCCGTCTTTTCGCAGTCGGGTTGATGATTCTATCATTTCTATGTGTTCCATTATAACTTGTTTAGGACCTTGTGTGCCCTAACGTCTTGTTCGTAGGATCATGATCGCATAACTGCCAGCCTAACGCCTCAAGCATACTGCTCCCCTTAACACGGGTCAAGAATAAGCCCCGCGGGGTAAAGTTTGTTTTTTACTCTGTTACTTTCCCGCAAAGAAATGTTATAATACAAAATTATAAACAATGCGGTCCAATCCCGGACACCCAAAGGAGGACATCATGTCTAAGTCCATTTCCATCTTTGATACGACACTTCGCGACGGAACCCAAGGCGAAGGAATCAGCTTGTCGGCGGACGACAAGGTCAAAATCGCCAAGAAACTCGATGCTCTTGGTGTTCATTATATTGAAGGCGGTATCCCGGGAAGCAACAGCAAGGACATCGAATTTTTCAAAAGAGTCCAGGATCTCGGCTTAACCTCAAAAGTAACCGCCTTTGGCAGCACTCGCCGCAAAGGCTCCATCGCCGATCAGGATGCCAATCTGCTTCGAATTCTGGAATCCGGCGTTTCTGCGGCCACTTTGGTCGGGAAGTCATGGGATTTCCACGTCCACACCGCGCTTCAGACGACACTGGAAGAGAATCTGGCCATGATCTATGATTCCATCGCATTCCTGAAGCAAAAGGGCCTCGAAGTGATTTTTGATGCCGAGCACTTTTTTGACGGATATAAGAACAATCCCGAATACGCTGTTGCCGTATTGTCCAAGGCTCGGGAGGCAGGTGCTGATTGGCTTGTCATGTGCGATACGAACGGCGGCAGTCTTCCGCACGAGATCTCGAACATCGTGGCATCTTTAGCGGGTCCATTATCTGGCGCTCCGCTCGGCATTCACACCCATAACGATTGCGAGCTTGCCGTTGCCAACACGCTAAGTGCCGTACAGGCAGGTGTCCAGCATGTGCAAGGAACGATGAACGGTTACGGGGAACGCTGCGGGAATGCCAACCTGTGCTCCATCATTCCGAATCTGCAGTTGAAGCTGGGATACGAGTGCATCGGAGACGATAACCTCCGCACGCTGACGAACACCGCACGATATATCAGTGAAATCGCCAACGTCAATATGCCTGTCAACCAGCCGTATGTCGGTAACGCTGCCTTTGCCCATAAGGGAGGCATCCATGTTTCGGCGATCCTGCGCGATTCCAGAACGTACGAGCATATCGAACCGGAGAAAGTCGGAAACAAGCAGCGCGTGCTGGTGTCCGAGCTTGCAGGACAGAGCAACATCGTATCGAAGGCACAAGACATGGGTCTTAACTTTGATCCGGCTAGTGAACAATCCAAGCTTATTATCGGAAAGATCAAGGATCTTGAGCATGAAGGATATCAATTCGAGGGGGCAGACGCTTCCCTGGAGCTGCTGCTTCGAGAAGCGAACGGAGAGTTTAAGGAACTGTTTACCTTCGAATCCTTCAAAATGCTCGTAGAGAAGTCAGCCGGCCAGCCGGTTGTTTCCGAAGCCTTTGTCAAAGTCAACGTTGCCGGTGAGAGCATCTACACCGCAGCGGAAGGCAACGGCCCGGTCAATGCGCTAGACAACGCGCTGCGTAAAGCGCTGGTCCAATACTTCCCGACACTCAAGGAAATGCATCTTGCTGACTATAAGGTCCGGGTGCTGGATGACAAGGATGCGACGGCAGCCAAAGTACGGGTGCTCATCGAGTCCAAGAACTTTGAGAACTCCTGGAACACCGTCGGGGTTTCCAGCAACGTCATTGAGGCGAGCTGGGAAGCGCTGGTTGACAGTATGCGTTATGCGCTGCTCGGTCAAATCTCACCGGAGCAGGTACATGAGTCCGCGGCAAGGCAAGGGTTGGTTAATCACTAAGGATGTATCCAATATAAAAAGCGCGTATCCGCCATGTATGCACATGGAGGCCGCGCTTTTTTGGTGTTTCAGCCGCTCTTCGCTTCACAATTAATTCAACAACTTAGCTATCTTTTTGCGAAGATCCTTGGGATCCGGAGCGCCAAGAATGATTTCCTGGATCACGCCGTTTCGATCAATCAGCACATTCGTCGGGAAGACCTGACCTTTATACAGCTCCTCGAACACTTCTCCTTTCGGATCAAGAAGTATTGGATACCGGAGTTCAAAATCCTTAACGAATTGACGCGCTTTCTTCTCATTATCATACTTGGACACGTTCACGCCGTAGATTTCCAGCTCATCTGCATATTCCTCCGCCAGCTTATCGAGCTCCGGGGCTTCTTGCTTGCACGGCTCACACCAAGATGCCCAGAAATTGACAACCATCGCTTTATCGCGTGCTCCGCCGCCGGCATATGTCTTGTCGTCCATCCCCTTCAGGGTGAAGGTAGGGGCAAGCAGTCCGGCTTTGGCGCCTGTCTCCGTCGGGAGCGGCTTCTCCTGCGTGAAGACAGCCTGGATATTGTCGCCGGCTTGGTTATAGATTACAGCGCCTGCCGCTACAACCAGCAGAACGAGGATGATGATGTTTCGTTTCATAGATATAGGTTCCTTTGCTAAACTTAGTTATAGAGGTTGTTCAAAAAGTCCGCTTTTGATAAGAAAACCTCTATCGAGGCCACTTCAAGGATGAGCGACCGCGATGCATAGGTAGGTTTTCTTGCGATATAGAATTTCATCAGTTCCACTGATAACTCATAAATTCTATATCTAACACGAAGCGAATCAGGAAGCAGCTCGGCATCGAATCTTGAATTCAGCCGGGCCTAAGCAGTTGCTTCCGAAGTATGTTTCCTGCGGAAACATT
Organism: Paenibacillus sp. JZ16; assembly: GCF_015326965.1. Taxonomy (NCBI): domain Bacteria; kingdom Bacillati; phylum Bacillota; class Bacilli; order Caryophanales; family Paenibacillaceae; genus Paenibacillus; species Paenibacillus sp. JZ16. The sequence continues at coordinate 2,320,329 of NZ_CP017659.1, forward strand.
TCAGGTGCTCACGTACCCAAACGTACGCTCCGCTCCTGACGTCCCTAGCTTCATCCAACTGAAGCGTTTTGAAAAAACGCACATCGAAAGCATAAGCTTCGGTGCTGAAAATCGACCTTTTTGAACACGCACTTATAGTCCCTATTGTACCCTGAAACCCTGATCTTTCAAACACGTGATCAACTCTAAAATATAGCCCGGGAGGGAAAAAGATGAACCCGTCTGACATGGCCCTGGAACAGCTTCTGCTGCACGCGGCCGTACAACAGCATATATCGGACTATACGTATGATTGTCTGCCACAGGAAGCTTGTGGTGTCCTTATCGGGCACTCCAGCGCAGCAAGGCGATCAGTAACCGTTACGCAATTTATCCCCATAAAAAATACAGCGGAGTTTCCGCTGCATTCTTTTCATCTGGACCCTGTTCAATGGACCCGCTTGGTGTTAACTGAAAAAGGAATTGTCGGATTGTTTCACAGTCACCCGGATACATTCCCTGAGCCGTCCGGCCAGGATCTGCTGCAGCTTCAGTCCTTCGGCGGATTGCTCCAGGTGTATGCCATCGGATCTCCTGCAGCTCCAAACGCTCCCGATTCAAAACCATTACAGCTTCAAACTTACAAAATTATTCGAGGACAAGAGACCTCAGAATTATTCAGCAATCTGCCGACACATTCCTGGGTGCGGCAGGAATCGGAATTCTATTCCCTCGCCCCGATTCCTTGCAAGATCATATCAGAATAATAAGCTATCGCGGCATCCATCTTATTCGCGGTTACGCCTCGCTTAGATAGACATACAAATCTCCAAGCGTGGTTGCATGGCCGCGCGCCTGAATTTCTTTCATATAATCCGCCCACAGACGGGCAGTCATTCGCGCGTCGGACAGAGCATGATGCCGGCCCTCCACCGGAATGCCGCTGCTCCGTAGCAGCTCATCCAGACTGTAGTCCTTCTGCTCAGGATATAATCTCTGCGCGAGCATCATCGTATCAAGGAGCCGATGGGTTAATCGAACCTTTGACGTCTTCCACAAGGCTGCGTTCAGGAATCCGCGGTCATGCGCAGCCGCATGGGCAACAAGCACCCTGCCTCCTATAAAAGCCATAAAATCATGCAGCCCCTCCATTAAGGGCGGGGCTGCATCAACCATATGCTGCGTAATTCCTGTCAGCTCAGCAATGAATGGGGGAACAGGAGCACCGCTGTTAACAATCATATGAAAGGTTTCGTTCTCGATCACTTGCTCGCCGATGACCTTGATAGCACCGAATGACAAAATTTCATCGCCGTGCTGGTGATTGAACCCCGTCGACTCCAGATCAAACACAACAACCTCCAGCTCGTCCAGCGGGGTACCCAGAACCTCCGGCCTCCGGTTATCCTTCATCTGGGATCGGATGAACGCCAGCTGCTGCGCCGTCTGCGCCCCGCGCATAGAGGCGATGGCAGAATTAAAGTTACCCGAACGGAGGGATCTCCAGAAGCCCCCGTTCGATTGTCCCGGTTCAGTCATGGGTTCCTCCTCTCCGCAAAACGGTGCTCTCGCTGCAATGACCGGTGTATCCGTCTGACCACACCAAGCGTATCGCGAAGCTCGTACTGCATGGTTTTGTTCTTGAGCTGCTCCTGCGGGATATACCCGCTGCTCGTGATCAGCCCGTTCTCCAGCCGATGGGGCGTGTTATTTCTCAGCCGAAGCGCCGTCAAAAAAGCACGCTGCACGCTTTCCAGCAGCAAGTTGCCGCCCTCAAGCAGCATCACCTTCTCCATCCGCTTTTGCGTCGAGGTTTCGATGATGCCTCTTTGGAGCGCCATCGTGCGAATACTGTTTACAAGTGGAATATAAACGCCATACTTTACGTCAAATTCACCGGCATGCTCACCAAACCGCTCCGTTACAATTCGCCCCATGACATTCAGCGTTGCCTTGTGCTTGACCGTATTGCGCAGCACGGCATTGCCGATATTCGGGTTCAACTCGACGGAGCTCCGGAAATGGTCGGCCCATGCCTCCGTTAGCTCGCCATCTCCCGCTATATGACGGAGATCCGAAGCAATGATAAAATTGCGAATCGGCTCCCACTGCTGGTCTCCACACCACTCGCTAATCTGATTTTTCCAATCGCCAAGCTTTTTACTCCATAAAGGTTCGGAACACATCACTTTTCCCGAACATTTGGGATAGCCTGCATACTCCAGCAGGTTCGCCAGTCGAAGGCCATATTCCCGAAAGAAGGGAAGCTGTTCCTCCTCCAGCTCATCGCCAATGATCAAACCGTTGTCCTGATCGCTCCACAGCGTAGCTTCCTGCCTTCCGCTGCTGCCAAAAGCAACAAACGCATAACGCGCAGGAGGCCGGCCCAAGCCAGCCTCCCACATGTCCTGCTCACAGATTGCCGCGGCACGCTGTCCAATCAGATCGTGCATCGTATTGACGGATGCGATCCACTCTCTCAGCTCCATGTCATGACGCATCTCGATCAGATGGTTCTGACAAACGATCCGTTCATCTCGTAATTGCTGGGCTGTTGCTGCTGTCTGAATTTCCGAGAATACCGGAAACAGATTTACGGATTTCAGAGGTTTCATGCCGCGGCCTCCTCATTACATTATCAATAACCATTTAGAGTTTTATATTTATAACGCCGTATCGCTTCCAGGTACCCCTTTGCCTCCGGAACGAAACTCTGGTAATTTCCCTTCCGATTCCGCCAGAAGTTTCATTTGCTCCGGATATCCGTAAGTTCCATGTTCGCTCATATCTAGACCCACTAATTCTTCTTCCTCCGTTACACGGATACCCATCGTAATTTTCATGAGGTACAGAATAATGAATGAGATTACGAGAACGAATGCAAACGTACCGATGAGGCCCAATAACTGAACGCCAAGCTGACCGAAGCCCCCGCCGTAGAACAGACCTTCTTTGCCTACGCCTGTAATTTCAACAAGTCTCGGTGCTGCGAACAAACCGGTGGATACAGCCCCCCACATACCGGCAATACCATGTACGGAGAATGCATATACAGGATCATCAATGCCTTTGCGGTCAAACCACTGTGCCGTAAAGAAGGTAATCGTACCGGCTACTGCACCGATAACAACAGCCGCCCAAGGTTCCACGAATGCACAGGCCCCCGTGATGGCCACAAAAGCAGCAAGAATACCGTTCAGCATGCTAGGAATATCTGCTTTGCCAAGAACCGCCCAAGAGATCAGCAATGCCGCTAGCGCACCTGCCGCAGCCGCGATATTCGTATTTAAAGCCACAAAACCGAAGAAGCCGTCCGTGAGTGCGGAGATGGTGCTGCCTGGATTAAATCCGAACCAACCGATCCAGATGATGAATACGCCGAGCACCGATAATACCTGGTTGTGGCCCGGAATGCTGTTAGGCTTCCCGTCCTTATTATATTTGCCAAGCCGTGGCTTCAGGAGAACGGTAGCCACCAGCGCCGCTGTAGCACCTGTCAAGTGAACGACCGTCGATCCGGCAAAGTCCTGCATACCCAGAGCTCCGAGCCAACCTCCGCCCCATACCCAGTGAGCAACAATCGGATAAATCACGATGGTGAACAGCAATCCAAACACGATATAGACGCTGAGCTTTGCCCGTTCTGCCATACCACCGCAAGCGATGGCCAAGGATACGGCCGCAAAGGATAAGTGGAACAAAAACATAATGGTTGTCGGCACATCGTAAGCGGACAAGGAATCAAAAGAGCCAGCCGCATTGTCGCCACTTAAGAAAAAACCTTCAAATCCGAAAAAACTGTTCCCGTTGCCGAATGCCAGGCCAAACCCTAGTGCCCAGAAGGCAACGATCGAAATGCCGAAGGTCAGGAATGTTTTGCCTGCAACGTGGCCTGCATTCTTCATACGGACAGATCCGGCTTCCAGCAGTGCGAACCCTGCTTGCATGAAGAATACGAGCAATGCTGCCAAGAATACGAACACGGAGTTCAAACCAGCCGTTAATTCAACGTTCGTTGCTCCCCCCTCAGCGGCGAACGCGCTCGCCGGGAATGCAAGCAATGCGATTACTCCCACCATTAAACCTAGCCATCTTTTTCCCATGTTTTACACTCCCCTTAATGTAAACTATTATAACATGACCTTGAATTCATATTGTCATTATAGGAGGGTTAACCAAAATCTGCAACGGTTATTTTCATAAAAAACGAAGTTTGTGTAATATAATCTAACATTAAGTGCATACAGTGCAAATCCTCAAACATCATGTATCGATTATAAAAACTAGGCTTCAAGATTTTTTGTCACAACTATGACGTTTGACTGTATGGTTCAAGATCATGTATCATATTTCTATTAAAATGAAAATATAAATGCATTCATTAATTTCCAATTCAATGAAAGCTTGTGAGGTGATGAATGATGGGGATCACGAGCGGAAACCTTTTCCGAATCGGTGAGCTGGCCAAAGTTGCCGGAATCAGCGAAAGAACCATTGACTATTATACGAAGCTGGGTTTGATCTCCCCTGAAAAACGGACGTTAAAAAACTACCGGTTGTACAGTTCTGAAACCTTAAGCACTCTCGAACGTATTAATCAGTTAAAGCAAGAGAAATATACTCTCGATGAGATTAAGGAAAGACTGGATCGCTGGAAGTCGGTTCCCGATGATTCCGAAATGACGGAGAAACTAACCAAGCTCGAAATACAGATGAAACAGCTGGAACGGGATGTGAAGGAACTCAACCCGCTTCTGAGTGAATTAAAGCCAAGTCAAGCCCGGGAAGTACTCGCTAACATTCTTCCTAAAGGGGCTGCTTGCATCGAGTCGCTACAAATCTTGCTGAACCAGTTCACTTCGATGTAATGGTGAAGAACCAAATAACAACTTTGTATGGGGGTATGATACATGTATTCTGACTGGATGTTTATTCTCATTATTATCGCTTTTATATTCTCGCTATGGGCCCAGTTCCGGGTCAAAGGCACGTTTAACAAATGGGCTAAGGTCGAGAACAGCACCGGCATGACAGGATACGATGCTGCCCGGCATATGCTGGATGCCAACGGACTCCATGATGTGCCGATTGAACCGGTGCCAGGCACACTCTCCGACCACTATGATCCAACCAAACGCGTTGTGCGTTTATCGGAGCCCGTTTATTATGAACGCACGATCTCGGCTGTCTCTGTTGCTTGTCACGAGGTTGGCCATGCGATCCAGCATGCCGAGCACTATCCGATGCTAGTAGCCCGTCACAAAATGTTCCCGGTCGTAAACTTCGCATCGGGTATCGCTCCGTTTCTCTTGATTGCCGGATTCCTGTTCCAAGCCATGAACCTGGTCGGTCTCGGCATCATCTTCTTCTCTTGCGCCGTTGCCTTCCAGCTCGTCACCCTGCCGGTCGAGTTTAACGCAAGTAACCGTGCTCGTCAGCTGATGGTTCAAGAAGGCTATATCGCCAATGACGAAGAACGCGGAGTTGCTAAAGTATTGAACGCCGCGGCCTTGACCTATGTCGCTGCAGCTTTGATCTCTCTGCTCGAGTTGATCCGTTATATCATGATCTTTACGAGCAACCGGGAATAACTCAATAAAAACACAACAACAAAGGGCTTTCCTCTCTACCTGGATCGGTGGAGAAGGAAAGCCCTCTTTTTTATATATGTTATTTTTGATTAATGAAGCCAGGTTAGGGAGTTGATGCGTCAGTCCGCTTTCCCTTCCTTTTTCGGCGACGGATCAATACCAAAATATTGAAGCAGAAACGCACGGAATGCCTGAGCAACCGGTGGCAGCTTCTCGTCCGCGCGGTGGATCAGACCGATAGAACGCGTTACCTTCGGCTCCGAGATCCGGACGCGTGCCGGCTGCAGAGGATTCGTCTGGAATAGGGCCATTTCAGGAAGCAGGCTGACCCCCATACCGGCCGCAACCAGCCCGCGGATCGTATCCGTTTCCTCGCCTTCAAAAGCAATCTTCGGCGTGAACCCTGCTTCAAGACAGGCATGCCACACAATTGGACGCAAGGAGTAGCCTTTGCTGAACAGCACAAAGCGCTCCTCTTTCAACTGCTCCAGCTTGATGGACTGCTCCCCCGCAAGCGGGTGATTCGGCGGCAGGATCGCAAACAGCTCCTCTGTCAAAACGATATCCCCATCCACTTGATCATGACGATCCGGAAACGGCGACACAAATGCCAGATCCACTTCAGCTCCAACCACGTCCCGGATCAGTGTCGGGAACATCCCCTGCTTGAACCGGAACTTCACGTTCGGATATTTCTTCCGGAATTCAGCCACAATGGACGGAATCAAATGGATGCCCAGGCTGTGTGGGAATCCGATGCGGATCTCTCCCTGTTCCGGGTCCAGAAATTCATGTATCTCGACGACCGCACGGTCCAAGTCCTTCATAATGCTCTCCACCCGTTTGCAAAAAAGCTGGCCTACCGGGGTTAACTGCAGATTCCGGCCTTTTTGCATGAACAAATTAACACCAAGCTCTTCTTCCAACTGATGTATTTGACGGCTGACGGCTGACTGAGCCACATGAAGCTCTTCTGCCGCTTGGGTAACGTGTTCCTTTTGCGCAACCTTTACAAAGTATTGCAACTGTCGTAATTCCACGCCTTTTATCGCTCCATTCTTATTCCCTAGAAGACTTGAAGACTTTATCAAATCATCCAATTCTATTATAACAGACCCTCTAAGGTCCGATTATGTTCGACGTTTAAATAATCGAATCATGAGACCGTAGAGGAAAAATCCGCCTACCAATCCGCCGACATGCGCTACAAGGCTGACCCCTGGGGTAAACGAGAACAGTATCCCCAAAATAAGCAGGGTGAACAGCGTCTTGCGAGACGACTCATCAATGACATGCCGCTGGAACAGGGCGATGTACAGATAAGCGCCATAAGCTCCGTAAATGGCTCCTGAGGCGCCTACAAGGAAGGTATAGTCCTCCATGCGCTCATAATAAGCCAATCCGATTACATTACCGAGAACACCGCTGAGCAGATACAGAATGGCAAACTTCCAGCTCCCCATGATTCTCTCCAGCGGGGGAACAAATACCAGCAGTGCGAAGCCGTTGAACAATACATGATCAAACCCGTTATGCAGAAACATCGCCGTAAAGTATCTCCATGCCTGGTCAACGAATTGCGGCAAATCCGATAAAGCCCCATATTTCAGCAGCGTAACCGGATTTCTGGAACCGCCGTCTAAGGATGTGATCACAAACATCACCAGGTTAATGACAAGCAGCAGCGATGTAACGGGATAATAACGCAAATAACTTTTCCAATTTTCATAACGTACGAATATCATAGCATCCTCCTCATCCTAAACCAGGGCAGGGATGCTCCTAGTGGACATACCCTTTTTAAAAAGATTATAATGTACCATGAACCTGATCACCAAACTTTGATATCCAAGGAGGAGATTTCTCATGGCTCAAGAACGTTCAGGAGCTGCCACTTTCAAAGGCAATCCTATTACACTCATCGGTCCACAGCTCAAGGCTGGTGATGCCGCGCCGGATTTTACAGTGAGCAAAAACCTGCTCGAAGACGTATCTCTTAAGGATTATGCCGGTAAAATCAAGCTGATCAGCGTCGTTCCTTCCCTCGACACCGGGGTATGCGATGCACAGACGCGCCGTTTCAATGAAGAAGCTGCTGGTCTGGGCGATGATGTGGTGATCCTTACGATCAGTGCCGACCTTCCGTTCGCTCAAGCCCGTTGGTGCGGAGCTGCAGGCGTTGACCGGGTCATTACGCTCTCCGACTATAAATCGCGTTCTTTCGGTGAAGCGTATGGCGTGCTCATCAAGGAATTCCAACTCGACATGCGTTCGATCTTCGTCGTGGATACTAACGATACCATCACCTATGTTGAATACCTTGGTGAGATGACGGAGCACCCGAATTACGAAGCCGCGATCGATGCAGTAAAATCTTTGCGGTAACACGCCAAAAGCTACATACACTGCACACTTTTAAAAAGCGGGAGAGCAGCTCTCCCGCTTTTTCTTATTCTACTAAGCATCCACTTTATACTTGCTCAGTTTTTTATCCAGAACAGCGTACAGGTTCAAGATAACCCGGTAGTTCGCTCCCAGATCCCCTAGGGAACCGCGGGAAGCCGAATACATATCAACTGCGCTGCGAACCGGACTGATGCCGAGCACGGATACGGTAATGTCCAGTGTACGTCCAAACGAGGTTCTTTTCTCGAGCGTGATCTCTCCCACGGATTTAACCTCATGCAGAACTTTGTAACCCGGAATTTTTTTCAGTGTCGAGGAAACCTCTTCAAAACACTTTTCTTTTGAAAGATTGTAATAACGCGTCTTCAGCTTGGGATCTTTAGCACGGTCGCTTGTGCCGTCATAGCTGCGCACGATACCAATTAGAACTCGTTTTAATGACAAAGACCGTTCCTCCTTTATAAATGACCGTTCCTTTCCATACTCTAGTTTAACATTGTTTATGCTTTCAGCAAACCTTTATATATAGCAAAAAGGCACCTCTTTCACTTCGAATTCGAAATGAAAGAGGTGCCCATTCATTGACTTAACGAAACCCGCCTATGCCGTCCGGTAAACATTGTCTTCGAACCTGCATTAGCAGGTGGGTGACCGCAGAACCGCTTATGAATTCCCCTTGTCATATAGACAGGGCATTTCAGCCACGATTACGTATAGATCTCCCTAGACATCGTCATTGGTTCAAAACAACGGAAAACCGAAACGAACATCGCAGGATGTAGTCTTATTATAGGGGGTTTTGCCGGAAAAGTAAACCTCGCGTACTAAGGTTTCGATCCGTTCTCTCCCTTTTTGGCAGATTCCATGCTCTCCAGAAGAGCTTGTTCGGTTTCGGACTCCTCTTCCTCCGCTTTCTTCATCTTCTCCTGCTGTTCCTGCATTTTGGTGAAGGTGGCATAGAAATTAAAGAATGCGAACAATGCCATCAGGCAGAACAGGAAGAACACGAACAGCACCGGCATCTGCGTGCCGATATACGCCAAGACAGCGCTTCCGATCAAAGTCGAAAATACGCGAAACGGACGAATCAATGTCAGCAGCACCGCATTTTTTAACAGCTGCGTCGTTTTCATCTCATAATGAACGGTCATGGAGAAGAAATTAAACAGGGAGACAAACAGCACGATAAGCAGCACGAGCATCACAATGCCGACAAGCTGGAAACCATCTAGCTGCGTCATATAAACCGTGTAATCCACGTACATAATCACGAACAGCAGCGTATAAAAAATACCGCCGATCATGCTCTGCTTGTAATTTTCCTTATAACCCTTGAAGAACGTTTTAAATACGGACACGTCCGGATTGCCCATTACCCATTTGCGTACAACGGTAAATAAAGCCGCCGTAGCCGGAAACAAAACAAACGGTGATAATATTCCCAGAACCCAGTTCGACAGCAGCTGCTCATTATGCGCATCCGGTGTCTGAACGGCCATTAGGAATTTGGTTAGAACAATAAACAGGAAAGGCGATGTACAAATAACCCACAAGATGTTCGAAAAAGCAATACGGGTAATCCACTCGGTGAGCTTATATAAGCCACCCATGGCTCCTTTCATTTCCAAATCCGTTTCCTCCTCACTCAAATCATGCATGTATCTATTAATATACCTTATTTGGTACATGCATTGCCAGAGCCTAATTTATACGAACCTGGGTGTTTATCCAATCCAGTGCCCCTGTTTCTCCATACGATATCACGTAATCCGTTCAACAAGCTTGAATTTCCAAATTTAAAGAGGAGGGATTATGTATGTCTTGTGAAGGCGGCGGTTACGGCTACGGAAGTAATGTTGGTATTGTCCTGGTTCTGTTCATTCTCCTTGTCATTATTCTCAGCACATTCTACATCTAATGTCTCTTTGAATCATGAAGTGAAACAGATCAGCTTGGTATTGCTCTAAAACTGCGAGTTTAAAGGGGATGCACCCTGGGTGCATCTTCTTTAAACATGAAAAAAGACGAAGCGCGGCTCCACCTGGCGTGGGCAGCTGCTTCGTCTTTTCTGTTTGGTTTCTTCAATCAGAAGAAATTACACGTATATATTATTCGTCTCCGCCCCGGTTAGGACGACGCTCGCCGCCGCTGTAGGAACGAGGTTTACGGTCACCGCTATTGTTGCGGTCACGGTTGTAGCCACCGCCCTCGCGGTTGCCATAACTGCTGCCGCCGCCATCACGGTTGTATCCGCCTTTGGAGTAGCCGCCACGGTTACCACCGCTGCCGCTGCCGCCATCACGGCGATATCCGCCGCCGCTGCTGCGGCCGCCATAGCCACCGCTTGGCTTGCGACCATTGCGGATGTCCGGCTTCCGGCGTTTTGCACGGATCGGATCTTCAGGCGTCAGATGAATATCGGATGCTTCCTTCTTGTCGCCTGTCAGGATTTTCATTGCAGCTGCCAGCAGCTGTACGGAATCGTACTGCTCCAGCAATTGAATCGCAAGACCTTTGTATTCGGTCAATTCACCCTGCTCAATGATTTCAAGCACTCGCTCAGCGATGATACGTTGTTTGCCTTCAATCGCTTCGGCAATCGTTGGCAACGGCTTGCGTGGAATACGATGACGAGTCACACGCTCGATGAAATACAGATGATCCATTTCACGCGGTGTCACGAAAGACCAAGCCGTACCTTCCTTACCCGCACGGCCTGTACGTCCAATACGGTGTACATAACTTTCAGGATCTTGCGGCAAGTCAAAGTTTACAACATGGGTAACGCCGGATACGTCGAGACCGCGTGCTGCCACATCGGTTGCCACGAGGACATCGATGCTTCCGTCGCGGAATTTACGCATAACGGTATCACGTTGGTGCTGGGACAGATCGCCATGAAGACCATCCGCCGAGTACCCGCGTTTTTGCAATGCTTCTGCCAATTCGTCAACACGGCGCTTGGTACGTCCAAAGACGATCGCAAGCTCAGGTGACTCCATATCCAGAAGGCGGCTCAATGCTTCGAATTTTTGACGTTCAGGAACTTCGATATATGCTTGATCAATCAGAGGTGCACTAACGTGCTTAGGAATAACGGATACATGCTCAGGTTCCTTAAGGAACTGGGATGCCAGCTTCTGAATGTTAGCCGGCATAGTTGCGGAGAACAGCAAGGTTTGACGTTCTTCAGGAACAAGCTTCAGGATCGACTGGATGTCTTCCATGAAGCCCATGTCCAGCATTTCATCCGCTTCATCCAATACAACGGTTTGGACATCGTCAAGTCGGATGGTTTTTCTGTTGATGTGGTCAAGTAGACGACCTGGTGTGCCGATAATAATTTGAGGCTTCTTTTTCAAAGCGCGGATCTGACGCCCGATATCCTGTCCGCCATAAATAGCCAAGGAACGGATTCCTTTAAAACGGGACAGTTTACCGATTTCTTCAGCAACCTGGATGGCAAGTTCACGGGTCGGTGTCATAATCAGAGCGACGATACGCTCCTCTTCCTTGGCGATTTTGTGGATAAGAGGAAGGCCGAATGCTGCTGTCTTACCAGTACCCGTCTGTGCTTGTCCAATCATATCCTTGCCGGTCAGAGCAATCGGAATGGATTGGGATTGGATCGGTGTGGCTTCCTCAAAGCCAAGTTCAGTAATTGCTTGCAGCACGCGAGGCTCCAAGCCAAAATCTGCGAAATTTTTCAATAGGTTCATACTCCTTCTATCTGTGGACTTCCACTTTCTTCTCTGTATTCTTAAGTAGTGGTAACGTTTATAGGCTTTCCCGGCCAGCAGGATTTTCTGCACGAGGTGAACCGGTATATTTCTCTTATCACCAGTATGATGACTGGTTAATGTATAATCATCCTGATAAGCTTGCAAAGTTATCAATGTAACGGACTACTCAAGAATATCCAATACATTATATCACAAAACATTTCTGGAATACCAGCAAGCTTAAAGAAGTCATAATAACCGGGAGGTGATTCCTATGTTGAAGCGTCTATGGACCTATTTCTCGATCGTGTTCGGCGGCATCATTATCGCCGGCGGATTTAATTTGTTTCTGATTCCCCATCATCTGCTCAGCGGAGGCGTTTCCGGCGTGGCCCTAATTATCGGCTACTTCACGCCGCTTAATATCAGCGTCATGTATTTTGTGCTCAATATCCCGATTCTTATCACAGGTTGGTTCAAGCTCGGCAAAAGGTTCGTTGGTCTCAGCGTTCTCTCGGTTATTGTGACTACCTTGTTCCTAGAGCTCATTCCGGTCACCCCGGTTGCAACCGACATGCTGCTGTCCTCAGTGTTCGGCGGCGTGCTTGTCGGATTCGGCACCGGCCTCTCCTTTCGGGTTGGCGGTTCCACCGGGGGCTTTGATATTATCGGCTCCCTCGTTACGAAATATCGGGACTTCCCCGTAGGAAGCGTACTCGTGACGCTGAACGCCATCGTCATTATGGCGGTTGCTTATTTGGAAAACGATTGGAACTTGGCCCTTGCCTCCATGGCCTCCATCTATATTGCCGGAAAAATGGTCGATATGCTCCACGTCAGTCATATCAAGGTTACCGTCTTTATTGTAACGAACCAGACGGAAGCTCTGCTGCAGAAGCTGCTTAAGCGCCCACGCGGCATAACCAAGATCAAAACCGAGGGGGCCTTCAGTCATAAAGAAAAGGATATGCTTATGACCGTCACGACGCGATATGAGCTGGCTGAGCTAAAACAGATTATTACAGAGACGGATCCACTGGCCTTTGTTAATATCGTGGAAACCACGGCTGTCATGGGTCAATTCCGCAAGAACTAAATATTTACCACCTGTCAGGGCAAGGTAAATTTGTGGTATAATATTTGTGCGCGGTTCCTACAATATTCATGAGATCTGTTTCCCGGGCATCGCTTTGGCCCAATTTTAATTGTTTTTCCGTTTTACAAAAGAACGTCCTGCCTAACCAATTTGGAAGGAAAGGGTGATTTTTATGGAAATGGAAACGGTAAAATTGTCACAAATCGTCATGAAGTGGTTCCCGGAAATGTTATCGTTCTTTAGACAGAACGAACTAAATTCCATGATCGTTCTTAGGGACGGGCTGAGTATTCTGGAGCAGGAGGACGCTCTTGAAATTATTCAGTTCAGCATTTGCGAGCATCAGAACCAAACGCCGCTTCATTAATTTTTATGCAACACGTGAATATCGCACGACAAGTGCCGTTATTCTCCGGTAAATTTCACCGGTGAGTAACGGCATTTTTTTATGGATAAATGTAAATTCTATAAGCACGTCATTTCCCGCCAGCAGATAAAGCTGCATGTAAACGCTGTCCGCCTTCTTACGGGTAATATATTCCGATGCTTGTCACTCCCCAAGTTCACACGTTGTTCACGACCACCTGCCACAAATGTCGATATTTAGCGTTTAAAACGCCCTTGACCCGTTTAATGAACTAAGTACGCTCACCCGCCGTTTCCAATTTATTGTCGATTGTAACAATCCTGTTCTTTTTGAAGGCATCCGTTCCTTTATAATCATGATGTATATGTACACAAGGGAGAGAGTAATTATGAATATCATCTTGGCTTTATTCATCTTGGCGTCTGCGGGCTTCGGCGGTTCCAGTCCGCAAGATAACAATCTTACCGCCAAACTTCAGGCATCGTTAAATACCGCCGTGATTCAAAGCATGCACCAAAAGAACAATCAAGGTCAGGGCCAATCCGGCATCAAGCCAAACACGACGGAAATCGATCCGCAGATTGATGCTCCCAAAGTCAAAGGCATTTATGTAACGGCTTATAGCGCAGGCGGCTCCAGAATGAATCAGCTCGTGGATCTTATGGACAAGACCGAACTCAATGCCATGGTCATTGACATCAAGGACGATGAAGGATACATAACGTACAAAACCGATAATCCGAAGCTGAAGGAACTCGGTAAATCCCAGCCTTTTATCAAAGACATCAAACAGCTGATGAAGCGGCTGGAGAAACACGATATTTATCCGATCGCCCGAGTTGTCGTGTTCAAGGATACCATTCTTGCCAAGAAAAACCCGGAGCTTTCCTTCCGTAAAGGAGACGGCAGCGTGTGGACCAATGGCGGGGGCGACAGCTTCGTTAACCCGTACAGCAAAGAGGTATGGGATTACAACATCGAGATCGCCAAGGAAGCCGCCAAACTCGGGTTCAAGGAAATCCAGTTTGATTATGTCCGTTTTCCGGAGGGCTTTGAGAAACGCGCCGATTCCCTGAAGTATACCAAAACGGATCAATCGCGCGTGGACGTGGTATCCGATTTTGTGCAGTATGCCCGGGAAGAACTCGCACCGCTTGGCATCCGCGTATCCGTTGACATCTTCGGCTATGCGGCCTCGGTGCCTGCAGCAGAAGGCATCGGGCAGGACTTCGTCAAAATTTCCAAAAACGTCGATATCATCAGTCCGATGGTATACCCAAGCCATTACACGGCAGGCTGGTTCGGCTCCCCCGTACCGGACAAGGCTCCTTACCAGACCATCAAGGGGTCCATGGAAGATACCCACAAGAAGCTCGAAGAGCTGGGAGAGCAGAAGCCGATCATCCGGCCATGGATTCAGGACTTTACCGCGAGCTGGCTCGGAAGCGGTAATTATGCCAAGTACGGCAAAAAGGAAATCGAAGAGCAGATTCGCGCCCTCAAAGATACAAACGTCGATGAATATTTACTCTGGAATGCTTCCAACCGGTATACGGAAGGCGTCACTCATAAATAATTCAATTATCCATTCGCAAAGGGTCGGCCATCAACATGGTCGGCCCTTTCTGCCTTCAAGCAGTTCAGTGAACTCTCTTGACAGCAGATGCTATGATGATGGGTAGGGCTGGATTGCCCCTTAATCTGTCAAATTGACGCACTCCAATTCAACGATTGGTTGAGTTTTGGGTCGCCGCTCAATAAGCCAGTTATTGTCCCCAACCATAGCAGAACCCTACAATATGGTGGCACCGTCCGAAAACTACAATAAGAAAGGCACATCGCACATGCAACCGACTACGACAACACGGGGAAAGCTGAAGCAATTTGCAATCATTCTTATCCCCATCTTAATTACGCAGCTAGCCTTATCGGCCATTAGCTTTTTCGACACCAACATGTCCGGAAAATTCAGCTCAGTCGACCTGGCAGGCGTAGCAATCGCGACAAGCATCTGGATCCCGGTCCAAACCGGCCTTAGCGGAATTCTGATGGGGATCACCCCCATCGTTTCGCAGCTCATTGGCGGGCGACAAGAAAATAATGTCGCTTACCAAGTGAACCAGGCGCTCTGGCTGTCCATCTTACTTGCCATCGTCGTCCTTGCGATCGGGTATGCCGTTGTACCGAGCATTCTCGGAGCTATGAGCCTGGAGCCGGAAGTTCGGCGGATTGCCTCCCAGTTTCTCGCCGCAATCTCGATCGGCATCATTCCGCTGTTCGCTTATACCGTACTGCGCAGTTTTATTGATGCGCTCGGGCAAACTAAAATTTCCATGGTGATCACGCTGATTACCCTGCCGGTGAACGTAGGCCTGAATGCGCTGTTCATTTATGGATTCTGGGGCTTTCCAAGAATGGGGGGCGTGGGCGCCGGCATCGCTTCCGCGATTACATACTGGACCGTGCTCATCATCGCCATCGTGATCATCCATAACAGCCACCCGTTCTCTTCCTTCGGCATCTTCAGGCAGCTTCAGGGAGTTTCATTGAGCGCATGGAAAAGCCTATTAAAAATCGGCGTGCCGATCGGGTTCTCCATCTTTCTGGAGACCGCCGTCTTCGCTGCGGTGACGCTGCTTATGAGCAGCTTTGATACGGCAACGATTGCCGCTCACCAAGCGGCCCTGAATTTCGCTACAACACTGTATATGCTGCCATTAAGCATATGCATGAGTCTCACCATCCTTGTAGGCTTCGAGGCCGGCTCGGGACGAATGAAGGATGCCTGGAAGTACGCGAAACTCGGCATCAGCACAGCGGTTATCCTGTCGCTGATCACGGCTGTCATCCTGTTTATGGCCGGCCGCCAGGTTGCCGGATTATATTCCAACGAGCCTGCCGTCGTGGCGCTGATCCAGCAGTTTCTGCTGTTCGCGATCTTCTTTCAGATCTCGGACGCGATCGCCACGCCGACCCAAGGAGCGCTGCGGGGTTATAAAGACGTGAATGTCGCCTTCATGCTCGCTTTTCTGTCGTTTTGGGTGATTGGTCTGCCCGTAGGTTATGTTCTCGCCAACTACACCGATTGGCAAGCCTTCGGCTACTGGATCGGGTTAATCACGGGCCTTGCCGTCGGCGCTGCCCTGATGCTTATGCGTCTGGTCAAAGTTCAGCGCAAGTTCGCACGCCAGGTACATGCTCCATCCCGATCCGCATCCTAACGTCAGCCGAAGAACCTCTAAGAGACAGACCGTATTCTGCGGGAGTTTTTCTTGCGAAATATCTTTGACAGGCCTCTGAAGTTTCTGCTTTCTTACCGCTACAAAAAGACCGTCTCCATGCAGAATGCGTTCTGCAATGAGAGACGGTCTTTTTACTGACGTGTGCTGATTTTATTGGGACAACCGCAATGCCAAGTCGTAAAGCTCACGGTTAAATTCTTTCTTCGTGTTAACGACCTTGTCAATATCCGTGAGGACCAGCTCGCCCTTGATGATACCGCATCCTTTATCGGATTGGCCGTCAATCAGACTGCGAACCGCAAAATCGCCAAGACGGCTTGCCAGGTTCCGGTCAAACGGAGTTGGAGCTCCACCGCGCTGGATATGTCCGAGCACCGTTACCCGTGCATCGATCGAGGCATGGCACTCTTTAAGATCACATACGATGTCCTCGCCGCGTCCGACGCCTTCCGCTACGATGATGATACTGTGACGCTTGCCTTTTGCGAAATTCTCGCGCAAACGGGTTGCCACTTCATCAAGGTTGTACTCCACTTCCGGCACCAGAATGGTCTCTGCGCCTGAAGCAAGGCCCGCATGGAGCGCAATGTCGCCGCAGTGGCGTCCCATAACCTCTACAACGGAGGAGCGCGCATGGGAAGACATCGTGTCACGCAATTTATTAACGGCGTCTACAACGACGCTCACAGCTGTATCAAAGCCGATTGTATAGTCCGTATAGGAAATATCGTTATCAATCGTGCCCGGAAGGCCCATGGTTTTGATTCCGAGTTTGCTGAGCTTGTTCGCCCCGTGGTAAGAGCCGTCCCCTCCGATAACGACCAAGCCGTCGATGCCGTGCTGATTCAGAATGTCGGCACCCTTCTGCTGTCCTTCCGCCGTCTTGAACTCTTCACAGCGGGCGGAACGAAGGATCGTGCCTCCGCGCTGGATAATATCCCCTACGCTGCGAAGATCCATTTTGACGATGTCGTTCTCCAGAAGTCCTTGGTAACCACGCTGAATTCCATATACTTCAAGACCATAATACAGACCGCTGCGCACAACGGCGCGAAGCGCCGCGTTCATCCCTTGGGAATCGCCACCACTTGTAAGAACTGCAATTTTTTTAACCTCTGCCATGTTTCTTTTCCTCCTTCAATGTCACTCATGCTTATGCTTGCGAATCCATCGGCTGTTGACGTAGAAAAAAATCCGGGTCATCGGACTCTTCTTCATCAAACGCTTGGATACAGAGCGAACCAGTTGCTGCTCGCTGACTTTTGGATCGGATAAATATAACGCCAGTAACCCCTCAATGATCATACGATGAAAAGGGGTCGAGGGAATTGTTCTGACATCTTTCCGGGCCCACTCAACAATGGAAGCTATCCGGTTCAGCATCGTATCGGCATCTTCGTAATAATTACAAAAGTTCAGATCGCCGCCCAGCCTGTCTTCGTCTTGATCAATAAGATAATCCAGCATAATGTGGAGACTGCATACATTCGGAAAATAAGACGCATGAATGGACGAAGCATCCTCGTCATCCAGAAACGGATCGGTTGCAGCCAAGAATAGCATGAACACGCCCAAGGTTGATCCCGTTGCTGCCGCAAACTCGTTCCACCGCAGATGCGGTGTCCGGTGGGCATGCTGGGACCACCATTCAAGCAATGCCGCTTCCCTCTTATCCGGATGGATGTGCTTGTATACCTGCAAATCGGTATACAGCCCAGCCAAATCCCTTATATAGGGCTTTGCCGCTTCATATCCTGATAATTGACCGATACAATCCCGGCATTTCTGCACAAGACGGAGAAGGTAACCTCCATCCTCCCTTTCGGTCCGGAGGGCGTAATAATCGGCCGGCTCAGTCTCAGGCGAAACGGCATCCAGCATCGACTGATGGAGCTGTCTGAAATCCGCTGGGTCCAGCGAAGTACTACGGTCACATAAATTATCGAGATAATCGCTAATTGTCTGGTAAGCTACAATCAATGGAATGAGAATATGCTTCTCCGGCAGATTGGCTGCGGCATACACCGCGCCGCCCTGGCAGTGAAATCTTTTGGTATCTATACTGGCCAGTGCCTGCTTTTGTAGCTCCTCATCCGGAATTTGCTCAGCCTCCCGGCGCCACTTCTCCAATTCGATTCGCACTTCCGGGAGTATGAATTTGTACACCCGGCTCATCAGCCCGACCGGACTGCGCGGAACCTTACGGCTTAGCTCTTGATTATTCAATGAACTCTGCCTCCACATGGTTGTCTTTTTATACCTATCCAAATCAAACCTATTATAATATGATCGTTCATTTTGCACAAATAACACAAATCATTGACGACCTATGGCAGTAAACGCATCTTATAATCCATCTATCTCCATTCTGCGATATGTTATATACTAGTCGGAGCTGAATAACAGACCATGAACCTCACGAATAACGTTAGCTACGCCGGGTTCGTGAAAAGAACGGAGATCCCCAGCATGAAACTTCCCGCTACGCCCAGACCGGATCAGAACTGGCTGCGCGCCTTTATGTTTACGATATTTGGCACGACAGCCCTTGTCATTTCCTATTTTCCGCTATATTTCAAAGAAATCGGCTTCAGCAGCACGCAGATCGGTTATCTGTATGCCATCGGCCCGCTTATATCCATGTTCTCCAATATGATTTGGAGTTACACCAGTGACAAATACCGGACCATCAAACGCATCATGAACATTCTCATTATCGGACAGCTTGTCACGATGCTTGTTTTATGGCAGGTTGCAAGCTTCGGCGTAGTATTAATCACAATCAGTTTATTTTATTTTTTCTACTACCCGGTCTATCCCCTGGCGGATACGATGGCCATCCAAACGGCACAGAGGTACGGACGCAGCTTTACCGTTATTCGCGTATTCGGCTCACTCGGCTACGCGTTCTTCGCGCTTGCCATCGGATATGCCATCAGTGCCGCGGGTGCGTCGGCCACATTGGCTATCGGCATCGGCATCGGCGTATTCACGCTGCTCTGCTCGTTTCTTCTCCGCGACGGAGTTGCTGCCAAGTCGGAGCCTGTCGAGCTGGCAGCCCTTCTCAAAATATTGCGTTCCAAAGAAATATTGTGGTTCTTCGGCTGCACCTTCTGTCTTGCCATCGCCCACCGGATGAATGAAGCCTTTCTTACGCTTACCTTATCCGAGCTGGGAGCGGGTGAAGGACTCATCGGCTGGTCCTTGATGGTCTCGGCTGCCAGCGAGATCCCGATTTTCTTCCTCTTGAGCAAGTATGGCGACAAGATGAAGGAGCTGCCTCTGCTGACTTTTGCAAGCCTGATGTTCGCGCTCCGTTTTCTGCTCATGGCCCTTGCGGCTGACCCGTTGTCCGTGCTTGCGGTTCAATCGCTTCACAGCATTACCTTCGGCGTGTTCTATGTAACCGCGGTGCGCTATATTACAAGGATCATTCCTTGGCAGTACCGCGCGACCGGCATGGCTCTATTCATTATCTTCTGGTCAAGCGTTTCAGGACTTCTCAGCGGAGCCTTCGGCGGTCTGCTGTTCGAGGCGGCGGGAAGACCGGCCTTTTACCAGCTCGCAGCCCTCCTGGCCTTTATCGCCGGTCTCGGTTTTCTTTACCGGCACCTTTTTGCCAAGCCGGAGGATATGAATGTCGGCGGAATCAGCGCTTGACCCATTGAAATACAAAAAAGCACAGTTCTCTTAACCGAGAACTGTGCTTCATGCCTTGGTAATTCTATAAGATCTCCGTATTGGGAGCTAACTTACAGTTTTGTTACGTTGGCTGCTTGAGGACCACGGTTACCTTCAGTGATGTCGAACTCAACCGCTTGACCTTCTTCCAAACTCTTGAAGCCTTCTTCTTGAATTGCGGAGAAGTGTACGAATACATCCTCGCCACCTTCAACGGAAATGAAGCCGTAACCTTTTTCTGCGTTAAACCATTTAACTGTACCTTTCAAATGAACAACCTCCTAAAAATACCGCCATCTATGGCGAATATCCATATTATATCCCATGTTTTCTGACAATGCAATCCGTCAATTCGCCCTAAGGGGCTTTTTTTGAGCCACTATTTAACAGAAGATTATTTGCTTTTACGCCCGCCTGTGCGTTATCATTTACCCAAAAGCCTAAGTAGCAAACGGAGAATGCATATGATCAAAAAACATGAAATATACAAAAAAGACAAGTGGAACATGATGACGGTTGAAGTTCAGGGCCGATACATCGTTCTCCGCGAAATTTCTGACCAGTGGGGTGAAGAGACCCATACCTTTCTGAGTCGTCCAGCCTTGATGCACTGGGCTCAAAACCGTTTTCCCAAAGCAGATTTTGAAGGCCGGGAAGATGAGTGGAGAGAAATGATGGCTGCTTTTAAGCAGGTGTAACGAATGGATTATACGAATATTGTCATCTTCATTATTCTCGCGTTCAGTCTTGGTGCCATCATGATCATGTACCGGGATAAGATACCGCCGGGACTGAGGAAGGGGATGGCCCTGATTGCCGTCGCCTTCATCTTGTTTGCCTTTTACCTTATTGTATACAGTTTCTTGAATCTGGGTTCCTCGTAAATTTATAGGATGAAAGTGGCGGGTACGCGGCATACTATCGCTCGGATGCTTCAATTCGAGGAGGTATGATGCCATGAGAGGCGCCAAGGTGCTCTGCATTACGATTGCAATCAGCCTGATCGCTCTATCGACTGCCCGCAACGAAGTCTTATCTGAAGGAACCCGGACTCCAACTAATACCTATCATTCAAGGAGGATTTCCATGGAACAATTGTTAAAACGCGCTGATGTCCCTAAAGAGCATCAATGGAAGCTTGAAGATTTATTCGCTGACCAGAAGGCATGGGATGCGAGCTATGCGGAGCTGAAGAATCTTCTGAAACGCACAGCCGATTATCAAGGCAAGTTAACCAACGCGGCTTCCATTAAGGAATGCTTCGAGCTTGAGGACGAAATCTCATATCATGCCGAACGTTTATACGTATATGCGCACATGCATCATGATGAGGATACAGCAAACCCTACATATCAGGCGTTATCTGCCAAAGCCAAAAAATTGAATGTCGAAGCCGGAGAAGCCCTCTCCTTCATCACGCCGGAAATTCTGTCCTTGTCCGAAACGGAGCTTGACAAACTGATTGAAGACCCTACCCTCAAGGAATTCAAGTTTACGCTGTCCGAAATGAAACGGGAGAAGGCTCATGTTCTGTCCAAGACCGAAGAAGCGCTGCTGGCTCAGGTCGGCAACCTCTCCTCTGCGCCGCAGACCATTTTCGGCATGCTGAACAATGCGGATATGAAATTCCCGAAAATCAAAAACGAGGACGGCAAGGAAGTCGAGCTCACGCACGGCAACTATATTCAATTCCTGGAAAGTCCGAACCGCGAAGTTCGCGAGCGTGCTTTCAAAGCCGTGTACGAAACCTATGGCAAGCAGAAGAACACGATTGCGGCTACGCTGAATGCCAATGTAAACAAAAACATTTTCTATTCCCGCGTGCGCAAGTACCCTTCCGTTCTGGAAATGGCGCTCTATGGCGATAACATTCCGAAGGAAGTCTACACCAACCTGATCGATACCATTCACGAGAGCCTGCCGCTCCTCCACCGCTACATGGAGCTCCGCAAGAAGCTGCTGGGCGTGGATGAGCTTCACATGTACGATTTGTTCGCACCGCTTGTAGAAGAGTATAAGTGGGATATCACTTACGAAGAAGCGAAGCAAATGACCAAGGAAGGCCTGACGCCGCTTGGTGAAGATTATCTGAGCAGCCTGCAGGCGGGATATGACAACGGCTGGATCGATGTATACGAGAACGAGAACAAACGGACTGGCGCATACAGCTGGGGCGCTTACGGCACCCACCCATATGTGCTGCTGAACCATAAAGATAACCTGAACAGCATGTTTACCCTTGCACATGAGATGGGTCATGCGCTTCACTCTTACTATTCCGACAACGCTCTGAAATACCGTGACGCCCAGTACACCATCTTCCTGGCTGAAGTGGCATCTACAACGAACGAAGCGTTGCTGATGGATTACCTGCTGAAAAACGCCAAGGATCCGAAGCAGAAAATGTACCTGCTCACCTACTATGCCGATCAATTCCGGACCACGGTATTCCGTCAAACGATGTTTGCCGAGTTCGAGAAGATTGTGCACGAACGCGCGGAAGGCGGCGAATCCCTTACTCCTCAGGATCTATCCGACATCTATTATGAGCTGAACGTGAAATATCACGGTAAAGGCATGCAGGTAGACAAGGAGATCGGAATGGAATGGGCGCGAATTCCCCATTTCTACAACAGCTTCTATGTTTACAAATATGCGACCGGCTTCTCGGCCGCGACCAGCTTCTCCAAGCAAATCCTTGAGGAAGGCCAGCCTGCCGTTGACCGTTACCTCGGCTTCCTGAAGAGCGGCGGCAGCGATTACTCCATTAACATCCTCAAGAAGGCCGGCGTTGATATGTCCTCACCGGAGCCGATTCGTGAAGCGATGAGCGTGTTTGAAGACATCATCAGCCAAATGGAGCAATTGACGAAATAAACAGCCGCTATGGCAGTATGAGCGTATCTCAATTGACCAGTGGAATAAAATCCCTTGCCCTTTACAGGCAAGGGATTTTATACTGTTTGGAGGAAGGAGGTGTTCCCCATGAAAATTCAATGGTCGCTAATCGCAGCCTTATTGTTTGCCCTGATTACGGCTGTATTCGCCGTCATCAATGTCAATCCGGTCGCAGTGAATCTATTATTCGGCACAGTCAATGTACCGCTGATTCTGCTGATTATCGGGTGCTCGCTGATCGGGGGACTCATTGTCGGCACGTTCGGCATTTACCGTCAATATCAAATGCAGAAGGAGATCCGTTCGTTAGCCGAGCAACTTATACATATCCGTGAAGTAACGGGATACACCCCTGAAGTACAAGCTGCGGAAGAGGAAAGCAAGAAAGAACAGAAGGACGCCCCCGCTGAATAGGGAAGGCTGTTCGATTGAACCAAGGAGGCTGAACAATTAGTGGCGATACAACCGAATGAAACTTATGTGCTGAACCTGCTAAAAGAACTGCTCGATACACCGAGCCCAACCGGATATACCCATGACATCATGAAGCGGATCGAACAGGAAGCCGCAACGCTTGATGTTTCGCTCGAATGGAATGAAAAAGGCGGCGCCATTCTGTCCGTTCCCGGACAAGACGGCAGCCGTACGGTTGGTCTGAGCGCCCATGTGGACACGCTTGGCGCGATGGTTCGTGCCGTGAAATCAGAGGGCACGCTCCGTCTTACCTCCGTTGGCGGATACATGATGAACAGCATTGAGAATGAATACTGCATCATCCATACCCGCAGCGGCAAGAAATATACGGGCACGATCCTGTCCACGCATCCTTCCGTCCACGTATACAGCGATGCACGCGATTTCAAGCGCCAGGAAGCCCATATGGAGGTCCGGATCGACGAAATGGTGGAGTCGGCCGATGATGTGAAGAAACTCGGCATCGGGGTTGGAGATTTTGTTTCCTTTGATGCCCGTGCGGTCATTACGCCAAGCGGTTACATCAAATCGCGCCATCTGGATGACAAAGCCAGCGTCGCTGCCCTCTTCGGCTTGCTCGAAAGCATGAAGCGGGATAACTGGAAACCTAAACATAATGTAAAGCTTCTCATTTCGAACTATGAAGAAGTGGGACATGGCGCGGCTTACATTCCTGCCGACATCAATGAGATGATTGCGGTCGATATGGGCTGCATCGGCGATGACCTAAGCTGCAAGGAAACCGATGTATCCATCTGCGCGAAGGATTCATCCGGTCCCTATGACTATGACATGACCAGCCGTTTGATCCAGCTGGCCGAAAGCGAAGGCATTGCGTATGCGGTGGATATCTACCCTCATTACGGCTCTGACGCTTCTGCAGCACTTTCCGCGGGCAGCAACATCAAGGCCGCGCTGATCGGTCCGGGCGTCCATGCATCCCATGCCATGGAAAGAACGCATAAACAAGCCGTTCTTAACACCGTAAAGCTGCTGGCGGCCTACGTCAGTTGATCATTTTATAAACAACGTCTGTTCGCGTACTTTCACAAAAAAACATCCTCTCTTTAGAAGATGTTGTTGCTGTATGATCAAAATGGTTCAGCCACGCTGGCCTTATACTAACAAAGGGGCGTCCCGCCAAGGCATTATGCCTGGGGACGCCCCTTTATTTATGGATCGTGTGAATCCTTACGATTTCTTGCTCTTTTCAATCTTCTCCGCGAGCTCGTTCAGATAGGTCCAGCGCTCCATCAGATGCTCCAGCTCACGCTCCGTTTCCTCCTGAGCCTTCATCAGCTCCTGAAGCCTGGCTGCGTCGCTGCCGGCGGTCTCCATCTCGGATTGAATCGAAGCGAGCTTGCTCTCGGTATCCTCGATGAGCCCATCAATCTGCTCAAACTCCCGTTGTTCTTTGTAACTGAATTTCAAGCGCTCACGCGGCGCTTCTTTAGCTGAATCGCTGTCCCTGCCATCACTGCTCCCCGAAGCAGATTTGGCTATGGATGCTTCCGCCTTGCTCCCGGAAGCTTCACCGCCGTGACGCTGCATCCATTCCGCATATTCGCTGTAAGAGCCGACATGGACACGAATCTGACCGTCGCCCTCAAAGGCCATAATCTTGTCCACCGTTCGATCCAGGAAAAAGCGATCATGGGATACCACGATACAGACGCCCGGGAACTCATCTAAATACTGCTCCAGAACGGACAATGTCTGGATATCCAAATCATTGGTTGGTTCATCGAGCAGCAGCACATTCGGTGCGCTCATCAGCACCCGCAGCAGATACAAGCGGCGCTTCTCGCCTCCGGACAGCTTCGCAATCGGCGTCCACTGCAGCGCGGGCGGAAACAGGAAGCGTTCCAGCATCTGGGCTGCGGTAATCGCCGAACCGTCCGCCGTACGGACAACCTCGGCCTCATCCTTGATATACTCAATCACGCGCTGACTGCCGTCCATCTCCTGATGCTCCTGCGTGAAATAACCGAGCTTGACCGTCGGTCCGAGCACGACTTCCCCGCCACTCGGCTGAATCCGCCCGGCAATCAGATTGAGCAGCGTGGATTTGCCGCTGCCGTTCGGGCCTACGATACCTATCCGATCCTCGGGAACAGCGATATAAGAAAGGTCCTGAATTAACGTTTTGTCGTCGATCTTCATCCGGAGACCTTCAATCTCCAGAATTTTGCGTCCCAAGCGGGTGGAAGCGACCGAAACGTCCAGTTCACCGGAGCTGTGTACCATCTCCTGATCCTTGAGTTTCTCGAAGCGTTCTATCCTCGCCTTCTGCTTGGTCGTGCGGGCCTTGGCCCCTCTTCGGATCCAGGCAAGCTCGCTCCGCAGCAAATTTTGGCGCTTTTGCTCGGAAGCGGCTTCACGCTCCTCGCGTTCTGCCTTCAGCTCCAGAAAACGGCTGTAATTCGCCTCGTATCGAAACAGCCGTCCGTGATCCAGCTCCAGCATAACATTGGCTACCCGGTCCAGAAAATACCGGTCATGCGTAATCATGAGCAGTGCGCCGCGGCGCTTCTGCAAATACTGCTCCAGCCAGGCAACGGATTCATTGTCTATGTGGTTGGTCGGCTCGTCCAAAATGAGCAAATCGGAAGGCTGAATCAAAGCGGCGGCTAATGCCACCCGCTTACGCTGGCCGCCCGACAGCGTCCCCATCTTCGCTTCATAATTCCGAATCCCCAGCTTGGACAGGATGGTTTTCGCATCGCTTTCAAGCTGCCATGCCTGCAGCGTATCCAGCGTCTGATTGAGCTTCAGCAGTTTCTGCTGCAGCTCCTCATGACTTGGATGCAGCTCCAGCAGCTCCATCGTTTCAGTATATTCCCGCACTGCCTTCATCTCCGGAAGATCGCCCTCAAACACCTGCTGCAGGACGGTTTTGTCCGGATCAAACTCCGGATTCTGCGCCAGGTAACGAACCCGAATGCGATTGCCCATCGATATTTTACCGGAGTCGGGCGGCTCGAGCCCCGCGATGACCCGCAGAAATGTGGATTTCCCTGTGCCATTCACGCCGATAATGCCGATTTTATCCTGATCCTCCATTCCGAAGGATGCATCTTGAAACAGAATTTTGTCTCCATAGCTTTTTGTTACCTGTTCGACGGTCAAAATATTCATTGTTATGATCCCTACTTACATCTATAGATTTCGTTGAACGTTTGTTTCATCGGTAAGATGGATACATTATAACGCAATCAGCACGGCAATCCCATAAGCTGCCGCTCCGCCGAGAAGCGAACTGACCAGATTGACTGCATCGTTGGACATCCACGAAGCGCCGCGCGTACGCACGGTATCTTCACCACAATGATGCGACACTTCCACCGATTTGCCGCACACACGGCAGCGATACATCACTTGTAATGTCGCTCCGAGGTACGAATCGGCGAAAGCTCCAACCAATCCGCCGGCGAGGGCTGCCAGGACATACGGCAATAGCTCTGCATCCATGCCGCTCCATCCGGCAAGCAGCCATCCGCCTGCCCCAATCAGTAAACTCCCTGCCGCTGCAGCCGTGGAGCCGACCCAGGACACGCCGCCGGATTCCCCGGCGGTCAGCACCTTGCCATTCAGCACGGAACGCGGGGGCTTCCGGCTAAGGCTGCCTAACTCCGTGGCCCAGGTATCCGCCGTTACCGTAGCCATTACGCCTATAAACAGGAATACCCACAGATCGGATTGAATCCATACGTTTAACAGACACAGCACCATGCCGATGCCGCCATTGGCGAAGACCTGACCCGCATCCCGCCGGCCTGTCTTGGCATAGGATTTCTCCAGGTCTGCCTTCCGCTGTTTCCCGTACCGGGATAGCAGTGTGGATGTAATGAAAAAAAGAAGCAGGGTTCCGAACCAAAACACGTTCCCTGCTCCGTAATATATGGTACCCATCAGAATAGCGGCTGCGGCTCCGGATTCCGATAGTGATCGTTTCCTGTAAGCGGCTCCTGCCACGATAAAAGCGCCTGCCGCTCCGATCAGCCAATCCATCTGTGACCCCTCCCATGTGTTAAAGCATATATCCGTTTACCCGATTTCGCAGCGGCCCAGACGGTCATCTCCCCAGAACAATTCGAACACGTCGCCGGATTCCGTCGGTCCTACACCAGCCGGTGTACCCGTGAAAATTAAATCACCTTGGCCAAGGCCATAATGCTCGCCGATGTAATCGATGATGTGCTGAAGGGAGAAGATCATATCCTTCGCATTCCCGCGCTGCACCTCTTCGCCGTTCTTCCTTACGGTAAAATCGATATCCGCCAGCTTCGCGGTCCCGGGAAACGCAATGGATGGCGTAAGCGGTGCGGAAGATTTAAACGCTTTTGCCGCCGTCCAAGGATGTCCCTTCTCTTTAATGACCGACTGTACGTCACGCAGCGTGAAGTCGATGCCAAGGGCCATCGTTTTTACAAGCTCGTCAACGGTCTTGCCTGGCGCGTAATCCTCCGCAAGCTGAATAACAAGCTCGCCTTCAAAATGAAGACTGCCGCGGTCCATCGGCAGCTTCAGCACGCTGCCATCCAATGGAACGACGGCATGCGAGGGTTTAAGGAAAATCATCGGCTCTTCCGGCACCGCATTGCCGAGCTCCGCCGCATGCAATTGATAATTACGACCTACACAATAAACGTTATTCACTAGGGCACACATAACATTAAAACCTCCATTTTCTTCGCCAGAATGGAACTTTGGGTGCAATTTTATGGATAAAAATCTGCCCCCATGTATCGGGGCGGTTCGTACAGATCATGATGGCGGGATTCATTCGGGCGAGCGATCTCATGCTCTTCGCATCATCCACCGTCCAGGCCATGGGCGTAATGCCGTTCTTCACCAGATCGGACGCAAAGGCCGCATCCAGGTGGGAATAGCCGATCGATAAAAAGGAACATTTCATTTGCTTCAAGCGCGCCAGCAAATTGCGGGGATGCGCATCGATAATAAGTCCGGTTTTTACGTTAGGTTCCAATTCCTTGGCCTTCATCAAGGCTTTTGGCTCAAAAGAAGTTAGCACCACGTCCGGCAGCATCCGGTGGGCATGAATCCGCTCCAGAACGGCTTTCTCCAGGCCGGGATACATGTCGCCGCTCGTTTTAAGTTCGATATTAAGTTTCAATCGTCCTTTGACAAGCTGCAAAACCTCATCCAGCGAAGGAACCTGCTCTCCCCTGAATTGGCGTCCCTTCCATTCTCCGGCGTCCATCCTCCGAATTTGCTGCCAGGTCAGATCCTTCACCTTGCCTTTCCCGGTCGTGGTACGGTCCACACTATAGTCATGTATCACGACAGGGACCCCGTCCTGAGTCAATTGCACATCAATTTCCATCCAATGCACGAAGGGCTCATCCATCGCCATCTGAATGGCTGCGCGCGTATTTTCAGGTGCTTTACCGGAGAACCCCCGGTGAGCCACACATAAATTGTTCATGGTGGGACCTCCTTGATGTAAGGATTTAAAGAATTATTCCACTGCCTTGCCAGCGACAACTTTACCATCGAGCGCTATTTTTATGCCGCCGACAGATCGCTTCTCCACCTCTTTCAGCAAGGCCTCAGCTTCTTTGCCTTCGAGCGGGATGACCTGTCCGATCTCCGTACGGTAAGGCGTCAGCTTCAAGTCACATTCTCCTTGCTTACTGCATGATGCCTGGAATACGGCAGTTTTCCACGTATCTTCATTCGAGGATTTGGTAAATATGAAATTACCGGTACTGTAAGCAATCCACTTGCCTTTGTACTGCTCCAATCCCTGCAGCACATGGGGATGCCCGCCGATAATCAGGTCGGCTCCACCGTCAATAAACGCACGTGACAGATTAATCTGGTGAACATTTGGCGTTTTATGAAGCTCCTCTCCCCAATGGGCAACCACGACCACCAGATCGGCCTTGGAACGCGCCGCGTTGATCGCTTCAACCGCCTTGGGCAGCACATGGTCATATGCCCCGGCCACCCCCGGCCTGTTCTCCAGCGCGTACCAGGTCGTCTCCGGAAGCACACGGCTGAATCCAAGCAAGGCAACCGTCATGCCCTGAAGCTCGAAATACTGGGCCGCGAAGGCCTCCTTCTCATTCCGTCCTGCGCCTACATAACGGATATCATGATCCTTTAAATGCTTCAAGGTATCCAGAAGTCCTTCTTGTCCTTGATCTAGGATATGATTGTTAGCCAGATTAACGGCCTCTACCCCGGCATCTCGCAGAGCCGGCAATACGTCCGGTGAGGATTTGAATACAAATTTCTTATTGGCGGCGCCAACACCTCCGGTCGTAACCGGCGTTTCCAGATTAAGTACGGTCAGATCATCCTCATGGAATGCAGTACCCAGATGCTTGTACGGATAATCGTACCCGTGATTCTTCAGCGCATCCTCCACTTTGCCCGAGAACAAGGTATCCCCGGCAAAATGCATGACCACCCGCTTGGCGAGAGCGGAATCGCCAGGATCATCTGCTGCGCTGCCTTCAGGCTCGGTCATATCGGAATCTGGGGGCTCGCCGGTCTCCGTCGTCTCTGTCGTCTTCGGAGGCATCGAATCCGTCCCCTCGCCGTCAGCTGGTTGTCTGGAACCCGGGTTACCCTCCTGCTCCCCTTCCATGCCAAACTCCGGCATACCGGGCGGATAAGCCGTTTGCTGAACAGGATCTTCCTTAAATTTAAAATGATAGACAAGCAAAGCAGCGATCATAATGATCAGACATAAGTTAAGTATGATCCAAACCTGACCGGTTCGCTGCTTACGGGCCTTCTTCTCGGCCTTGCTCTTCTCTGATCGTGACAGATGCATAGGTCACTCCTTTATTCACTTATAAGCTCGCGTAATAAGTCGCTCAACCCATTATACCAGCTTCCCTATAAAGAATAGAACCCCCCGTCACCGGGGAGTTCCATATCTAAGCATTCTATTCGAATTTCCGGTAATAACGGATATTTACAGACCGATCAAGGTGATCACGGAATCGCTGAGCGCTTCCATGTATAGCGGATCGCTGTTCAAGGAGTCGATGCGCTCAAGCCGCATATCCATTTCCTTGGCAATGCTTTTGGCTTCAATATCCAGATCGTACAGAACCTCAAGATGATCCGAGACAAAACCGACCGGCGCAACCAGCACATCCTCGACCTGCTCTTCTTTATTCAGCGTTTGCAGCGTATCCAGTATGTCCGGACCGAGCCAAGGCTCCGCCGTCCGGCCAGCACTTTGCCATGTGAACTGCCACTGCTTGACGCCTGCCTGTTCGGCTACGGCTTTGGATGTCTCAAGGAGCTGATCCTGATAAGGATCTCCGATGGACAAGATGCGTTCCGGGAGGCTGTGAGCACTAAACAGCACTCTCACGCTGTCACGGTCAGCCCCTGCTTCCTCGAACTGGTTCAGCTTGGCGGACACCCGGTCCGCAAAGGCCTCGATCAGTTTCGGATGCATGTGATAGCTTTCAACAAACGAGATCTGAAGTCCCAACTCATCCGCTTTGGCTTGAGCGCGCTTCACGTAGGATCCGATGCTCATCGTGGAGTAATGAGGAGCCAGCACAATGCCGACCGCTTCCTTAATGCCGTCCCGCACCATTTGCTCAACGCCATCTTCGATGTATGGGGCAGCGTGCTTCAGTCCCTGATAGCATACAAACTCAAGATCGATCGCGCGAGGATCCGCATTCAATGTATCCTGCAGCGTGCGTACCTGTCGGTCCGTATTCTCCCGGAGTGGAAACACACCTCCCACAATCGCCTCATAGCGGTCAGTAAGCTCCTTAAGTTGCTCCTCCGACGGCTTATTCCCGCGACGGATATGGGTATAATAACTCTCGATTCCTTCCATGCTCTCCGGTGTGCCGTAGGACATAACCAACACGCCAATCTTGTTCTTCATACCATCTCACCTCTGACTAATAAAATATTCAACATTTAAGAGCGTTGTGCACCTGCCTGCAGTGCCTGAGCGGAGTATTCGTGAATATACGATGTCAACTCACGAAGTTTCTCCAGCGAAGCCTCCGGGAATAAACCGTGCCCTAGATTAAACACAAAGCCGGGCTCCTGAATCCCCTGATCGATAATCTCTTTCGCATACTGCTGGATGACCGGCATCGGTCCGGTCAGTACGGTCGGGTCCAGATTGCCCTGAACAGCATACTTATGCTCTAAACGGCGGCGTCCTTCTGCAATGGACACTCTCCAATCGAGACCGATGACATCCGTTCTCAGATCGGTAAGCGTAGGCAGCAGCTCACCTGAGCTCACGCCTGGAAAATAAATTTTCGGAACACTCAGGTCCTGAAGCTCTGCAAAAATACGCTTAATGG
The DNA here is from genome assembly GCF_015326965.1 of Paenibacillus sp. JZ16. Classification (NCBI taxonomy): domain Bacteria; kingdom Bacillati; phylum Bacillota; class Bacilli; order Caryophanales; family Paenibacillaceae; genus Paenibacillus; species Paenibacillus sp. JZ16. The sequence continues at coordinate 2,352,112 of NZ_CP017659.1, forward strand.
TTGGAAGGACATACGTTTGGAAATCCTGTGGAGACAAAGCCCCCACCCAGCTGTCAAACAATTGAAACGCTTTCCCGCCGTTAGCGACGTGGGCGCGCAGATAAGCGATCACCATATCCCCGAGCTTGTCCATCAGCGAGAACCATACCTTCGGCTCACTGTACATGAGTTCTTTCGTGCGAAGATAATTTTTGGATGGTCTTCCTTCGATGAGATAGCTGGCAATCGTGAACGGAGCGCCCGCAAATGTGATTAGCGGCACTTCCAGCTCCTTATCCAGGATCCGGATGGTCTCCAGGACATGTCCAAGATCCCCCTCGACATCGATCGGGCGCAGTTTCTCTACATCCGCCGCAGATCGGATCGGATTATCAATCACCGGGCCGATATTTTTCACAATATCGAAGTCTACCCCGATCGAGGCAACGGGATTCATAATATCGGAATATAAAATAGCCGCGTCCACACCAAGCTTCCGTACGGGCATCAAGGTTACCTCTGCCGCCAGCTCCGGTTGACTGCATATTTCCAGTAAGGAGTACTTTTCTTTAATCTTTCGGTACTCCGGGTCGTAGCGTCCCGCTTGACGCATATACCATACAGGAACGTGGTTCACTTCCTGCTTGCGGCAAGCGCGAATGAATTGATCGTTATAGGTCATGATTAGGCCCCCATCAATGTGTATAAAGTTTCCTAAATTTCATTATGCCCTTTTTAAAAGTAAGTAACAACCGTCTTACATGGACATCCTATGAAAATCGCATGACAATCTTATGACATTGTTAGCATTTGGCACTTTTTAAATATGTTATACTGGAAGAACGGCATTTTTAGGGTAGTTCCACAATTCGCCCGGTTATTTCGGGCTCGACAGCTTAGAAAGGAAGTGAAGGGCACATTGACCAATTGGAAAATCAATCTCATTGTGCTTTGGTTCGGACAGTTTTTGGTCAACTCCGGGATGACCATGATCACCCCGTTCCTGACGTTATATCTGGCGCAAGACCTGAATGTCGTGGGAGATCGGGAAATAGGACTATGGGCAGGATTAATATTCGCTGCCAACTTCCTGACATCATTCATTTTTCAACCGATCTGGGGAAAGGTCGCAGACAAATACGGACGCAAAATCATGCTGCTGCGCTCCGGCTTCGGCATGGCGCTGGTCATTGCGTGCATGGGCTTTGCTACCCATCCATGGCATCTGCTGGTTCTGCGTCTGCTGAACGGTACCATATCGGGATTTAACCCTGCGGCGATATCGCTCGTATCGGGTACAACGCCCAAGAATCGAATGGGATTTGCGATGGGCATCATGCAGTCCGGACAAGTTGCAGGCACGATTCTTGGTCCGTTGATCGGCGGACTCATGGCAAGCTGGGTCGGATTCCGGCCAATCTTCTATATCACGGGCGGATTGATTTTTGCCGCTTCGATGCTTGCCTTGTTCCTCGTCAAGGAAAATTTCAACCGCGAGCAGGCGGCCAAGGCGCCGCAGCCTTCGGTTATAGCCGGGCTCAAGGAGCTGAGCCATATTCCGCAGCTGCCGGCGTTATTCGCCGTCACGTTCCTGCTGCAATTCGCCATGATCAGTCCCATGGCGCTGCTTCCGCTGTACGTTCAGAAGCTTCATGGAACAGCGGTGGATATTGCGATATGGGCCGGGTTCGTTGTGGCGGTAACGGGGCTGTCGAACATGATCGCTTCCCCGATTCTCGGCAAGCTCAGCGACAAGGTCGGCGCGCACCGCATCTTGACCTACGCCTTGATCGGTACGGGACTTACGCTGATCCCGCAAGCTTTTGTTCAATCGGTATGGCAGTTGATTATCGTACGGTTCATGATGGGCGTCTTCATGGGCGGGCTGCTGCCAAGCGTCAACGCGCTGATTCGCTCATACACGCCGGACGGCATGGAAAGCCGCTCCTTCGGCTTCAATACAAGCTCGCTAGCGCTTGGCAACATGCTGGGGGCGGTGATCGGCGGATTCTTATCCGGCTTCATCGGCATCGAAGGATTGTTTATTACTTCCGGCTGTCTGTTGATCATCAATATGATGTGGGTGAGAAGAAAGCTGTTCTCGCAAAAGCCTTCGCCCAAATATCGTTGATCCCCCGGAGTCTGTCATCTATAGCTTGAGCTTGTCTCCAAACAACAAGGGGCTGTCCCGTGGTCTGCATCGACCCAAGGACAGCCCCTTGTTCTGTTATTCATACCACTCGCCCAAATCTGACTTCCAGTCGACAGCCCAATGGCTGCACTCCTTCCAATGGTTATCTTATCGTCCAGCACAGCTCGCTATTGGTTGATTCATCCTTTAACGCGTGCAAGGATCAGCCCGTCATAAGCAGGCAGCAGTGTGCTGACCAGCCTCTTGTCCGTCGCAATGACTTCATTAAACCGGCGTACCGCTTGAACCGAAGGACCGTTCTTGTCCGAGTTCAGCGTTCTGCCGCGCAAGAAACAGTTATCCCCGGCAATAAGGGCACCCGGATTCGCTAGCTCCAAAGCATAATCCAAGTAAAGGGGATAGTTCTCCTTATCCGCATCAATAAAGAAAAAATCGAAGGTTCGTCCTTCCTGCTTCAACGCTGCCAAACTGTCCGCAGCCGGACCGATCCGGTACTCCACCCGATCCTTGAATCCGGCCTTCTCCAGATGCCTGCCTGCAAGCTGCGCGTATTCTTCCTTAAGCTCAAGGGAGGTGAGCTTGCCGTCCGCAGGAAGCCCTCGGCATAGACAGATCCCGCTATAGCCGCCAAGGGCGCCGATTTCGAGAATATTCCTGGCGCCGGCTGTCTGTACCAGCATGGTCAGCAATCGGCCATATGCCGGTGCCACCGACACCTCCGGCATCCCATGCTCGCGAATGGCCTCTATCACGAACTGAAGCTCTTCATCTTCAGGGTATAATTGGTTAACATAATCATCAGGGGTCGTAAGCAATGAAGCCGCCTCCTTTATCTTAATAAGACACGTAGTATCCCGCTAAACCTAACGAGAACTATCATATGATAATTGTCTTAGTCAATGCAATCGCCTATACTATATAGATTGAACCGGCGGCGACTATCGCCGTACACATGTTAAATGGAGTTGACATCGTTAATGCCTCGATTACAATTGATCGCGACGGCCCCGATGGGGCTGGAAGCCGTCGTTGCCCGCGAGTTGAAAGAGCTCGGGTACACCGACATGGAAGTAGAGAATGGTAGAGTGACCTTTACAGGTGACCTGATCGATATTTGCCGCTGCAATCTGTGGCTCCGGACTTCGGACCGTATTCTCGTCAAGATGGGGGAATTTAATGCCTTTACCTTCGACGAGCTCTTTGAAGGAACCAAAGCTCTTCCATGGGAAGATTGGATCCCGGCGGATGGCGAATTCCCTGTGGAAGGGCGCTCCCATAAATCGCAGCTTAGCAGCGTTCCCGCCTGTCAGGGCATCGTAAAAAAAGCAATCGTGGAGAAGCTGAAGCTCTCGCACCGTACGGAATGGTTCCCCGAAGACGGCCCCCGATATGTAATCGAGGTTTCGCTCTTGAAGGATCGAGCCATACTGACCCTTGATACCACAGGACCAGCCCTTCATAAACGAGGCTACCGCAAGCTGGTTACGGAAGCTCCATTGAAGGAAACCATGGCTTCCGCACTGCTGCAATTAAGCCGCTGGGGCCCGCATCGTCCGCTGTATGACCCGTGCTGCGGTTCGGGGACCATTCTGATCGAAGCCGCGATGATGGCCTGGAATATTGCGCCCGGCCTGCGCCGCTCGTTCCCGTCCGAGCATTGGGATATTATCGGGGACAACCTCTGGGAGGATGCGCGCGAGGAAGCTTTTGACGCTGTGAAGGACGATATTCCGCTGCATATCGCCGGAAGCGATATCGACCCGAAAGCGATCGAAGTAGCCAAGGCCGCCGCCAAAAGTGCGGGACTTGCCGGCGAAATCGACTTTAGGGTTCTCCCTGCAGCCAAAGCCATCCCTGAGGGCGAATTCGGCTGTATCATCACCAACCCGCCATATGGCGAGCGGTTAAGCGAGAAAGAGGAGGTTGAGCGCCTCATTCGCCAGCTCGGATCCGTAACGCATTCACTTCCGACCTGGTCCTTCTTCGCGCTCAGCCCGACCAAGCAGTTTGAGCATTACTTCGGACGCAAGGCAGACAAGCGGCGCAAGCTGTTCAATGGCCGGATCGAATGCCAGTATTATCAATACCTGGGCCCCTTGCCGCCGCGTAACAAATCGGCGGAATAACGAAATGACGTTTCTTGCAAACGCCGCCCTTGGGCGGCGTTTTTTGCTCGGTCATCCGGGCCAAGCTATAATAAGAAGACTGCGATTAAAGGATGTTTTTCAAAAAAAGGAGGATACCCACGTGCTCTCATCCCCATCATGGAGCGATATCCGAAGCCGGGTCTCCAAAGGGCTGCATTACCGGTACACCGCATATTTATTATTCCTTATCCTCATGATGTACAAGCTGATCATGCTTGATCATCATCTCCATATTACCAACATGAAGCTGGATCAGGCAGACTATGTGATCGCTGTCGGCTCGCTCCTGCTGATCTCCTTCTGGACCTTGTGGCTTCCGCCAAGAGGCCGACTTGCAGCTTTAACTTTATTAAATCTCTTATGGACGGGGATCCTGTACGCCGATTTGATCTATTACCGCTACTTCGATGATTTCATAACCGTGCCGGTGCTTATGCAGGCCGGACAAGTCGGTTCCCTCGGGGATAGCATACGTTCCCTGATACATGCGTACGATCTGTTCTTTTTCATCGATTGGCTTATTATTGTCCCGTTTACCGCCGTGATGGTATTCCGCAAACGGAGAACCACCTTGGAAACCTATGCACTCCCGGGTGAATATCGCCAGCATCGGCGGAACCGGATCATTCGCCGGTTGGTTACAGGCACGCTTGTGTTCATCCTGGGCATGATCATGACTTTCGTTCCGATCAAGAAAGCGTCCAATACATGGGCCGTAGGCCTCTTTGAAGGCAATTGGTGGAATATTACGCTGTATAATGTGACGGGACTGATCGGCTTTCACGGATATGATATCTACCGTTATGGACGAGATCATCTCGTGGGGCAGCCCAAGCTGGCAGAGGAAGAGGTCAACCAGGTCAAGACATGGTTTGATGCCAAGGGTATGGAGCCGTCTGATACGGGCGCCTTGTTCGGCACGTATAAAGGCAGCAATGTCATCATGATTCAGACGGAGGCCTTTATGAATTTTGTCATCGGCCAGTCGATCGAGGGTCAGGAAATTACCCCTAACTTCAACCGATTGATGAAGGACAGTATGTATTTCAGCAATTTCTATCATCAAACCGGTCAAGGGCGAACGTCCGATGCGGACTTTGTCACGCACAGCTCCTTGCTTCCGCTCCCCACAGGTTCCGTATTCACGCGATATGCTGACCGCGAGTACGACACCCTTCCGGAGATTCTGAAAGAACAGGGGTATGGAACAAACGTATTCCATGCCTATGACAGCAGCTTCTGGAACCGTACCACGATGTACCGGGAAATGAATTACGACCGTTTTTACAGCAAGAAGGATTTTGAAATGAACGATGTGCAGGGATGGTCATTAAGCGACAAAGCGTTTTTCGCGCAATCGCTGGATGAGATGAAAGGCATCAAACAGCCCTTCTATTCCTTCCTCATTACGTTAACGAGCCATCATCCGTATTATGTCCCCAAGGATGCTGCGAAGCTGGATACGGGGGCTTTCGAAGGCTCGATATTCGGGAACTATCTGCAGTCGATCCACTATGTCGACGAAGCATTCGGCCAGTTCGTCGAGCAGATGAAACAACAAGGGTTGTGGGATAACACCATATTGCTTATCTATGGGGATCACGACAATTCTATCAAGGAAAAAGCGGACTATGAGAAATTCCTGGGACGAGACCTGAATGCACTCGACATGGAGCAAATCATGAACCAGGTTCCCCTCCTCATCCGCCTGCCTGATGGAGGGCATGCCGGAGTTTACCCGGAGGCCGCCGGCATGATGAACGTGACGCCGAGCATCCTTCATCTGCTCGGTGTATCGGATGAGCCGTATTACTGGATCGGCAGCCATCTGTTTGATGATAAACCTCGCCTGATTCCGCTGCGCAGCGGCGCTTTTTCCGATGAGAAGGTATTCTACCTGCCCACCGAGACGGCCGGGCTTGAAGGTGGAACCTGTTACGATCTGACGACACGTCAGCCAACTGACATCCAGGCATGCCGTGACGGATATGATGAGACACAGAAGCAGCTGCGGATTTCCGATCAAGTGATCACGTATGACCTGCTGAAGTTATATAAAGCAGAAGGTGAAGCGAATACTCGATAACCGCGCCTAACGTTAGTAAATTTCAATATTTTAGCCTCTCACTGCTGTTGAATGAGGCTGCTAAACGAAACAAACCAGGCTGATCTCACTCATCGGCCTGGTTTGTTTTTTGGGGCTAGGCAATGTCCGAACACACACCCAAGCTGGATTAATGGGGGGCATCTTTTTACTGATTGCATTTCATATCAAGCGCGCCGGGTAATCGAATCAAGATGTTTCCTACGGCTGACAAGCGTTCCGTACATCAGCACAAGCCCCATCAATGCCAGGCTAGCTGCAATCCCCAGCGTCATATAGGCAATGTCCGGTGCAAAAAGTCGTATGGAATTCCAAGGGGAGCTTGTCAGCCGCGTGAAGAGCGGAATGATGCCGGCTGAAACCGCAAAGAGAAACAAACTCAGCGGAAGCGTGAGATATAACTTCAAGCTGCGTTTCTGCATTCTTAGCAGCATCCATATCACGATAGCGAGCAGAATGATCAAAGTTACCGCCAATCCCCAAATCACCGGATGGATTCCAGCGGAAGGCGGTTTCGGGTCTTGTCCGTCTAATATCCCTCTCAAATCCTTGGAGACCTGAATCAATCTGGCTTCCTCCAGAATGTGGTCCTTGTTGGTTAAAATAACGGCCCCTACGCCCCGTTCCGGGACGAAGAAGATTTCCGCCCGTGCTTCCGGTGTTGATCCGGAGTGCCATACCATTCTCTCGCCTTGTTCCGTCTCGCTTATTCTCCAGCCAAAACCATAGGCACGATCCGGTCGATGCTGAACTAAAGGCGACAGGAGCAGCTCCTTGTATTCCCGACTAACCAACATGTCATTATCTTGGAGCAAAAATTGGAGATACCGCGCCATATCATCGATACTCGCCGAGATATAACCATAAGAAGCACCGCTGTTGTCATAGGGGACGCTGCTCACTCGCGGATAGCCGAACCATGATTGATACCCATGTTCAAATCCGGTTTGAACCGCCCGCTCCTGATCGGCTGCAGCCGTACTCATGCCCAGCGGGCCAAACACATGCTGCTCCATATAATCGGCATAGGATTGACCCGACACCTCCTCCAGAACAGCTCCCAGAATCATGTAATTGGCGTTGCTGTATTGATGTTGTTCCCCTGGTGGACTGTTAAGCTTCGTGTTGGAGAGATGGCGCACATTCTCTTTCAGGGCTGAAGCATCCTTCGCACCCACATCGGAATACGCCAAGCCCGTATATGTACTATATCCGCTCGTCTGAGCCAGCAATTGCCTTATCGTTATTGACGATACCTCAGAAGACGCTTCGGCTGCAAACCACGGCAAATAGGTCCCAACGGATTCATCCAATTCGACCTGGCCCGACTCGACAAGCTGGACAATCCCTAACGCCGTCATGGATTTGGAGAGAGATCCGAGTAAAAATGGAGTTTTGGAGCTGACCGTACTGCCCTCTGCTGTAACACCATAACTGTTCGTAAACACGATGTCCCCATCCTGCACGATGGCAGCGGAAAGACCCGGAATTTGATATTCCTCCATCGCCGCTTTCATGTAGAGGTCAACCTTATCAGCCATGACTTCTTCTGCTTCAACAATATTCCCCCATGTCGGAAGCACGAAAGCCAGTACGGTTAATACGACATACGTCCACTTCTTTCTCACAATACGTTTCCTCCTTCTGTAAACGGGAGGAGATCTCTATGTTTTCTTCTTTTACCGAAGACATGGGTCAGAATTGTAACGAGCGCCGAAATCGAAAGGCTAAATACGATCAACATCATATTCCACCACGTCTGATCGGATATTCGGTACAGCAGATTGAAGCCGATTATCTCATACCCCTTCACCCATGCCGTCGTTAATGCGAAGGAAAATAACAGCTGACATATGATATAGACGGCCGCAAAAACCAGCGAATATTTCAGAAAGCCCCATACGCCCAGCCGCCCGCTGCGCTGCCCCGGAGGTTCTTCAGGAACAGACTCGAGATCCATGGCGTCTTGCACTCTAACCAAACCTTGCACCTCTGCATAATCCCTGACATACATATCGGGTGAGCCCAGATCTTCAAGACCATACTCCCCGTGCTCCCGGCTTGCCTCCAAATGTTCCAGGATCTGTTCGACAACGGCTTCCACCTGGTTTGACGTCATTTCGTACCGTATCAACTCGCGGCGAACGTCCGCGACAAATTGTTCTTCTTCATAGGATAATGTCATCATCTCTGGCTCTCCTGTTCCACGCCATCTGCCATTCGCTGTACATTCGATGAAAGCAATGATCGAATATCCTGCTGCAGCTCCTGCCACTCCTGGATTTTCTTATCCAGAAACAAATCTCCGCTTGGCGTTATTTCGTAATACACTCTGGCTTTGCCGCTCTCGCTAAGCTCCCTCGTATCCGTCACCCATCCCTGATCTTTCAGCTTGGACAGGATGGGATAGATGCTTCCAACTCCCTTCAATTTCAGTCGGTGTTTCTCCAGCTCCTTCATGATCTCGTAACCATAACTCTTGCCATGACTCAGAATGGCCAATACGCACATCTCCAAATGCCCTTTTATTAAACTTGTTCTATCCATGACAACAATTTAACAGAATTATATATCGGAATCAAGTATATAATTCAAATGCGTATATAAATTAAAAAAAGCCCGTTCATTAGCTCGAAAGCTATTGAACGGACTGCACAGGATCATAAACTACTTTTTAGCTGAACGAAGCTTGGACAGACGTTCCTTCTCTTCGCCTAACAACTCTTCCGCCAATTCCACGGCGTTTGCGTTCCCCTGCTCAATCACTTGGGCGACTGCTTGCTCCGTATGGGATAACGAATTCTCCGCTTGCTGAATCAGCTGTTCCGTCGGGTGGGACATTGCCGAGGATACGGCACGGTGCAGCTTCTCCACGGAATCTAGCGCACTGTTGCTTGGGCTGTTGGAATGAAGACTGGAATCGTGACTGTTCATGACGGATGCTCCCTTCTAAAGTTGTTGTTCCTGCTGCCCCCTTAGCATGGATGGCTGAGCCAGGAACTATACCCGAAGCATGGGAATTTTCCGCGAAACTTCGATTCTGAAGTAACACACAGCCAGTTGTTTGTTATTTCACAAACGGCAGCGCCTTTGCCAGCACTTCATCCTCTGTAGGCGCGCTGACATAACGGCCATTGATATACATGAAGGCGCGTTTGCCGCAAGGACCGCAATAGGATTTGCAGCCGATCTTAATGTCGGCATCCGGTACCATTTTCTTAATTTTCGGGATCATTGTCTTTAACTTCGTATGTCTGCACTTCTCGCAGACGCGAATATCATTAGCCATTGTACATTACCTTCTTTATTCTGAAGTAACCTAGTGGTCGCCGTGATTGCCCTGGGACGGATTCGTAATGACAAAGCCTTCCTGAGGGAAATAAAGATAGTCGATTTTGACGCCGTCCAGGAAAGGTTGTCCCGCTTCCAATATGACGTCGATCTCTTTATCTGTGGATACGATGACATCATTTTCCTTCGGCGTATCCAGATCCAGACCGTAGTGGGCATGATCACCATGCGCATGGGTTACCAGTACGCGAATTTTCTTGTCCTTGTTCTCTTCCTTGTCCAGCTCTCTCTTTAACACCTTGGCGGCATTACGGGTAATTTTACATTTCACGTATATTCATCTCCTCACGGATGTTTCATTCAATATGTTATTGTAGACCCCTGCCGGTTTTTTCGCAAGGGTCCTGTCCGTATTGTTACATCCGAAAAGCTCGTTTACCGTACGCGCTTGGCGGGGCCTTGATTTTCACCGAGCACACCTGGATATTTCCGCTCGACGCGGGATACGAACCAATTCATCAGCAGCATCGTGAATCCGATATCGTCGATCGGCAGCAAAGGCATAAAGTCCGGCAGCACCCAGTACAGCACAACCGGAACCAGAAATAACAGCTTGTCCCGAGTGTAACCCGGGAAGAGGTTAAATAACCGAATATCCGCTGGAATACGTGCGACCAGCGCCGAAGCGACCACAATCTTCTCCACTTCATATTGTTCCCTCCATTCCAGGCAGCATGTCTATATCATTACCCAATTAACAGGGTTGCAGCAATTAAAGCACGAAAATAGGCCACTGCCTTGTAATCCGTAAAAGCAGCGGCCGTATTCTTCTATTTTTACGTTGAATAGAACTTATCGTTTCATAATATATATCCTATTTCAAAGACATAAACGCAGCTAGAATGGATCCCACCTCGACGCACAAATCCTCGAAATCCTCAAGCGGCAGCGGATTCATCCCATAACCAATCTCCACGGTAAAGCCCGGCCTCCGGTAATGCTGAATATACCAATCTTTATATCCCGCATCACTACCCTGCAGCTTCACCGGCCTGTAACCGCTGGCCTGACCTAATCTTCTGGCCATGTCCTCACTCTCCGGAGGTTCGTAGTCCCTGTAATTCCAGTAGATTTCCCGCCCTTGGCTGTGAAGGGAAATGGCCCGTTCCGGAGATGTCGATAATGTATGCTGATAGACAGCTTCGGCTTCCGGCTCGCTTAACGGCTTAGTCCCCGCATAATCCTGCGGAGACGGACGGATTTTACCCCTTCGTGCGACTTCCTCATGCCAATGTGCAGGGAACTGGTCACCCAAATCCACGCCGTTTATATTAGCCTTCCAGCGCCTAAAATCCTCGCGTCCGCCATTCCACTCGAGCAGACGTTCATAATAGGGATGCGAAGGAGTGACTCCTTCTTGTACAAGCTCTACCCCGTCCGGGTTAGCCATCGGCACAACCCATAACGTATAGTTCCGGTACCAGTCATCCGGCTCCTGAAAATAAACCGGTGACTCTTGCGATAATGCCCTGCCGTACTCCTCCATGAATCGCATCAGACACGGGGTTGTGATCCATTCATTGGCATGAAGTGCTGCATTGATATGCAGGTTCTTGGGGCCTTTACCGATTTTGGCCGCATATAGCGGTTTGCCGAGCACACTTCGGCCGATGACACTCCACTCGATAACAGGGTAACGCAGCTGCATCTCTTGTATATCGCGTTCCAGATCCCCCGGTCCGTATTCGCCGGTTAATCGTATCATGCGTCTAGGCGTGGTGCCCGGCAGAACGATCGTTTTCCCCTGCGGCAGATGATGAGCCGATAACCCGGGATTCAGTTCTTCCAATGCTTCCTTCCGAAACCGGAACGTATTGGCAATACTATCAAAGGTATCATGTTCCTGGATGACATACCTTCGGCGCAGCGATGCAGGAAGATAGAGCATTTGCCCCTGCTGGAGATACGGCTGCTGTGCCGCCCATGGATTCGCCGTAATCAGCTGTTCATACGCCAGACTATATCTGGCAGCCACGCGTCTTAGCGTATCGCCTTTCTGTACGACATATTGCTGCATATTGGATTCCTTTCCGCGGCAAAGCCGCTTCAATTAGCGTCCATTCCATGTATATGAGCAGCCGCTTGTCCAACATGTATGATGCAAAAGATCGAAAAATGCGCCATATCCCGCTCATTTTCTAAACTGAGCACTGAAAATAATAAAGGCAGGACAAGGTCTTATTCCTTGTCCTGCCTGCGTTTTCTGCTCTTATTCATTCTGGATTAGCTCTTAGTATGAAGGTGAATTATAGCCTTGTAATTTGCCAGACAACAGGTGTCCGCTTGATATGATCTCCGAGCCATTCGGTCGCGATGCTCTGAAAAATAACCGGATCTCCTGTACAGAAGAATTGATGCACCGGGCTCTCCATGCTGCTCGCAAGCTGGCCTTTATCGTACAGGATCGTGCTGACCTCGCGAGCTGTTTCATCGGCGGAGCTGATCAGTTTCACCGACGGCCCCATGACCGTTTGGATCGTATTCATCAGGAACGGATAGTGAGTACACCCCAGGATCAGACAATCAATGGAGGTATCCTTGATGCCCCTCAAGGATTCTTGTACCACCTGTAAAGCATCCTTGGATCGGAACAATCCGTGTTCGACGAGCGGCACCAGTTCGGGACAGGCTTGGCTTTCTACCTCGACGTAAGGCGAGAGCTGTTTCAGAGCCGCTGTGTATGCTCCGCTGCCAATGGTTCCGACTGTACCGATCACGCCGACGTTACCGGTCTTCGTTGCGCTTATGGCGGCACGCGCCCCTGGGTGAATGACACCGATGACGGGTACAGGAACTTTGGACGAAATATAATCAAGCGCCGCCGCCGTAGCCGTATTACAGGCGATCACAATCATTTTAGGATCATACTGAATTAAATAATCTACAATTTGCTCCGTAAATAAACGGACTTCTTCCGGCGTACGGGGTCCGTAGGGTGCGCGGGCTGTATCTCCGAAGTAAATAATTTTCTCTCTCGGGAGCTGTCTCATCACTTCTTTAGCGACAGTCAGCCCGCCGACACCCGAGTCTAGTATTGCGATTGCTTGCTGCACGAACCCACCGCTTCCTTCTTGTCAAATTCATGGTTTACAGTGATACCATATGTCATTTCGGATCGAAATGTACCTTAAATCTTACCCCAATTCCCCCCTATCTTCAACAAGATCGCTGCTGCAATAGACGGCTGGTAATTTGTTCAAGCAATTGTAGGACTCTCGCGCCAGTCGCTGACCGTAGGTAGTTTATACTATAGTAAGCGCGCGTATAGCAAAGGAGAATTTCACGTGAAGGACAACATACATCATACCGACCTTATGGAAGCTGCGAAGCAGTTTATCGAGCTTTGTTATGCAGAATTAAACCGTACCCCGGAAGAAGCCGAGGCCCGGCTCATGGACATCCGCTCACAGATCAAGCTGACAGGTACATATGAGCATACGCTTGAGGAACTATCGCATGGGGCCAAAATGGCTTGGAGAAACAGCAACCGCTGTATCGGCAGACTGTTTTGGGATCGCCTAAAGGTAGTCGATGCCAGGCACTTAACCGAGACCTCTGACATTTTCTCAGCACTCCTTCATCATATCGAGATTGCCACCAATGGCGGAAAAATCATGCCTACGATTACGATTTTCAGGGCTGCACGTCCAGGGGAGGCCCCATTGATGATCAAAAACCACCAATTGATTCGGTATGCGGGTTACGAAACGCCAGACGGGACGGTTGGCGACCCGGCTTCCCTCTCCTTCACGAAGGAATGCATGGATCTGGGATGGCGGGGAGACTTGACCGACTATGATGTGCTGCCACTGGTTGTGCAGCAGGGGAATGAGCCTCCGGAATGGCTTCCGATACCGAAATCCCACGTGCTGGAGGTCCCCTTGGAGCATCCCGAACTTCCTGCTCTGAAAGCGGAAGGAGTAAAATGGTATGGGGTGCCTCTCATCTCGGACATGCTGCTTGAAATCGGCGGCATTATGTATACGGCCGCGCCGTTCAACGGCTGGTATATGGGAACCGAGATCGGAGCCCGTAACCTTGCAGACGAAGGGCGCTACAACAAGCTTCCGCTTATTGCCAAGCTGATGGGACAGGATACTTCCAGCGAAACGACCTTATGGAGAGATCGCGCGTTGGTCGAGCTCAATGCTGCCGTACTCTATTCCTATAAAAAAGCTGGCGTCAGCATCGTGGACCATCATTCGGCAGCATCCCAGTTCGGTTTGTTTGAACAGCGGGAACAGCAGGCCGGGCGGGAGCTCACAGGGGATTGGAGTTGGCTGATTCCTCCGGTCTCGCCCGCTACAACACATATTTTCCACAACTCTTATCATAACGACATCCGTTCGCCGAATTTTCATTACAGGAACAAGAAAAAGTAGTTTGGTCTTTATCTTTCGAGTAGTTTATACACAGCAAAGCCGGGGTTGTTTGCCGCCCCGGCTTTCATGTATTTTGGCGTAATCCTTATCCTCGTAAATGAGTGCTGAAACGGTCATCTGATCCTGAATTAATCGTTGACCTTCACTTCCGCAGCAGCGGGAACATAGGCATCTTCTTCAAAATCCTCGTCAAACGAGGAAACCTGCGCAATTTCCTCTTCCGCCAGCCAGCTTTCTTGCCGGTTGCGCCAGGACTGAATATCGGAGATCACGTTCTCCGCCCGGTCCGTCATGATGCCGATCAGGTTGACGCCCTGCTCTCCTACCTTCTCTGCTGCCTCCTGCACCTTGGTGCCGATGCCGCGGGCGCCGTCGGCAATGTCATTCCGAAGCTCTTTGCCGGATTTTGGAGCCAGAAGAAGTGCGGTAACAGAACCTGCAACACTGCCGATCAATACTCCCCAGAGGAGTCCTTTGCTCTTCTCTTTCATATTCCATCTCTCCTTCTATTTGGCTTGCCCTTCGCCGGACTTGGAGGTGTACTTGTTCCATGAATGCCAAAGCGTCATTCCGGCATCAACCCACCGGAACATCTCCCCGATCTGCCGTTCATTATCGAGGCGAGCACGTTCCAGATGCTCAATGGCGGTTATGGAAGCTTTTTTCCCTACAGCATGAACCGCATCGGCCGTCTTGGCTACCGCTGACGCAGCATCGGACATGGAAGCGGCAAAAGCTTCGCCTGCCGCCAGCTGACGCTGTATCATCTCTAACGAGACGGATGCCTGCACCAGCACTTGCGAGGCTTCCTGTGTCAATCGAGCACTGTCTTCCTCAAGCCGGCCCAGCATGGTCTCGGCCCGCCCGATCAGCTTTTTAACCGACACCATCATGACCACCGCCGCAACCGCGATCAGAACGATACCGATGGCAGCAGCCAGTGCACTCCATTCTGTCATGGGGAACTCCTCCTTTCGTCCGACCGGGCGAATGCCTAGTCGCTTGATGCATTATAAGCAGCATGGGCTTGTCTTGACACAACATTGGCGATTTTTTTATTCCAGCACAGCAGGACCACGAGTTTCCCCGCAATTTCGGAACATGCAAGCGCTTGAGATAACACCAACAAAAAAACAGACCGTTCAGGGATTCCCTGAAGGCCTGTTAAGGATCGTGTGTATGGAAGAGCCCATGGCATCATGGGATATTTCTTTGTGAAACTATATAACCATTAGTACATCTCGTTCTTTAAATACTCACGGACATTTCCCGCAAATTGCTCCAGCACATCAGGCAGAATCGGGGTTAAAGAATGAAGCGTATGCCTCTCCCAATCATAGTAGTCCTGCACGAGCGGTTTGCGTAATCGGACCAGCTCCAGCAGCACCTTATGAACTTCTTCGGGGAATACCTTTTCCTCATGATTAATATCCATGATATCTTCATAACTGCTGGCATCCCGCATAATAAATCCGTCAATCAAGTAGCTGCCGACATCCGTCACGACTTCGATCGCCAGATGAAGCGCACGCTCCTGAACCAACCCCAGCACCAGGCCTCCGTCCCATGATTGTGCCGCAGCACGCAACCCTTCCGCAATTTCAGGAATCGCGCTCAGCCGCCGTTCAATTTGTTCTTGATTTACATAATACACCGCAAATCTCCTCCAACCCGTTGTTGTAAGTCTATATCAATGCCTACACTTCAAAATCAACGCTAAGCGTATGATCTTTCACCGTATTGATGTATTGGATCACTTCCTGGTGAACAGGATGAACGGCATATGCTTGCAAATCTTCAAGATTGTCCACTTCAACGATCAATGCCAAGTCATATGAACGCTCCGAGCGAATTACATCTGCGCCCGCCTCAAGGGATCTAAGCATCGGAATCCTGCCATCCATATCGCGCAGCACCTGCACCGTCTTCTCAATATTCTCTGCGGATGAGTCCTTCAATTTAAAAAAAACAATATGTTTAATCATCGTCCGTTCCTCCATCTCTAGCATGTATGTAAATCTTTCGTATCTATCATACCCCGTTCGTCCGGAAAAAGAAATCGCTCCCACCAACATATCGGAAGATCGGCTGCGCCAGATCTAACCAAATAGGAGCACCGTCTGGCTTACACCAGAGCGTGCTCCTGAAATCAACACTCTATTTAAGGGAATAACGCTGAATCACGAACTTAATTGATTCAGCATGTTCTGGGCAATCCAGACGCCGGCGGCTCCTGCCTGAGCAAGCCCCCTGGTAATGCCCGCACCATCACCGCCACAATAAAGTCCCTTGATTTCCGTCTCGAAGGACTCCGTCAGCTTCGGTCTTGCGGAGTAGAACTTGGCCTCCACCCCGTAGAACAATGTGTGCTCCGACGCGATTCCCGGCGTGACTTTATCAAGCGCTTCGACCATCTCGATCAGGCTTTTCATGGTGTTGTACGGCAGCACCAAGCCAAGATCACCTGGAACGGCTTCCTTCAGCGTCGGCTCCAGAAACCCTTCGCGAATTCGGCCCTCGGTGGATCTCCGGCCGCGGAGCACGTCGCCGTATTTCTGTACAATAACCCCGCCGCTGGATAGGTCGTTAGCCCGCTTGCATATTTCACGCGCATATTCGTTCGGCTTGTCAAACGGCTCCGTAAACTTATGGGATACGAGCAGCGCAAAGTTCGTATTGGCTGATCCCAATGCCGGATCTTTATAAGAATGGCCATTGGCTGCCATAACCCCGCTATGGTTCTCAACCACAACATGACCGGAAGGATTGCTGCAGAACGTACGCACCCGGGTTCCCACCGAGGTGTTAAAGATGAATTTGCCTTCATACAAATGCTCATTGATCTCGCGCATGACCACATCCGAGGTTTCAACCCGAACGCCCACGTCCACCTGGTTATTATGCATTTTCAATCTGCGTTTTTTCAATACACTGGTCAACCAGGCAGAGCCGTCACGGCCAGGGGCGACCATCACCAAATTCGCCTCATGGACCTCCCCGCCTTTCATTGCGATGCCGGTAACGCGATGGGCTCCGTCTTCTTTGACGGTGACAATGTCCTCGACCTCCGCCCGAAAAGCCATATCAATTCTTGTCTTCAAATATTCATATATCGACTTCAGTATCTCCAAATTCTGCTCGGTTCCAAGATGTCTTACCTGAGCGCGAAGCAGCTTCAGGCCCGCTGCGTATCCACGCTGTTCAATATCCCGGATCGCATTTGTTGTCGGATCCGTGATGGCAGGTGTTGCTCCGTGCTCCAGATTGATGGCGTCCACATATTCGATGAGCTCCATGACTTTGGAGCCTGGCAAATAATCGGTCATCCAGCCACCAAACTCCGTGGTTATGTTGAATTTGCCGTCGCTGTATGCTCCTGCCCCGCCAAATCCGGCTGTAATCGAGCAAGCCGGCAAACAACCGGCAAATTCCTTACGTCCTACTGCCGGTGGACAGAGCTTAATCTTCTCCTCCAGGATCGGGCAGCTTCTCCGGTAAATATCATGTCCCTTGTCAACTAATAGCACCTTGCTGCCTGGTGACTTTAACGTCAGTTCATAACAAGCGAAAATACCGGCCGGACCGGCACCAACAACGATAACATCATATTTGCTCATCATATCCCCCTGTGTGTTTGACTGTCGCTTTGCGCACACCGCTTTTCGGGCACAAAAAAATCCTGCTCCGAATAGGTATGCTTGCGCATCCTATTCGTAGTCAGGAATTTAAGGTCCCTTGTAGAAACCCCTGAACCTTATTTTCAGGGATATACGAATAAGCATCTTTTTTTCTTCATCAACCATTGTTAATATAAAACGAATTCACGAATGAGTCAAGTGGTATTTCATGAATCGTTCGTGTTTAACTCCAATAAATCTCGTTTTAAACGCCAATCGCCCCTATATTATCCACCAAAAAGCGAACAATGCTTTATAATAATCAATCAAATGAGTAGGTCTATCGGACCAATACGTCCGACTTATAAATCAGGTAACAACGAAATGGAAACAATTGTTTTATGATTGGCTATTGAAAAGTGAGTGTCGAATATTGTAGTATTGTGTTAAAAAAAATCGGAGGAATTATGCCTACACAACTGCAGCAAGAAAAACACTCCATTGAGGCGTGGTCCCTGATCAATCGTAAATATTTGGGGAAAGGTGTGCGAGTCAAGCGCTTTCGCCGGCCGACCCGCTGCCAAATTCGCAACCGCGTCCTACTAGCCGTACTTATGGCCAACGATATCAAATTATCGCAATTGGCCGAGGAACTGGGAGTATCCTCTCGTAGTGTCAGCGCCTGGGTATATGAGGGACGCGTTCCCGGAAAAAACAACCTGGAGAGGGCCTGCGACTATTTGGGTTATCCCCGTCACATTCTCTTCAGGGAGGAACTGCTGGACAAGTCACCTTTAATCTGCCAGCCGGCACCTTCCCGCTTCATGAAACGCACCCTGACACGCTCACCCGTTAGCAATCGGATTCTGACAGGCCTGTGCATGGTTCATGACTTGTCGGTAAGCGATGTTAGCCGCTGGATCGGCGTACATCCTGGCACATTCCGCAAATGGCTGCACCAGGGCACCGTACCATCCGCAGCGTTCCAGGAAAAAGCGGAACAGTTCTTCCGGATCCCTAAATCTGTTCTATTTGCAGATTGCGCACTAAAGCAAAATTCATAATTAAAACTGCTGTTATAACGTAACCATACTTATGATTCCAACCAATGCTCAGCTTGCCGGGTCGATCCGGCTAAGCCGGGCTTGTTTTCTGTTATGGCATATTTCCAGACGATCAGGGAATACAAGTAACATTCCGTTCGCATCATCCAACAATTGAGGTGAGTGAGTATGAGGTTACGTCATAAGCAGATTGGCGCTGCACTGGGATTGCTCACCGGAACGACCATGGGAAGCGGTATTGGATTCCTGCTTGGTTGGCACTCCTTTAATCTGATCGTCCTGGTGGCCCTCTTCGGCTTATTCGGAGTTGCCGCTGGTCTATGGCTGGGCTCACGAATGATATTCAAAGAGCTGCCTTAATGAACGATATGATGTTTATCGTTCTGCCTCTTTCTTGCTGAGATTGGAGGCATAACCACAAAAAGAAGACCGGAGAGCTCCGGTCTTCTTTGTTATGAATCAGTTATGGGGTTTCGTGTTAACAACATACAACGATCCTGAAACAGCCTCTTCGTTCTTGGGAGCTCTGGCAGCTTCATCGGTGATAGCTCCCGTGGCAGGACTGCTGGCGGTCGTATCCGGTATATCCAGGTTGCTCCAGGTTTGGCCCCCGTCCTCGGTTTTGGCTTGCCCGCTGAATCCTGTTTCAGGTGAGATGAAATGAAGAAATCCGGCATTCGGCGTGCTTCCAATCCGAATCCACGTCTCACCGCCATCCGTTGTGCGGTACAGATCGTTATTCTCCATCACAGTCCAGGCCTGCTTGCCATTCAGTGCAAAGATTTGGCGTACGGTGCCTTTTGGCTGAGCCTGAACCTCCCATTCCGTGCCACCGTTATCACTAAAAGCAATCCAGCCTTCTCCACCAATCCAGCCCGAGTTATGATTAATGTGCCGGACCGCCGTCACATCTGCTAAATCCACATCGGGTTCAGCGGCCTGATTATCTGGAGTTACGTCCGTATCATTCTGTTCTGCGACCGCACCGCTTCCTGCGGCGTCGCTCCCTCCACCTAAATGATCTTCTGATCCGGAAGAGAGCTCTGTCTTCTGAGTATCCTCCTTCGAAGCTTCCACCGAGCGCTCAGCCACATACCCCTCATCCGATGGTTGACATCCAACAGACAAACTCACAGCTACGAGCATCAACAAAATAAAGCCCAGCCCTTTTCGAGGTTTTCTCACAGGATCACACCCCTTGTATTCAAAATAACCCGCCAGTGTCTTCTGCTAACAGGCCAAATATTATAAATCCACTCCATTCACCCTAAAGCTGAACGGTTCCTCCAGTTTAGTATAACGCGATTTCCACATGAAGAGGAACGAAAAAAGCTGTTCTTCAAGTTAAATTTCACTTGAAAAACAGCTTTGCTTCATAGATGCGGTCGAGAGGACTCGAACCTCCACGGGGGTTAGCCCACACGGACCTGAACCGTGCGCGTCTGCCAATTCCGCCACGACCGCATGTTATGTAAGTCGTGATCGAGTTGATCACCGTAATTAAGAGTATATAATGCACAAAGTTAAAAAGCAAGCATTTTTTTAAAAAAATTGTCGAAACCATCAGACTTCATATGGTTTCGACAGAACAGGTCTATTCTCAGATCGTCCATTGATCATGTATCACGCCAGATAACACCCAATCCTCCCCATATTGTTCAAATACAAGCCGGAGGCTTTCCCAATCCATCCCCGCATAATCAGGATGAACTCCTTCGTAATAATACTCGACGATGACAGCTGCCTTATACTGGCTGCTTGCATTATTCAGCGTATTTCCTTCGCTCTTGGATTGGTTGTAACCGATCCATGGCGCAGCGGCAAAATCAAGGGTATAGACGAATTTATGATAATAGCTCTCAAAATTCATGGAGATCGGTTCTCCGCTGCCATCATACTCGCCCCAGCGGTATAAGGTGTCGTGGTTAAATCCATTCCCCAGCTGCTGCTTGCTAAGTGTGACATCCTTCTGCCGATCAACATGCGCATAAGGGGAGAAGGTAATCCCGTTTGGATGAGCCAGCTCGGAAAGCTTCTCAAAATCCTTGTTTTTCAAAAGTGTTATCGCCTGATTACTCTTCTTGGACAGGGCAGCTTCTGCCTCCTTCGGTGTGAGCAGCGGATAGATCAACGCTTCTTTAACCTGGTTATTCCAGACAACCTTGCCTCCAAGACCCTCTGCCGAGAAGCGGAGCGGGATATAAACACGTCCCTCCTTGAGCAGAGGCGGGGCATCCAGAGTTACAGCTTTGCTGTCCTTAACGGCGTGATTCTGCCCCACGGTGTAGCTTGTCGTATGTTTACCATTACTCACAATGGCCGTCTGCTTGGCTTGATCCCAGCGAACTTCGGCTCCCATCGCTCTTGAAATGCCGCGGAAAGGCACCATCACCCTGCCGTTATGAATAAAGGGAGGTGATTCCAGCAGAAGCCGACCTCCATTCACTCGAACTTCGATAGGTCTGCCTGAGGATGTGTCCGCAGCCCAAACATCTCCTCCATATGACATGTAACCGGTTATCCCTATCACTGCCGTCATGATACCGGCCAGCAGCCTTCTCACGCCTTGACGTTTCTTCATCACAAGCTCTCCCTCCCCAAGCTAAAGTTCACTATCCATTTCCATTATAAAAGATCTATAACCCTTAGGCCCATCCATAAACGGCATATTCTTCTGTTCCTGTCGGTTCATATACGCCCCTTTTCATCGCTTGGTTCAATTGGATACAACTCTCCTTTGTATGTTTATTCAATAAACCCTTCATACTAATACAACGCTGTCATGGATTGGCAAGTCATAAACCATAGGAAATGCGAGGTAGTAACGATGTATATCAAAAAATATGCGATCACCCTGCTATTAGGTACTCTCTGCCTGTCTTATACCGTGCTTACAGATTGTCTGTTCGGGTTCCCATGGTACAACTTTATGATCAATTGGCAGTTTACTTTATTCTCCATCGTAGAGAAGCTGACGGTTACGGTGCTGCTATGCCTCCTGATCCTTCCTGATTGTTACCGAGCATTCAAAAATAAAAAGCCCCGTGATTCAAGCCAAAGTCCTGGAAACGCGGGACATGGTTCATGATCCGGAGCTAGAGTCGGACTTGGTCTTTCCCTTGGAGCTTGCTCTGCGAATCAAACCGATCACGACAAGCACCAAGGGTACAGCGATTGAAAATATAGGGAGAACCATATATAGATGCTGGCTTCCTTTCATGAGATGCTCACTATACGAACGTGCGAGAATCATCGAGTTTCCAAGCATGATTAAAGCGAAAGGATAGATCAATTTTTGATAGGGAATGTTGAACAGCTCGGATGCAGAGATCAATGCGGCATAATAATACAGACTTATTTTAAAAAACACACCAATAATCAGAACCATCACGATCAAAATTTCCGTCCGCTCAATGAACTCCGAAATATTGGCTTTTCCGACCATCGTCAGCAAAGGAAAAACCGAACGCTCCACAATGTTCTCGCCAAGGACGGAAATGGTAACGGCAGAGGTTAGCGCCAGCATCGTTCCGCTGAATAAAATAGCCCAATACCCCGCCTTGATCCCGCTCTTCCGCCGGCTCAGATGTGGAAGGAGAACTGTAGCAACAATCAGCTCCCCAAATGGGAAGTGCATATTTTTTTTCACTACGGATTGAATGATGGGTTGTACGCCGTTACCCAGAACAGGAAGCAAGCGATGGACTTCCACGATTGCGGAAAATACGATAACCAGGGCGCTGAATACGCTGATCAGCAGAACAATCGCCAAGAAAATCAAAGCGGTGCGTCCAAGCACCTCCATTCCTTGGTGCAGCACAAAAGCGACGGTCATCACCATGATCAAATTGACAACGAGGAGCGGGGTCTCCTTAAGGGCTGCCGATGCCATTACCAACAGCCCTCCATCTACGATATCTCTGGAGCCTGTATACAGGTAAAACACGCAGTATGATACTCCCACCAATCCCCCTAAATATTTCCCAAGCAATATTCGATAATAAACCGTCGGCAGATGATCAGGAAACATGGTGTACAAATAAACATTCAGCGAATACATCATCGTTCCGATCACCATGCCAATCAGCAGCCCAATCCAGGAATCCTTACCGGCCTGCAGTCCCATGTTCACGACAAGCGTCGTTCCGAACTGAAATAAAACCAGCAGCGAGAAGAACTGCAGCGGACTGATTTTCACCTTCACCTTTAAGCTCCCCTTTACTGGTTGTTCATGTTGTATTTAAAGGAGCGATCTCTCATCTGAGAGTTACGCACAACGGATTTCACATGATATTCCACTTCCAACTGCGGAAAGATCACATCCCATCGACCCTTCATTTTGTGCCAGGCTTCTGGTCTGGCGCGTTCTACCGTTTGACCGAATCCGAGGATATCACTATTCGCTTTCTGACACTTCTTCACGGCTGATTTCAGAATACGGCTCACCTCTTTGTTAGCAGCTGCTTCAAGCGTTCTCATCGAATTCGGATTCCGCAGATCGATGTCGCTTATCACTTCCCGGATCGAGAAATTAGGCTCGACGAATATGTGGATAACGGGTTGAAGCGGTCCTTTAAATTTCACTTCCAGCCGGGTCTTCGATCGCATGACATCCAATGCAATTTCGCCTTGTCCATGTTCAAGACTTATATTTAATGGCGTTGTATGCATTTTATCCTTGATCCACACGGTTCCCTTGCTCTCTTCCCTGGTCATCCAATCTTTAAGTTTGTCTCCTTTAAAAATAGCCAGATTGGAAATAACACCCAGGCCTGCACTCTTCGAACTTTCGAGATTGGATTTCTTTACGGCTTGCTGCTCATCTCCTTCGATCATGACGCCGTTAATGACAGGCCCGCCGCCGGGAACGAGCAGATCCCGAATGACATCGTCTACCTCAACACGGAAGTTCTCGCTTAACTGTCTTGAGGTTAACTCAATCTTCTGTACAAGCGCAAAAGCCGTAATCTTTCCGATAGGCGTCAGTACGGCAACCACGTCTTCTGCCTTTTGTCCTTCCGCGGCAACCAAAATTTCGGTTGTCAATCGAATATCGGAATCACGATCCAAATAATCGAATAGATCGATAATTCCGTTCCTGGCCACTTCGTCGGATATGACGATCAAACCCGTGTGGGCTAGCGACAGGATACGCGGCAATTTGCGGGACGTATTACGCATCGCTTCAACGATCGTTTTTCCGGATGACTTGTATATGGATGTAGGTGTCGCTCCCCTGCCTGTTTTGCCGGATATTTCATCCGCGATGATGGTCTGGAAGGAAATCATATATTGCTGCTCTTCTTCCTTCCAGTCAATGCCGATACCGGCGACAATGGCCCGCTTATTCAATTCAGTCGCATCCCAGCAGCCCGTTATCGTGCTCAGGCAGCAGCACAGGAGAATGCTAACCAACCATCTGAGTCTGAACATTTTCCGGCTACACCCCTAACGTTAATTACGATTGGACTCAACGGCCGGAACAGCCGTTTTCTGGTCCCCCGTATCACTGTTATCCCTTCCGGCACTCCGATTGTATAAACCGGATGATAGATTCCCGGCTTCCTGTGATGCGGCTTCCCCCGATGTACCTCGATTACTGCCCGAATGAGATGCGGACAAGGCTTCCGCTTGGAGCGATTTGAAAGGCATTCGGATGACAGCGTCTTTTTGATTCCGCAATCGAAAAGGACTGATCGGCGATAAATAGGGAACTCCGAACGAACGGAGACTATTCATATGGGCAACAAGGATGATTAATCCCAGCGTCAACCCGTAAAATCCGAACAAGCCGGCCAGTACCATAAAAGCGAACCGAATCAAGCGTCCGGCGATGGATAGGTTATAGGCCGGTATGGCAAAACTTGCAATACCGGTTAAAGCCACGACAATGACCATCGCTGGCGTAATCAGACCAGCTTCAACGACTGCCTGCCCCAGGATCAAAGCACCTACAACCGAGACGGTCTGTCCGATGGCTCTGGGCATCCTCACCCCGGCCTCACGCAGAATTTCAAATACGATTTCCATCAGCATCGCTTCGACAAAGGCGGGAAACGGCACCCCTTCCCGTTGAGCAACCAAACTGATCAGCAATAAGGTCGGCACCATTTCGTAATGAAAGGTGGTGAGGGCTATATAAACCGATGGGCCCAGGATCAGAATAATAAAACTGAGATAGCGGACAATCCGCATCACAATTGCAATATCAAATCGCTGTGCATAATCTTCGGGGGATTGGAAAAAGTGAACAAATACCGTTGGAAGGACCAGGACGAAGGGGGTACCATCAACCAGGACGATGATCCTGCCTTCCAGCAATTTACTGGCGGCATCGTCAGGACGCTCCGTATTATAGATCGTGGGAAAAGGGGTTACCGTTTTATCCTGAATAAATTCTTCGATATAAGCCGATTCCAGTATCCCTTCAATCTCGATATCATTCAGCCGTTCTTTAATCTCCTTTACAATCCCGGGATCTGCTTTTCCCTTCACATACATAAGAGCCACGTGGGTATGGGTTACGGATCCGATTTTCATGGTCTCCAGCCAGAGATCGGGGGATTTCAGCCTCCGCCGGATAAGGGATATGTTGGTAGCGATGGACTCCACGAAGCTATCCTTGGGTCCGCGAACTACAAGCTGGGAGGTCGGCTCGGTAACAGATCTCCATTCTCCGCCCTGCGTACCCGCTACGATGGCTTTCTCGGCACCTTCCAGCAGGATGGCCGTATCCCCTGACAGAATGGCCAACATCATGTCGTTCCATTCGGTCATTATTTTGGATTCGCCCATCGACAGCCCATCCTTCATGATGTTGTCCAGGTAGGCATCGGGCCCTTCACCCTTATATAAATCAGGGGTTAAACGCAGGAGAGAATCCATTACGAAATTGTTGACCATCTCAGGATCGCTGAGTCCGTTCAAATATACAATGGCACAGTTCTCCTCTGGCTCACCGCCCAGCTTCAAGCGGCGGGTAACAATATCCGGGCTGTCTCCGGACTCGGTCCGAATACGATCGAGCAGCTCTTCTATATGACCAGAAATCACGGATGACCCTGACTTCGAAGATACCACCTGCTCCTCTGATTTCTTTGCGGGAATCGAGCGGCGGTTTCGAGATCGGTAGCGTATCATGGTGTCGGTACCCCCATCCTTCAAAGCTCAAGTTAACTCCATTATTTGCTTTACATTCCTTTTTCATGCGAAAGATTAGAAAGAGGGATTGGGACGCTGTAAGAAGAATTGTCTAAACATGAAGATTACATTGTGTGGGGAGGTTTATAGTTGAAACGATACGTGCTGCCATTTATCATCCTGATCATGAGTCTGCTTTATATTTTCTTCATTCCGTCCGAGCCGTTGCTCGTGAAACTCCTGTTCAAGCTCATTCCGATGTGGCTCATCATCCTGTTTGCCTATCGGCAATTCCCGCCCCATACCTCTAAAGTTCACTATCTTCTGTTATCGGGACTGTTCTTCTGCATGATCGGTGACGGCACGCTCATCTGGTTTGTCGTGGGCCTTACCGCTTTTCTGATCGGTCATCTGTTCTATACAGCTGGCTTTCTGGGGCACTGGCGATATTCACTTCCCCGCCTCATCAGCATCGTACCGATTGCGGCCTATTCGGTATGGATGGGCATTCCATTGGTGTCCTCTCTCAAGTCAAACGGGGAGCAAGCTTTGATGATTCCCGTCATCGCTTATATCGCAGTCATTTCGTTCATGCTCTGGACAGCCATCATGACCGGGAATCGGTATGCGATGGTTGGAAGCCTGCTCTTTGTCATCTCGGACTCGATCTTGTCTTGGAACATGTTTGTTGCCGATATCCGCTATTCGAACGTCTGGATTATGACCACTTATTACGCGGCCCAATTCCTGATTGCCAGAAGCATCTCGGCTTTTGACAGTCCTCGAGTACAGGCCTTAGGAAGCTCGTCCTTGAATGCATCTGCCGCCCCATAGAAAACATAAGAAAAACGTCTATCGACGTACTTTTCAGTAGACAGACCGCACTTAGCGGAAGTTTTTCTTGCGGGATAAGGATGCTAAGCCTCGGATGTTTATACTTCCTTCTCTCGTAAAAAAGCCGAGCCCGGGTCCACCCGGGCTCAGCCCTGTACAACATCATGGTCCAATCATGGGGAGCTGATCATGTAACATTTTTGCTCATCAAACCATACAAGAAGTTCTTAATCCCGCCAGTTCATACGAACCTGCTTAATGCCCTCTACCTGCCACAACTGCTCGAATAATCCGTTAATTCCCTTGCTGTTAAAAGAATACACCCGGAATTCCATCGTCACCTTGGTCGAATCGTCTTCCGTCGTGTCATTATTCACGATCATGCCTTCCACCGTCATATTGGCCTTTTGCAGCAATTCGGTAATAGTACTCACATGAACCGGACGGTCTCCGGCCTCAATGATGATCTTCAAGCTGCCTGACTTTTTGATAAACAGAAATTTCGATTCCAATTTATTTAACACCAGCGTGCTGACCAGAACGATCGCCGTCGTTATGATCGCCGGCCAGTAAAAACCGGAGCCGACACTTAAACCGATAGCAGCCGCCACCCAAAGAGTTGCCGCCGTGGTAAGACCTGAAATGATATGATTGGAACGCCGCAATATAGCCCCGGCACCAAGGAAACCGATACCGCTTACAACTTGTGCCGCCAGCCGGGCAGGATCAAACCTCGCATTGGGATGATTAATCAGCGCAGAATCAAAACCGTAAATGGAAGTCAGCATAATCAGCGTTGATCCGACAGCCACCAAGAGATGGGTTTTTAAACCGGCCTGCTTATTTCTGCGTTCCCGCTCCCAACCGATTAAACCGCCAAGCAATGCAGCGAACAGCAGCCGCATCAGCATGGTTTGCGTATCCAGTTGAAACACATCCATTCCCTAATCTCCACCCATCTTTGTCATGTAAGGCGGCTCTTCGCTATACCATATGTTCATCCTGCCAGCGCCATAGCTCTTTGCTGGAGGTGGATATGCCAATTACACCGCTCTTCAAAGCCGTATCAAAATCCTCCAAATCGATCATGAGTCCTCCAGCGATGACGGGCACGTCCACTTCTGCACGAATCCGTTCCATGATCCGCTGACACACCATGCCCGGCAGCACTTCAATGGCATCCGGATTGGAGGCCTTAATCATCTTGATCCCGTTGTCCAGAGAAACGGAATCGAATACAAACAGACGCTGGACCGTCAACAAGCCCAGTTTCTTCGCTTCTACAATCGCCGTGTTTTTTGTCGTGACAATACCGTCGATGCCCACCTTTTCAGCTAAATACTTAACCCCCGTTTTGTCTTTACCGATCCCTTCAATCAGATCAAAATGCACAAACGAGAGTTTGCCCGCCTCCCGAATCTGTTCAACGATCGATTCGATGATAAAAATATCGGTTTTGAGAATAAACACGATATTCGATTCGGTCGCCAGTACAGCAGGGAGTTCATCGGCATTCATTAATGAAGTAATAATGGGCTTACGCTTCAAGCAATACGAAATTCGTTGTGCACCTTCAACACTGGTTTTCATGTCTTCACCTCGTTGCCGCCGCAACATCTCCAATTCTCCCGTTGCCCCGGCATATTTTTGTTCATGCTCATGACTTTGCTTCATCTGCCTGCTTCACGGCAGTACCGCTGAGATAAATATCGTAGACCGAATTCAATACATAGGTGGGCTTCACGCTGCTGTCCATCAGATCGTCCCTGCTCGATACGCCGGTCAGCACCATCGCCGTACTCATCCCTGCCTGATTTCCCATCTTGATATCCGTCTCCAGCCGATCCCCTGACATCAGACAATCTTCGGCCTTCACTCCCAAAATATCAAGAGCGGTCAATGCCGTCAAGACGGAGGGCTTGCCCATGACGGTTGTGATTGTAATGCCGGCGGTGCCTTCGATGGCACCGATCATGCCGCCGCAATCCGGGACATCGCCGCCAGGCATCGGACATGTTCGATCCGGGTGGGTGGCAATCACATCAGCGCCCCGTTTAATCGCCTGATATGCAAAATCCAGATGGCGGTAGTGAAAATCCCGGTCCCATGATACAACCACAACGTCGGTTTCCTCCGGCGATGAGGCGAATCGTATGCCATTGTCCAGCAGCTCATTCTTCAATATATCCTCGCCAATGACATACACGTTTGCGTCCGGATGATGCTTCTGAAGATAATGAATCGTAACGAGCGCAGGGTTCAATATGTTGTTCAGCTCAACTTGAATGCCAAGCTTCCTTAATTTCTTCAAATAGTTTTCCCTGGAATCTATCGTTTTGTTGGTCAAAAACAATAGTTTCTTACCCAGTCCCTGCAAATAATGAATGGTCTCCACCGCACCATCAATGGCCTCAGCCCCAAGATAAATCGTACCGTCCAAATCAAAAATATACCCTGAATAATGATCCATGTTTCGTTCTCCTCTGCATGTTCAATCTGTAATTTCGCCCGATTGTAAACATAAATTGGACATGTTCTGGCCAGATCAGTTCTGTTATGGACCCACAGTCCCCATCCGTAAAGTATACATATGACGGTGCCATGCCCTTTAGTCCTTGGACAAGCGGTTCCATGCGGATACAAAAAAATGAGAAGCACTTTGCATTGAAAAAGCCTTCATTCATCACAAATGAAAGTTCTCGTTATGCAAAGGGCTTCTCATCATCTCTGCCCAGCTCTATAACTTTATATGGTTATACTACATCCACATTTTACATTTGACAAGATGATCCTGATAAATAAGATCCCTATCGATTCATCGCCGACACGGCGGAGGAATGCTCGGCTTCCTGGTCGGAACACGATCCGGTGACGTCTACCCGATCCGGCGGATCCGTATACCGTTCCATCCTGCTGCCTTCCGCCACTCCCCATGCCAATTGCAATTGATCCTGCAGCAGCTCCCATTGCCTGTCGACTTCCTCTTGATTCCACTCTAAATATTCACGCATCAGCCTCATGACGGGAGCAATGGTTCGCTCGGTTTTTTGCCGGTCGAATAATAACCAGCCCGTTCTTCTTAACAGAAAATCGACTGCGGTCATCGTCATCTCATATTCGATGGAATACTCGATTTCCGCACGTAACAATCGAAGCTCGGTCGTTTCCGCTTCCTGCGAAGAAGCAGCGACCCGGTTCATCAGCTCCATCGTATTGGAGCCGTACCTGTTCATGAGGCTCAGAATGTCTTCGGGCCTGATACTAAGGGAGTCACCCTGCTTAATCAACTTCTTCTGAAGCTCCTTATAGGTAAGGCCGTTCAGGTCGCCCCCGCTGATGGGAACCCGATCCGTCGTACAGGGAGGATAGATGGTGCCATCGGCGTCTTGAAGCTGTCTGGCTGCAAGGTTCACTACCTTTTCGGCCATTTTCCGAAATCCGGTCAGCTTTCCTCCTGCAATGGTGATCAACCCGGAATCGGATATAAACATCTCATCTTTTCTCGATATTTCAGAAGGTCCCTTTCCTTCCTCACGGACGAGCGGCCGTAAGCCTGACCATCCGGATTCGATATCGTCCGGCCGCAGCCTTGACTCCGGGAAAGCATGATTCACCGCATCGATCAGATATCGCCGATCCTCCTCGGTAATACCAGGCGTCTCAATCGCCCCCTCGTAAACGGTATCAGTCGTTCCGATGTAGGTCTTGCCCTCTCTTGGAATGACAAAAATCATTCGGCCACCCGGTACATCGAAATAAGCAGCTTGCCGAATGGGAAGCTTGGCATGATCCACCACCAGGTGAACGCCTTTTGTTAAAAGCAGGCGCTTTCTCTTGAGCGAATTATCCTTGAGCCTGACCTGATCCACCCATGGCCCGGCGGCATTGATGATCTTTTTGGCGTTTATCGTATAGGTCTTGCCACTCACTTGGTCTTCTACATGAGCTCCTACTACTTTTCCTCCTCGATACATGAATTCCTGGACTTTGGCATAATTCGCGATGAGCGCTCCCTTGGCCCTTGCAGACTTCATCACTTCCACCGTTAATCGAGCATCGTCGGTTCGGTATTCATAATAATAACCGGAACCTTTCAATCCCTCCTTTCGAAAGAGCGGTTCAAGGGTCAGGGTACTCTCGCGCCGGAACATCTTGCGCCGTTCGCTGCGTTTGACCCCTGCCAGCCAGTCGTACAGATACAATCCGATCGCGCTGGCAAGATAACCATAAGTGCCTTTTTTATAAATTGGGAGCAGCATCGGAATAGGCTCCACCAGATGTGGAGCGTTCCGGTGAAGCAATGCCCGTTCAGAACCCACCTCACGTACCAAGCCGATCTCTCCTTGCTTCAGATACCGAAGACCGCCATGAATCAGCTTCGTTGATCTACTGCTCGTTCCCGAAGCAAAATCATTCATTTCCACCAAGCCGACGCTCATCCCTCTGCAGCTGGCGTCCCAAGCAATTCCCGCACCCGTGATACCGCCGCCAATCACCAGCACATCCAGCTTTTTTGCCGACATGTCCTGCAAATATTGGGTCCGCATCTTGGCGGATAAGCTTGTGTCCACCTGACATTCTCCTCTCTGAATTTAAAATAAAGAACCTATTCCATCATAAGAAGAACGTCTATCGACGTACTTTACCTGAAGACTGACCGCATTTAGCGGAAGTTTTTTTTGCGAGATAAGGATGCTAAGCCTCGTATGATACTTTCTTATCTCTTCAAAAAAAGAACCGCTTCTGCTTGGAATGCATACCAAATACAGTACGCATTTAAGCAAAAGGGTTCTCCGTTATCTCCGCCACTTTATGCAATAAATATGATTATTCATTATAGGTTGCTTTTATACTTATGTCTATATGGAGCCTATTCAGAACCGTTAAAGCCGATTCTCACTTTTTCCGTAAAGCCGATGGAGCCATGCTTTTATATTTCTTGAAGGTTCGACTGAAATAATAAATATCATTAAACCCGGTCGCAGCCGCGATTTCGGATACGGTAAGCGGACTCTCGCGAAGGAGATAATCCGCCCGGTTGAGCCTCGTCTCATTCACATACTCCGTCACGGTCCGGCCGCTGATTTCCTTGAACAGCCGGCTGAAATGAAAGCGGCTGAGACCCGCCATGCCGGATAGGAGCTCCACTGATAAATCCTCCCGGTAATGCTCTTCGATATACTTGAATATCGGGGCAAAGCGCTCCACATTCTTCATCCGCTCGATGTACTCATCCAGGGTAAGAACCGTCGCTACATAACCTCGAACAAGCAGCGTAAGCAGCCGATACAGTTCTGATTTGACGGCCAGCTCATAACCGAATTCCCGCTGTTCCAGCTCATGAATGATAGACAGCATGGAGGCTAGCGCATCATCCCCGCTAATTCGGTTCTCGAAGATCAGCCGATTCTGGGTGATCGGCGTGATGAATTTCATCTCGGTTGCATCCAGCGAATGGCTCTGAAGCAGCGAGAAGTCCGCGATTAACGCATAATAAAACAAATGATCCGACAGGCTGAGGCCGTAATGCAGCTCATTCCGGTTAATGACGATCATATCGCCTTCCTTGACCGTGAAGGTGGACGAGCCGCACTCCAAACTCGCTTCTCCTGATACAATGTATAGAATTTCAAGATGTTCATGCCAATGGTGGTTAAACAAAACCTGTCCACGTCCATCAAACTCGCAACGATGAACCTTAATCGGAAACTGAGGATCCGGCATGGTCATCGGTTCTCGCAGTGTTTTGTCCAATGTTCTGATCTCCTTCCAGTAAGACAGCACAATTGTACAAACAAACAGCACGGTTTATCATGGTGTCTTCCTCTAAAAGCATTATAATACGAAAGTGTAATGCAGTAAATTCAGAGGAGTGAACTCATGAAATCTATTAATGTTGGCGTCATTGGCACGGGATCGATCTCTGCTATGCATTTGCAATCCTATGAGAAACATGCGAACACGAATTTGCTCGCCGTGTGCGATTTAAATGAAGAAAGAGCACAGCGTGCAGCTGAAAAATACGGTGCTACCAAAGTCTACACCGATTATAACGAACTTCTGGCTGATCCGGAAATCGATGCAGTAAGCATCTGTACCTGGAACAATACGCATGCCGAAATCAGCATTGCGGCACTGAATGCAGGCAAACACGTCCTGGTTGAGAAACCTCTCTGCCGTACCGTTGAGGAAGCGCTTCAAGTACAGGAAGCCGTTAAATCCTCCGGCAAACTGCTTCAGGTCGGCTTCGTAAGACGTTACGACCCTAACGCTCAGATGCTCCGCGAGTTTGCAGACAAGGGTGAATTTGGGGACATCTACTTCGCGAAGGCTTCCTCTGTTCGTCGACTCGGCAATCCAGGCGGCTGGTTCTCTGACATCGAGCGTTCCGGCGGCGGACCTCTCATCGATATCGGGGTGCATGTCATTGATCTGTGTTGGTACATGATGGGTCGGCCAAAACCGGTTTCCGTCAGCGCCAATACATATCGAAAGCTGGGCAATCGCTCTAATGTTCGCAACCTCTCCTTCTACAAAGCGGCTGACTATGACGCGGAGAAGAACACGGTTGAGGATATGGCGAATGCGATGATCCGTTTTGAAAACGGCGCCTCTTTGCTGGTAGACGTCAGCTTCACGCTGCACTCGAAGGAGAATCTGCAATCCGTTAAATTGTATGGAGACAAGGGCGGATTCGAGATTGATCCAGAAGTGGTCATCGTAACGGAAAAGCACGATACCATCATCAACATCCAGCCTCAAACGGACAACAAAGGATTCGATTTCAACGCGGCTTTCCAAAGCGAAGTCGATCATTTCATTTCCAGCATCGAGAACGGCACGGCACCTCTCAGCCCGGTTGAAGACGGCGTTGAGATCATGAAGATTCTGTGCGGGATCTATGAATCCGCCGAAAAAGGGGTTGAGGTTCTCTTATGAAACTTGGAATAAGCTCATACAGCCTGTACCAGGCCATGAATAAAGGCGAAATGACCATTACTGATGTCATCGACTACGTTGCAGAAATCGGCGGAGAGCATATCGAAATCGTTCCACTCGGCTTTAACCTGAAGGAAACGCCGGAGTTGATCGATACCATTAAATCCCATGCCGCTTCCAAAGGGCTTGAGATCTCCAACTATGCCATCGGTGCCAATTTTGCGGAATTGGATGATGCTGCATATGAAGCGGAGATTGAAAGAGTTAAAGGCGAAGTGGACATTGCGGCCGCGCTTGGCGTTAAGCTGATGCGCCATGACGTAGGCTCTTCCAAGGACTTGTCCATCACGCATTTCCTGGAGGAACTTCCCCGCCTGGCCAATGCATGCCGAATCATAGCCGATTACGCGGCAGAACGCGGCATTACAACAAGCGTGGAGAACCACGGCTATTTCATTCAACATAGCGACCGTGTAAAAGCGCTGGTTCAAACCGTTAATCACCCTAACTTCAAAACAACCCTGGACATTGGAAACTTCCTCTGTGCAGATGAGGTGTCAACTGTGGCAGTCAAGAACAACATCGGCTTGGCTTCGATGGTTCACTTCAAGGACTTCTATTATCGCCCGGCTCACCGCGCACCTGGATCCGGTTGGTTTAACACCTCCAG
This sequence comes from Paenibacillus sp. JZ16, assembly GCF_015326965.1. NCBI lineage: Bacteria > Bacillati > Bacillota > Bacilli > Caryophanales > Paenibacillaceae > Paenibacillus > Paenibacillus sp. JZ16. Next base: position 2,386,491 of record NZ_CP017659.1, read on the forward strand.
CGGCAACTGGCTGCGTGGCGCGATTGTCGGCCAAGGCGATATCGATATGCCGGAAGTCGTTCGCATCGTGAAGGAATCCGGTTACGACGGCTATATCTCGATCGAATTCGAAGGGATGGAAGATTGCCGTACGGGAGCTAAGTTTGGATTGGAATATCTCCGTAAAACCTGGAATGAGGTTTAAGTGATACGGACGATGGATGACACAAGGATGATATAAGGGGGATATTAGCATGTCGAAGCCTATCATGCCTAACAAAATTGGCGTTATTGTTGACAGCTTTCGCGTTGGAGTAAGAGATGGCCTTCTTAAAGCCCGAGAAGTCGGTGCAGACGGCGTACAGATCTATGCCGTTCATGGCGAAATGGATCCGGCCAACCTCTCTGCTTCGGCGCGAAAAGAATTGAAGGATTACATCGATTCACTGGGACTTGAAATCTCCGCCCTCGTGGGTGACCTTGGCGGACACGGCTTCCAGGACCCTGCTGAGAATGCGGCTAAAATCGAGAAATCCAAACGAATCATGGAGCTCGGCTTGGAGCTGGGAACCAATATCATCACCACGCATATCGGTATCGTGCCGCAAGATCATAACAGCCGCGTATATGAAACGATGCACAAAGCTTGCCTGGAGCTTAGCACATTCGCGAAGTCCATGGACGCATTCTTTGCCATCGAGACAGGTCCGGAGCCTTCGGCTCATTTGAAATCATTCCTTGACGGCCTGGGTTCCAACGGAGTATCGGTAAACTTTGACCCGGCCAATATGGTCATGGTTACCGGTGATGATCCTGTACAGGGCGTGTACAACCTGAAGGATTATATCGTTCATACACACGCGAAGGACGGAATCAAGCTGGCTGACTATATCGATCCTCGTGATGTATACGGCGATTTCGGATACGAGGCACCTGCCCTTGACCATGACAAAATTGCCGATATGGCGGAATCGGGTGAGAAGTTCCGTGAAGTGCCGCTTGGCGAAGGCGGCGTGAACTGGAATGCTTACCTGCAAGCTCTCAAGGATATTGGCTATACGGGGTATCTGACCATCGAACGTGAAGTGAAAGCCAATCCGGAAGCGGATATCAAGCTTGCCGTGGACTTCTTGAAGACGTTCAGAGCTTAACACGTACACGATTCATTCAGAGTTCTTGCTGCAGGATGTCAATGCTACTGCTTGAATAGGAAGCAGTGAACTCATTAACTAAACAAGGCCAATCAGGGAATAACCTGATTGGCCTTGTTTTATATTGTCCTACCTAGTAAATAAAATTAAGATACCACCTGTTTCCCTGATACCGTCTCCAAGGCGCCGTTCGCTCTTGCGGAACGAATCTCGGCTTCAATAATTTCCAGCGACCCGGCAGCGCTCTCAGGCGTACATACCGTTACCGGCTCTCCTTGCGCAACATGCTCAATGAAATACCGGAGCTCACGATAATAACCGGAATCATCGGACAGCTCAGCCGTAAAGCCTGGGGCGTCTTCAGGGTACACCTTCAGTTCGTTATTCTCGAACACCAGCGTTGCCTCTTCCAAATTCACACGGTAACCCATATAAAAACCGTGTTCGCCGTGCAGCGTCCAATCCGCATGCGCGTTAATCACTTTACCATCCGGGAAACTGTAGTGGGTGGATACGATATCGTACGAGCTTCCTTTAATCATCGTTTTGGCGAAAGTCGATACGCGCTCCGGTTTGCCCATAAGCCAATGAATCATATCCACGTCATGCACATGCATGTCCGTGATACAGCCACCGCTCTTGTCTCCTTCCAGGAACCAGCCTTGAGGCGGCTCCGATCCCCGGAAGAATTCGCCTGCAACGATGCTTCCATAACGACCGTCCTCTACGCATTCTTTTAAATATTCATAAGCTGGCCAGAAACGGAGGCATTGTCCGATCATGAGCGTTTTTCCTGTGCGCTCCGCTGTTTTTACCATGCGCCAGGCTTCCTCGGAGCTGCCTGCGACAGGTTTCTCACACATGACGTGAATCCCCCGCTCCAACAACATGCAGGACATGTCCGCATGCAAATAAGTCGGCAGGCATACATCCACAATATCCAGCTCTTCATGCTCCAGCATTTTGTCCACATGTTCATACAGATGATAAGGCTCCAGGTCGTATACATCACGCTCGGTTGCCATATTGCCGTTGGCTTTGCTGTCCTTAAGCTCATCGATGCGCAAATCGCAAATCGCCACCAGTTGGATGTCCGCGCCCTCTTCGGCTAGTCGAACATAATTGTCGAAATGCATGCGCCCCATAAAACCAAATCCCAATATTCCGATTTTCAGCATCCTTATTCCCTCCGTTATCCCTTGTTATGATTGGCCTTGATGCTGGCGGGCATCCGGCTTGCGCAAAGTTGGCGTGCGTCCAAGAATCGCATCCATTGCATTGGATGTATTAAATATGATCTGCTCCGAGTAGTGGGTATACGCCGGGATCATCTCTGCGGTAACATAGTTGTCATAGCCGATCAAGCGCAGCGCTTCAACAACGGCCGGATAATTAACGTCCCCTGCCAACAGGTCGACAAATCCGTGCAATCCGCCTGCCTGTCTGCGGTAATCTTTGAAATGGACTTTTTTGATCCGCTCACCCAAAATCCGAATCCAGTGCTCCGGATAACCGTTATGCACAACATTGCCTACGTCGAAATAGGAGCCGACATACTCGGAACCGATCTCGTCGATGAAGGTCCGCAATTCCAGCGGCGACAGCAGGAATTTATTCCATACATTCTCGATCGCGATGGCAACGCCGGCGCTTTCCGCGTAAGGAACCAGCTTACGAATGGATTCTTGAGCCCGCTCGTAGGCATATTCGTAATCGATGACTGCAGAACCAGGAACAAAATCGACACCGACCGCCCCCGGGATCACAAGGATGGCATCCACTCCGAAAGCGGACGCGAGCTCCAGCTGCTTCTTGCAAATATCCATGGCCTTCTCACGGACAGCCGGGTCATCACTGGTCATCGGATATTCCCAATACAAACCTGTCGCCAAACCCGCGATGTCCAGGTCGGCTTCTTTCAGCTGTTCCGTTATGGCCTGTACCTCTTTATCGCCAGCCTGAAGGCCGAGCTCTCCTGTTTGGTTTAATGACAATTCGATTCCTTCAAACCCGGCTTCCTTTGCCAATCGGATGCAGTCGGAGATGGAAGCATCTCCCGAGAACGACCAGATATTAATCCCTTTCTTCATCGTGAATCCCTCCTAGAATCAATAGGTTAATGTTGTAACACTCGTTTTCTGAAACACATCATTTGACTTTTTCCGTCAAGTTGTAAATAAACCATTTGGATGTAATAATACTTATATAATAAATAAATATTCCGCCAAATGATTTAGATAGAAAAGTGATTATTTGGACTATTCCGTTCTATTTATCATCTCTTAATAACATTTTGGAGTGAGTTTACGGTGAGCGAGATGGACCTCAATTTTCCGATAAAACGCGAAGCGCCTTTTCGCGAATGGTCACCCTGCATTCACTATGCGCAGTTTCAACGCATGGCGACGGGATCACTCCCGCAGCGCAGGTTATACGATTTTGAACTGCTCTATGTATACCAAGGGGAAGCCGCTACAACGATGTACGGGAACCGCTATCGCATCGAAGCCGGTCAACTGATCTTCCTGCCGTCCGGTGTTTACCACCAGAATGAGGTGGTCTCCCATCCTGACGCGCGATTTTTGGGGATTCATTTTGATTTCTTTGATGAGCTGGACATACAGACCGAAGCGGATATGATTGTGAATGAAGCCGTGCTGGATCCGAATAAATTCGCGCATGAAGCGGTGTCCTCCGCTTTTCCCCCGCTCTCTTCCCGTGTCATCTACACGCCCCCGCTGCCTTGCGTTCAGATGATGGAACGAATCGTGGAGGAGTTCACCCTGCGTCCCGCCGGCTATGAGCTTGCCTGCAAAGGGCTGATGCTGGATGTGCTGGTTCAACTGCTTCGGACGCATCCTTCCCAGGCCTTGACGGAGACGTCACCGCACGATGCCAAACTGATTGAACTGATGTCTCAAATCGAAAAAACTCCAGCCAAAGACTGGAGCAACAAAGTGATTGCGGAGCATTTAATGTTAAGCCCGGATCATACCGCCAAATTGTTTAAACGCTTTGCGGGGATGCCGCCAAGTGAATTCGTGCAATCCGTTCGCCACCGCGAAGCGCGCAGGCTACTCCGGGAATCCGATATCTCGATCGAGGCGGTTGGCGAAGGGGTCGGATACCCGGATATTCATTATTTTAGCCGAATCTTCCGCAGACTGGAGGGGATTACCGCTACCGATTACCGCAAACTCTCAAGAATTCTGTAAGGTGTGCAGGCCATGGTCAGCACCTGCATGCGTCCTAAGCCAGCGATCCATTCGATCGAGCGCTTCGCTCAATCGATCGGGCGAAGCGGCATACGAGCAGCGAATGAAGCCTTCGCCCCCGGCGCCAAACACATGACCGGGTACAACGGCCACCTTTGCCTCTCGAAGCAATCGCTCCGCAAACTGCTGGGAGCCCAGACCCGTTCCGCTTATGCTGGGGAATGCGTAGAAAGCACCCTGAGGATCGCGGCAGCTTAGGCCGATATCGTTCAGACCCTGCACAAACATTCTTCTGCGTTCATCATAAGCCTGCTTCATTACGTCCCGATCCCCGAGTCCATTTCTTAAACATTCGAGAGCCGCAATCTGCCCCATGATGGGCGCGCAGAGCGCGGTATACTGATGAATCTTGACCATGGCGCCCACCAGGCGGGAGTCGCCGCAGAGGTAACCGACCCGCCAGCCCGTCATGGCAAAGGCTTTGGAGAAGCCGCCGATGACGATGGTGCGCTCCCGCATCCGAGGCAGCGAAGCAATGCTGGTATGCGTGCAGCCGTAGGTAAGCTCGGCATACATCTCGTCTGATATCACCACCAAATTGTGCGTAACCGCAAGGCGCGCAATCGGCAGCCAATCCTCGTAGGTCATCACGGCGCCTGTCGGATTGCTTGGAAAGTTAACAACGATCGCTTTCGTCCGGGGGGTAATCAACTTCTGCAGTGCAGCCGCAGTCAATTTGAACTTATGCTCTGCGGAAAGCTCCAGCTCAACGACAGTTCCCCCGTTCAATTGCACAAGAGGAGCATAAGCGACATATCCCGGCACGGGAATAATAATTTCATCCCCCGGCGAAATGAGCGCCCGCAGCGTAAGATCAATCGCTTCGCTGCCGCCAACCGTGACCAGTATCTCCCTCGACGGTTCATATTGCAGCTGGAATCCGGTATCCAGATATTTCGCAATCTCTTCCCTTAGCTCCATCAGCCCTTCATTCGGCGTGTACATCGTGCGGCCATGGTCCAGAGCTCGTTTACAGGCCTCAATCGCACATGCAGGCGTCACAAAATCCGGTTCCCCTACACCGAGAGAAATGACGTCATCGTCCGCTTCGGCCGCATTAAAGAATTGCCGGATGCCGGAAGGCGGCAAAACTTGCACCGTTGATGTTAGAAAGCTGCTCGTTGGATTCATATGCTTCTACTCCTTGCCTTCGCTTTTTCGTTCCGATAATGAAGTTTCAATGATGGCATCCAAAAGTCCGCTGAACGAATAGCCCGCCGCTTCCGCGCTTCTTGGAAGTAAACTGTTCTTCGTTAAACCCGGGAGCGTGTTGACCTCCAAAATATACGGAATCTCTTCCTTCAGGATGATATCGATCCGGGCATACACACTGCACTTCAGCGCCTTATAGCATTGAAGCGCAGCCGTACGCACCCGCTCCTGAAGTTTGGCGGGAAGCTCAATCACTTGCTCATCCGCTTCGCCTTCTTCGTATTTGGATGTATAATCGAAAAATTCGGAGTTCGGCTTGATGGACACAATCGGGAGCATCTCACCGTTCAAAACCGGGCAAGTGATCTCTTCACCCTCGATCATTTGCTCGATCATCACGGAGCGGTCCCATCGCAATGCCTCTTCTACGGCGGAGGCAAGGGCAGCCGCATCACGCACGATCCGAGTACCAACACTGGACCCGCCTGCGTTCGGCTTCACTACGACAGGATAACCGAGTACCTTCACGTCAGCGGCGGCCAACTCCTCCATACTGCTGACCATGATCCAATCGGCTGTAGTCAATCCCTCGTACCGCAGCAGCTTCTTGCTCAAATCTTTATCCATGCAGACGCTGCTGGAAAGAACGCCGCTGCCAGTATACGGAATGCCCAGGGAGTCGAGTGTGCCCTGCACCGTCCCGTCTTCCCCGTATTGCCCGTGCAGGGCAAGTAAAGCCATATCGATGCCTTCGGTTTTGCTGATCAGCTCGCGTTTATCGTGAATCTCGATCGGATAAACCTCGTAGCGGTTTTTATCCAGATGCGCGATCATCTCTTTGCCGGTCATGAGCGAAACTTCCCGCTCGGATGATACGCCTCCCATGATGACGCCAACTTTCATGATGTAGACCTCCTAAAAAATTTCTTCAAGCTGATTGCCTATGCATCACTCCGCATGCGGATGATTCTTCCGATCTCTGTTGCAGCCCGTTTACACCAGCTTCCTTGCCGCCTCGCCGATGATGCGGATCCCCTTCTCGATGTTCTCATCGGAGACGCGGGAGAATCCGAGACGCATGGTGTGCTGGCCGCCGCCATCGGTAAAGAAAATGTCGCCCGGCGTGAATACCACGCCCTGGGCTGAGCAGGCTTCCAGCAGCTCCCGGGTCCGGATGTCGGGACCGAATTCAACGAACAGGTGAAGCCCGCCGTCACCGGACAACCGCTCCATCGGGAGCCATTCCTCGCAGCAGCGGATCGCAAGCTCATATTTTCGCTTGTACTCGGCCTTCGCTCTCTTTAAATATTTCTCGAAGTTGCCGTTGTACAAATATTGAAAGAGCAGGGACTGATCCAGGGTCGACGTATGAATGCTGCGGGCGCGCTTCACGCTTTCCAGATAATGAATCAGGGTCTTGTCGGCCAGCACCCATCCGACTCGCAGGCCGGGAAACAGAATCTTGGAGAAACTGCCTAAATAGATCACGCTGTTGTTCTCGCCGCCTGCACATGCAACGAGAGGCGCGATGTGTGAGCCCGAATAGCGCAGCTCTTCGTTGAAACCATCTTCAATAACGGGAATTTCGAACTCATTCAGCAGTCGGAGCGCTTCCAGCCTCTTCTGGTGAGACATGACGATTCCTGTAGGATTATGATAGGAAGGCACAAGGTAGGCCATGTCGTATGTCCGCTCCGACAGCTCGCGTGCGAGCCCTGTCAGGCTGATGCCGTCTGGCTCCATCTCGACGCCGGTAATGGCATACCCATGCATTTTAAAATTTTTAATGGCTGTATGATGAGTTGGATTCTCGCACAGAATGCGGCCATGCCCTTTGTTCAGGGCGGATAGCACCAGACTTAAACCTTCCGTAAAACCATTAGTGATCAGCATATCCTTACCTTGAATATTCACGCCCTTGTTCTCCATATAACGGAGGAGGTAATCGATAAGGGGTTTATAACCCTTGGCGTAACCGTAGTTAAGAAGTACATCACCTTCAAGCGACATTCGGTCCAGAAATGCGCGCTTGACATTTGGCAGATCGAACAGCTTCTCATCGGGGGCGATGCTGGTAAAAGATATAGAGCCCTTCTCAGCGCGGATGCCGTGTTTCATCAAATCATTGGCTTCCGCAAGCCTGGCATATTCGTTCAGGCGAGGCCCCCAATCCAGCCGTTTGCCTTCGGGCTGCATGGGTGCTCCGCTGATCGAAGGGACAACAAAGTGCCCTTGCCCTTTAACCGCATAGATATAGCCTTCGTCCTCCAAATCCGAGTATGCGCTCAGCACCGTATTACGGCCCACTCGAAACAGCGCGCTTAGCTCACGCGTGGAGGGGAGCTTCTGATCGGCTTGCAGCGCCCCGGTTGTCATCAAGCGCTTCATGTAATCCTTGACTTGAATATACGCCGGGCGGTCATTCGCCAACTTGAAATCCAAATACATCGTTCATTTCCCCCTTGCTCTAATGATGGCATAATTTCGGCGGCACCACTAGAACCACAGCAGGCCTCTTTCGCCTCGGGCGTGGTTTGCCGATAATCTTGGCAGAACCCAGGCTATGTCATCTCTAGGATCGGACTGCCCTTTGCGCCGATATACCTGAATACATGCACTTTCTCTTTATCATGGAACCATACGAGGTCATGCACAAGCAAGAAAGAACATGCTTGGTATTCATCTGGCGAGAAAAACAAATCGTGATGCAAATCAAAACGGCCCCACCTTCTCAAAGGAAGATGGGGCCGTTTTTGCATAGAATTTATGCGGTCTGATTGACCATGATGAATAGGCTTTATATGTCGTAAGCGCAGGTGCGGTTACTTCACAACCAAACTTTCCTTGATCTTCTCGTTGATCCACTGCCGCTTCGACAGCAGCCACTCCTGCTCCCTCGGATACGCCTTAAAGGTGATCGGCTCGTCAAGCCCTTCCTCCAGCGCCTGGAGCACAGCCTCCCTGCCGATCTGCGTCTCCAGCAGCTGAAGCGCTCTCAAATCCTGAAGCGCTTCCTGAAATACCTTCAGCCGAATGGATTCGATCGGTCCTTCCTCGCCTGGGTATACCACGAAAGCATCCCCGGAAGGAAAACCGCAATCCGCATCCGTCACCTTGAACGGGTCAATGGCGCGCTTCGAGTATTGCGAATTCCAAAAGTTATATCCCCAGTGGAGAAATCCCTCGATGTTAAACTTATACAGTTGAATCCCGATGATCCGGTTTCTTGCCGAGGGCAGATTGAAGAAGCGGTTGGACACTTCCTTGTACTGGGAACAGCAATAATAGGTCCACAGCGGCGTTACCTCCTGATCCAGGAAAGGCTCGATGTGGTTGCTTGCAGGAATCGGGTGCTTCACAAGGCCTTCCTCATAAAACGAAATATCGGAGAGCGCGTCGATGATCGGGTAATCCGGCAGCAGCTCGTTCATCAACCGGCTTGCATGACCGTAAGCCTCCAGATGGGACACGGACGGCTCATCGGAAACATGGAAATAGCAGCGCTGCTTAAGTCCCCGGCCTTCAATCCAGCCGGTCAGGGCCGGTATGAATTGTCTGATGAAGGCATGATACTGTTCTCCTGTCGCATCCGTCTCCCATCCGAACAGCTTCTCGGGCTTTCCGTTCACATTAGCGATAATCTTCGGCGCATGCCCGGCTCCCCACTGGGTAAAAAGATGCGAGAATTCCAGGTACTGAATCCCATTAGAATCACACAGGTCTGCCCACCGGTCCAGCTTATCAAACCCAAATGCATACGCTCCATCCGGTGTTACGGCGACGTCAACCAGCTGCACCGTTGGCCGTTCTCCCCCCACTTCCGTATCCAGCGGAGGCGTAAATAATGGGGTCAGGATCATATTGATGCCATTCTGAGCGGCGGTCTGCATAAACTGACCGATCAACGCCCAGTGCCGTTCACTAAATATCTCCGCCTCGTAGTAGTTCGCCAAACAATCGGCATGGAACCATTCCGTATGAATCAGCGTCTGGTCCGGCAAGGTTGCCGGTATCACTTCGAGCGTGAACACCTCTTCTCCTAGCGACTCCCCTGACTCCGCTTCAAAACGGATCCGGATTTCATATGTACCGCCCTTGATCTCACCCTCAGGCTGTACCGTAAACCACAGACTTCTCCACTGGTTCGGGCATCCGGTTACTACAGGCTCTGATGCCAGAGGCAGCAACGGGTCCGGATACAGCCCGGGGGCAGCTCTTAAGATAAACTCGTCATGATCATGATACGTAGGCAGCTCCGATGGAACCAGGCCTACAGAACGGATGGTAATCCGTTCACTCAATGATGATTGCAGATGAACCCGGATGTTTTTTAACAAACGATTGGAACGGTATGCAACTTGAAACGAGTACGTCTCATTGCCAAACGAAGACCCTCTGTCATACGAGGCCTGGGACAGTTCTTCGTCGGCAAATACTTTGGACAAAGAGCTTAACAGCCGGGTCTCAAATGATACGGAATGGCTCATGCAGGTTACATCCTCTCTACAATGAAATGGGATACTTTCACGTACATCTTACACTAATCTGGATGGAACGGAAGGTAAATTTTGCGTTTTCGAAAAAAAGGAGCCACCGCCTTTTTGCGATGGCCGCCTTATTATGGCACCATACCGAAATTTCTGCCGAATGTTAGAATTCTTTCACCAATCCGTCGAACTCCGATATATTTCAAAGCCGGACAGACGCGGACACCATCTCGATTCCAAAATCGTAAGCCGGATATATTGAGCCCGTACAGCGGGAAAGCGGCAGATGCGTTTGCGCCCGATTACCGTCCCGGATTGAATCGTGTGCCAGTTCCCGTTTTCCATATATTCAAGCTCGAAGCGCTCGATCCGCTGCCCATACCGGTATTCAGCCAATACGATATGATCAAAATCGATCGCCCGCCCGAGGTCCAGCTCAATCACGGCGTATTCCGTGCCCTCCTCAGGGCTCCAATACGTATCCTTGCTGCCATCGACAACAAATCGAGCCTCCAGCCCCGCCTTCGTCTCGGATGCCGTAACATCCGCATCAGCAGCCAGATTGGTTTCAAATGTATTTCGAATGGCGTCACCCAGTTCCTGCAGACGCTGCAGATCGTTCTCATGAACAAGTCCGCGGGTATCGGGCGGAATATTGAGCAGAAAGGTGGCATTGCCGCCAACCGAGCCGTAATAGATATGCAGCAATTCTTCCAGCGATCGGACTTTATCGTCTTCGGACGCATGGTAGAACCAGCCGGGACGGATCGAGGTATTGACTTCGGCCGGATACCATACCAGCTCCTTCTCGCCCTGAATGACGCTCCGGCTGCCGAGATCCTCTTCGCTCGATTCATAGCGGCGCGCAAACTCCCGGTCATCGGTTTGCTGCGACTTTTCCTGGATCGCTTCATTCTGACGCAGCGACGCCGGAACGACGCTCCACTCCGACTCCCTGCAATGCCCCGCTTCATTCCCGCACCAGCGAATGTCCGGTCCGCATACCGAGATGGCGGCATTTGGCTGCAGTTCCCGAATCAGGGCGTAATACGACTCCCAATCGTATTCCTGACGCTTGCCATTCGGACCTTCGCCGCAGGCTCCGTCAAACCAGACGCTGAATATCTCCCCGTAGCCGGTCAGGAGCTCTCTTAGCTGATTCAGAAAAAATTGATTGTACCGCGGCGAATCCCCATATGACGGTTCATGCCGGTCCCAGGGGGACAAGTAGATGCCGAACTTGATTCCCCCTCTCCTGCAGGCATCGGCAACCTCCTTCACCACATCCCCGCGTCCGTTTCGCCACGGGCTGCTCTTCACGGAATGCTCCGTATACTGACTCGGCCATAAACAGAAGCCGTCGTGATGCTTGCAAGTCAGGATCAAGCCGCGCATGCCGGCACTGACACAAGCGCTTACCCACTGATCCGCATCCAGCTGCTCCGGATTGAACAGGGCAGGATCTTCTTTTCCCGAGCCCCATTCCATATCCGTGAACGTATTGATGGTAAAATGAAAGAAGGCATAGAACTCCATCTCCTGGACGGCTAATTGACGTTCCGAGGGCATAATATTGGCCGCGTATTCAATAAAATTGTGCAAGCGATAAACCTCCTATACCTCTATCCTTGATTGTCTAATGCTTTCTGATGGATCTCCAGATACTTGTCCAGCTGCAATCCTTTAAATCCGCTGACATAGGCATCCCAGTCCTTCTCGATGTCCTTGCTGCCGGTTACGAATTGGGCCAGATTCGATTTCACGTAATCCTGAATCGTCTTCTGAATCTGCGCGATGAAGGTTGCGTCTTTCGGATCGATGAACACGTCCGTCGGGTACACAAGCTCCGGTTTGGCAAAAGGCTCGTATTTCTTCGCAGCCAGCCACAAGCGATATTCGTAGGCTCCGTTGCCGAGCGGATCTTCCGGAGCGACAAAGGATTCACGGAGGGAATTCACCATCAGCATCGTACCGAGCTGCCACCAGGTTACGTCAAGCGATCCCTCTGGCACATCCCGCTTCAACGCTTCATATGCAGCCGGCTCGCCGTTGTAATCAAGCGCACCGGACTCCGCCTTCCGCCATCCTTCTCCTTCAAAGCCCCAGGAGGTCATCACGGTGCCTTCTTCGGAGAACAGGTAATCCGCCAGCTTAATGGCCGCGATCCGCTGCTCCTCCGTCGCTTTGTTCGTGATGACAAACGATCCGTCCCCTGCTCCGACGCTATAACCTGCAAGCTGCACGCCGTTCGGTCCTTTCAGCGGCGGAACAACATCGTATTCCTTATGACGGGGCTTCGCGTCGGTCGGCTCCAGTACGCTGCTGATCAGCGCATAACCAACGGCGCCGACCACATTGTCCGCTTTGTTCCCGAGCTGCTTGACGGCATCGCCGTTTTGCGTAAACGCTCCTTTGTCAATCAGTCCTTCACTGTACAGCTTGCTGAGATATTTCAAGCCTTCCTTCCATTCGGACTCAGCCGCGGACAGAATCACCTTGCCATCCTTCACGCTTAGATAGGTCGTGCCATTGTTATATATAAAAGCATTCATCAAAAAGGCATCAACTCCTCCTCCCCACACATCAAGAGAAGTGGTCATCGGAATTTCGTCGGCCTTGCCGTTCCCGTTCGGGTCCTGCTCTTTAAAGGCTTTCAGCACTTGATAGAATTCATCGGTCGTGGTTGGCATCTCTAGACCTAACTTCTCAAGCCAGGTCGTATTGATCCACATCCGCTGGCCATACGTGCAGTGCAGGCACTCGTTCACCTTCGGAAGCGCGTATATATTGCCGTCCGGCGCGGTCATCGCCGATTTTAAATAGGAGACTTCCTCCAGCGCTTTTTTAATGTTAGGTGCATGCTGGTCGATTAAATCATTCAAGGGAATAAAGGCCCCCTGCATACCGTACTTGATCTGATCGGCCTTGGATATGCCGGCATTCATAATGAGCGCCGGATAGTCACCGCTTGCCAGCATCAGCAGTTTCTTATCGTTAAATACCGCGTCAGGTGTCGTATTCCACTTAAATGTAAGCCCCAGCTTCTCTTCGATATGCTTGGAGAATGGATTGACATCAAGACTCTCGATACCGGCGGACTGAGGAGCAAATACCGTCAGTTCAACGGGTCCCCCTGACCCCGGAGGGCTTGCCGGTCCTTCAGTTCCTGTTTCACTCGTCTTGCCGCAAGCGGATAGAGCCAGCACTGCCACGAGAACCAGACATAAACCTAATCCAGTGAACCTTTTCAAATGAATTCCTCCCTAATATGGATTACCTGCCCTTACTTCGTAAGTGAAACCGTGTTTGCATATACCCCCTATATGTCCGAACATCGGAATTACCTATTCTATAGTGCCGGCATCACCTCCTTCACGGAATAGGAATCACCCTTTTAAGGATCCGATCATTACGCCTTTGACAAAATACTTCTGCACAAACGGGTAAATGATCAATACCGGGGCGCTTGCCACCACGATCAGCGAATACTTCAGCAAATCCTTCAGCCCTTCACGGACCAGCAGCTCGTTGACGTTTGTCACCATCTCGGCGCTGACGGAATTCAGGATCAGAATATCCCTCAGGAAGATCTGAAGCGGAAACAGGCTGCTGTCCTTCAAATAAATCAAGGCATTAAAATAGGAATTCCAATGGCCAACGGCATACATGAGCGCGAGCACAGCCAGAATCGGCTTGGATAGCGGAAGAACAATTTTCAGGAAAAAGGTAATGTCGCTGCTCCCGTCCATCTCGGCCGCTTCGGCCAATTCATCCGGAATCGTCGTCTGAAAAAAGGTTCTGGCGATGATGACCTGAAACACGGCTAGCGCCCCCGGTATAATCATGGCCCAGCGCGTATCGAGCATGCCGAGCGACTTCACGAGAAGATAGTTCGGAATGAGCCCGCCGTCAAAAAACATCGTAAACACCAGCACCATCATGATGATGTTGCGAACGTAAAACGTTTTGCGGGCGAGCGGATAGGCAAGCATCACGGTGAATGCGACATTTACGATCGTGCCGACAACGGCATAGAACAGCGAATTGCCAAACCCGATCAGAATGTTGGAATTTTGGAATACCGCTTTGTAGCCGATCAGGGTCACATCCACCGGCCACAGCCACACTTTGCCGGAGGACACTGCGCCCGGAGAGCTAAAGGATGCGCTTATAATATGCAGCAGCGGAAACAGGATGACGATCAGTACGACAGACAGAAACAAATACACGATACCAAGGAAAATCCGGTCTGCAGCGGACTCCCGTACGGTTGATCTGCTCATGCGCTACCTCCTACCATAGACTTGTTGATGAAGCTTTTCGGGATACGTAATTGACAATGACCAACAGAATGAAATTGATAATGGAGTTGAACAGGCCGATGGCGGCGGAGAAGCTGAAGTTGGCTCCGAGCAGGCCGACCTTGTACACATAGGTAGAGATGACTTCGGACGTGTTCTGATTGAGCGGGTTTTGCATAAGATAAATTTTCTCAAAGCCTAGACTCATCAGATTGCCCAGGTTCAATATAAGCAAAATAACGATGACCGGAAACAAGCTGGGAATATCGATATTGATGATCTTTTGAAGCCGGGTTGCCCCGTCCACTCTTGCCGCCTCGTACAGATCCGGGTTGACTCCCGCCAAGGCCGCAATATAGATGATGGCACCGTAACCGGTGAACTGCCACACATCGGACCAGACATAGATTGACTTAAACAGTTCCGGCACGCCAAGGAAATCAACGGTCTCAAGCCCCAGTGCCCGGAATAGATTGCTCATCAGCCCCGTGTTGGGCGAGAGGTTCACGATCAGAATCGAGACGATGACCACCGTTGATATGAAGTACGGTGCGTATGTCACCATCTGGACGGTTTTCTTGAAGCGGCCGTTCCGGATTTCATTCAGTGCCAGCGCTAACAGAATGGGGGCCGGGAATCCGACCAGCAGGCCGTACAGGGAAATCTCGAGCGTGTTGCGGACATACTGCCAGAAGAACGGAGCGTCGAACAATTGCTTGAAATAATCGAACCCTACCCAGGGACTGCCGAATATCCCCTGTACGACGTTGTATTCCTTGAATGCAATCAAGACGCCGAACATCGGAACGTATTTGAAGAGGATGATGTAGACTAACGGGAAGAACACGAGCAGATAGAATTGCCAATGCTTCATCAGCTTCTTCCTCGTTCGGTTCATGGGCTTGTTTGGTGGTAAATTCGTTGGCGCCTGTGCATCTGCAGGTACTGGGATTGCGCTGCTCATACGAGCCACTTGGGTCACCCTCCTTCGCTTTGTGTTGATCCCAAGTCTAGGGCCGACAACGCCATCCGATCAATAAACAAGATTCTCCGAATCAACGTATTTCCGCGAGCAGAGGGAACTTCAGGGCCGACAGGCCGTAAGGGCGAATAAACCTTTTTCCGTCGCTAAACCTATCTCCGTTTACAGCAAAAAGCCCGCGGGACGGTTCATCCGCAGGACTCTTTTGCTTGGTTATATATGCATGACCTAGTCAGAAGATTCTCTACTAGATTCAGTTATGCATGAAGCAGTCAGAAGGATCGTTAGTTCCCGTAATTCTGCTGCTTATAAGCAGCCTGCTCACGGTAATCCCCCGGTGACATCCCCATCAGCTTTTTAAACATCCGGCCAAACGAGATGGCATTGGAATACCCAACTTCGGTCGCGATATCTTGTACAGGCAGCAAGGTCTCCTCGAGCAGCTTCCGTGCATGGTTCATCCGCAGCTCAATTAAATAATCCACGAACTTCTGACCGGTCTCCTCCCGGAACAGCTTGCTCAGCGTCTTCCAGTTCATATTGAAGCGTTCGCTTAAATAATTGAGAGACAAATCCGGATTGCTCGAGTTCTGCTCCATAAACAAGCGCACCTTCTGAATCGTGTCCGCATGATTCCGGCCCTCCATGAGAGCGAGCATACTGTCGTACAGAGCGGATAAAGCCTCCCCGAACTCCTGTTCCAGCTGCTCCAGTGTATCGGATGATTGGAGCGCGTTCCGTAACGCAGGCTGCCCCTCTGTCAGCCACAAATCCTGAAATTCTTTTGCCATGCACGACATTTCACGTCCGAGCGAGTACACCATGTAATCCACCAGGTTCACCACGCCGTCCCGGTCCAGCATGTTTTGACCAATGTTATGGATGAGAGCATTGTATTTCTCCTGCCAATCCCTGTTGCCGAGCCGGAAGGATTGAGCCATCGAACGGATCAGGTTCAAGAAATCAAAGGCATGGCCCCGCTCCTCCCCGGATACTTGGGTGTAATGAATGATTCGGTTCTCGCCGAGGATCATTTTGTATTTCAATGCGGTGCGTGCCTGCTCATAGGAGTCCGGGATATCCGTATATCGCTCCGTTTTCTCCCCGATACCAACGGTTATGGTCAGCTTCAGATGCTGCTCCACCCACTGGCGGGTCTGCTCAAGCAGCGTGACTACATGCTGTACTGCGTCCTGGTCGTCCGCCATCGCCATCACGCCCAGCTTCGAAGCGGATATCCATTCTGTCCAAACACTCGTTTCCTGCCCGGCTGCAATTTCTTGAACGACGCTTTTGAGGGCAAATTTGATCAAATACTGGTCCTGCTGCGGGTACTGCTCGCAGAACAATGGATATTTATCGATTTCGATGACATTGACGATCTGTGATTCGGACAAGTCCGGCAGTCCCATGACATCCCGCTGCTCGTTCCACTGCTCCATATGGGACGGGTACTGTCCCTCCATCAGCTGCTGGAACAGATACGCTCTGCGCAGCAGCAAATCCTCTCGATGCTGCTGTTGAAAACTGCTCGCCTGTTCCAGCATACTTTCGAGTGCCGATTCGATAAATGCGAACTCATCCTGTTTACTGTTATGGATCAGCGCGCTCGTTTTAGACTGCGAATAATTATGAATCCGGGACACGATGGCTTCAATCGGCTTATAGTTTCGGCGCGTAACCAATACGATCCAGACCACCCCGGCAAGGCACATGAGCAAGCCAACGATAAACCAGATATTGTACAGCTGGCTGACGATACCGACCACTCTGCCTTGAGTAAGACCTCCCTCATATACCCATCCGGTATAAGGCGAAATCGTCTTAGAGACAAGCTCACCACTCTCTGCCATGGAGGTACCGGAGAGCATGGACTGCCCCTGCGTATCCTTCATATGAATAAAACTAACATCGGGATTTACCATGCCCTGAATCATGTTATGTATGGCGTCCACCTTGATATTAACGGCAATAACGCCTTTCCCATGGGTAACGAAGGGTGCATCTCGAACCAGGGTTACCACATGCTGCATGCTGTTGAAGCTGAACTCCCGGAAATTCCGCATAGAACTCCACTCTGCTTCACTATTGACCTGGCCCAAATAAGGCTTGAGAAAGTCATAATCCGCATAATCCGGCAAGTTGAACGAGGACGAAGTACTCAACACGAACTCATCCTGGGTCCGCACGAGCACCATGGAATCCACAAGCGGATTGGACACCTTGAACTGCTTCATGGCCTTCACCGCCTGCATGTTCAAATAGACGTTGTCCTGATCCTCATGATTGAAAAATCCCGACATATCGGGGTTGAACAACAATTCCTGCACGAGCATCTGATCGATGGCCTTCAACGAGTTGTCCACCGAACGCATCGCCTGATGAATCATCGTCTCATTGGCCTGAATCGCACCTTGCCGGGACTGTTCCCCGAGCATTTGGAAAAAGACAAAAAACACAAAGGAAATCACGATAAAGAAGACCGGCATATACGATAAAAGCTGACGGTAAAACCACGCTTTTCTTCCCATAGGCATCCCCCCGAGCGAATAATTCCTTATCTCATCGTCGATTTGAAGTAATTTCATCATAGAAGAATGAGCGGAGTTTACCAACACTTTTTTAAAGCGCGGAAGAAAAACAAGTCTAAAGCATCACGACTTCCATAGCATGGACGGGGTCATTAACCATATGTTATTTGGTTTTATGCATGTAGACAGAAATATTAACCAATCTGCTAAAAAACAAGATTATCTCCAAACAATTGTAGAAACTAATACAAAACCCTGGCATACATCGCCAAGGTTTTTTTCCTTAGTCCTCTTGGAGAGAATTATGTCCTGTAAAATCATCCTGGATCTTTTTCATTCTTTTAAGGTGTGGTTTCAACTGCCGTAGTATCTCCTCTTTGTGTGACTCTATTTGATCTTGGAAAAACATGTGATGTGCGTCACCCTTAATCGACGTAATCGTTTCGTTTAACGCACGGAGCTCAGTCGCCAATGAGCGCAAGGTTTCTCTAGTCTTGGCGTCTATTGTTTTAGGATTAGACTTCCAATACAAATAGCTTATATGGTATAACGGTGGCCATGTCCTTGCCTGAGTTGCAAGATAAAACATATCCTGATGCATATCCGTTGTCATTGCCGCATTATTAACTAAAAGCTGTGGAACAGCATTGTTTCTGAAGGTATCGCTAAATTCAATGATTGTTAACAGTAACTCATCGATTTCTTCCGCTTGGATCTTCGCCCTATCGATCAATTGCCGAATCTTAGCAGGATCTTCATTTTCCTTCGACTCACTGATCGCCATCAAAGTATCGGCAAACGGATTCGTTTCAGAAGCGTGCTTTACTGAATAGACAAATGCCGAGTCGTTCTTCTGCTGATACAGTGAATAGAGGTCATTGTATTTTACAGATGATTGGTTTTCCAAATGTCTGTACATCGCAGCGTTTATTAATATGAAAATAATAAGCATTAGTGCGTAGATCTTCATGTGCTTGGGCAAAGGGGACTTCCTTTCTGAAACATTTAATTGTCCTGCTATCGTAAAACATTCAAAAAAAATAGTTTAGCATGGAATTCACCACCCATAAATGGATAATATATTCCACTAAACTGCCCGTTTGCTTTAATAGGCTGCCAAGATGGATTGACCTTAGGCAACCTTGTAATCGGGTATGCTTTCTCCTGAACTTACTCCGTAATCATTCAATAATGAAAGAATTTGTACATCTTTCGCCTACAGGCCTGATTTTCATCAGGATACAATGAGAGCTATCAATAGGCGAGAGGTGATTAATCATGAATGCACAAACGGTACAGCCGGCGGGCAAGGCCAGGCTGGACAAGAATATGAAAGCGGTTGCCAAGACGTTCAAAGGGCGCTGGAACGCTCCGTTAGCCGGCTACCTGTTCATCGCGCCCTGGCTGCTGGGCTTTCTCATTTTGCAGCTGTGGCCCATCATCCAGTCCTTCTATTTATCCTTCACCGAGTATTCGCTGCTGGAGCCGGCCCGCTGGATCGGACTCAAGAACTACCAGGATATCGCTCACGACCGGCTCTTCTTCAATTCGCTGAAGGTGACATTTCTGTACGTGATCGCTTCCGTGCCGCTGAAACTGCTGGTGGCGTTGGCTGTAGCCCTGCTGCTGAACCGGAACATCCGGGGCATATCCTTCTACCGGACGATCATTTACCTGCCCTCTCTGATCGGTGGGAGCTTGGCGGTAGCCGTGCTGTGGCGCAATATTTTCGGTCTGAACGGCTTCATTAATCAGCTCGTGATTTTGGTCGGGATCGCCCCCAAAAACTGGATCGGCACCCCCTCCACCGCCCTCGGCACCCTCGTGCTGCTGACGGCCTGGCAGTTCGGTTCATCGATGATTATTTTCCTTGCCGGTCTCAAACAAATCCCTAGTGAATTATATGAGGCCGCCTCCGTGGACGGGGCCTCGCCGCTCCGCAAGTTCATCCGGATTACCCTGCCCATGTTGTCCCCGGTCATCCTGTTTAATCTGATCATGGGCATCATCAACGCATTCCAGATGTTCACATCGGCTTTTGTTGTCACGAATGGAGGACCGGTTAATTCAACCGAAATGTTTGCCCTGTTCCTGTACAATAAAGCCTTTGGATCCCTTCAGATGGGCTATGCCTCGGCCCTGGCCTGGATCTTGCTCGTTATCATCGGCATCGTCACGGTGCTTAATTTTATCGCGTCCAAATACTGGGTCTTCTACGAAACCGAAACGGAGGGTCGCAAATGACAGGTGCTCATAATAAACAAAACTGGCTGGTCCATGTGCTGATGATTGCATTCTGTTTTGTGATGTTTTATCCCGTCCTGTGGTGGATCGGCGCCTCCTTCAAATCAACACCGGAAATCAGTCTACCCACTCTGTTCCCCAAAGTATGGTTGTGGCAAAATTATACGGAAGGCTGGATGGCACTGCCCAAGTATACATTTACACGCTTCTTTATGAACAGCCTTAAGCTCAATGTGGCGACCACGATCATTCATGTCATTTCAGCCAGCCTGGTGGCTTTTGGCTTCGCTAGGCTGACCTTCCCGCTGAAGGGGTTATGGTTCTCCATCCTGCTGATGACCCTGATGCTTCCGGGACAGGTCACGCTCATCCCGCAGTATACGATGTTCCATTCCTTCGACTGGATCAATACCTATCTGCCGCTGATCGTCCCGTCAGCCATGGGCGGAGCCTTCTTTATATTCCTGATTGTCCAATTCATCCGCGGTATTCCGCGGGAGCTCGATGAGTCGGCAAAAATCGACGGCTGCACCTGGTTCGGCATTTATCTGCGCATCATCATGCCGCTGACGCTGCCGGCGCTCATCACGGTTACGATTTTCTCGTTTATTTGGGGCTGGGACGAATATTTTGGGCCGCTGATTTATCTGAATACCGTGGACAAGTATACTGTCCCGCTCGCGCTAAGAATGTTCATCGACTCCCAGTCGGCCGTTCCGTGGGGGCAGCTGCTTGCCGTATCCCTGCTCTCCGTGCTGCCGCCGGTGATCATTTTCTTTCTCGCACAAAAGCATTTCGTGGAAGGGATCGCCACATCCGGGCTGAAAGGTTAGGTTTCAGAGCGGTAAACGGATACTGTGCCGTGTTCTTCCAGCTCTTCTTCAGGCAGCGGCCAAGCTGGACGATTTCAAGCATCCGGCTTCCGCCAACAAGGACATTGAGGCAGCAGCGCGAATGCAGAGTCCTCATGGCTTCTTAAGGGGAGGGGAAAACGCATGAATCCGTTTCGTACGTTCCGTATCGATTACGTTTTTTTCTTCAGCTTTGCCGGTTTTATCGCGGTTCTCATCACGATTATGATGATTGTCAGCTATCGGTTTACGGCCGATGAGCAGGCGGACAGCGCCTCCATGTACCAGCAGGCGGTGCTGCAGCAGCTCAACAAGCAGCTTACCGACCAGATGAGCGCTGTAGAGCAAACCTCGCTAGCCGTGTCCATCAACTCACCTCTGGTCAACTATGTAACGATGAAAGGAGATTATTATGCACGCAAGAAAGCCAGGGACGAGCTGAACCGGGATTATTTGGCGCCGATGCTGAACAGCTCGCGCTCCATGTTTTCCTTTCAGATTTATATGAAAGATCCGCTTCAGGTCGATCCCAACGCCAACATTCAATACCTCCCGCTCGCCTCGGCCAGCGGGGAGAGCTGGTATCCGGCCGTCGACAAATCCGATTTTCTCTGGATCGGCCAGCGCGAGGTCGGTTCGCCGCAGGGAAAGCAGCAGGTGATCAGCTTCGTCCGTAAAATCACCACGCTGGATGGCGTAAACCGGGGAATTTTGATCATCAATGTTCGGGTTAAATTTTTGCAGGAAATTCTGACGGAAGACAACTCCTCGGCCAGTCGGCTGCTGCTCGACTCCGGCGGCCGGATGATCATGCACACCCGGATTGCTCCGCCCCCCGGGGAAATCAACGCCATCCTGGAGCGGGTCAGCGGGGACACCGGCCATGCGCATCAGCTGCTGGCCGCCGCCGGCTCGCTCCCGGAGAAGGACATGCTCACCGTGTGGTCACGAACGTCCCCGGGCAGCTGGATGCTGGTGGAGCTTACGCCCTGGAAGGTAATCACCAGCGGGAGTGTCCGCCTCGCGTGGACGATGGCCGTGGTTGGAGCCGCCGCCATACTGCTGTCCCTGTTCTTCACGTTGTTCCTTTCCCGAAATTTCACACGGCCGATTCGGAAGCTGGTTCAGCTAATGCAGGCGTTCAATCCCGGGAAACGCGGGCAGACGCTGCCGACGGAATACCGCAACGAATTCGGCAGCCTGTTCAGCGGCTACCGCAAGCTCACAGAGCGGATCGAAAGGCTGTATGAGTCGCTGGAGCAGCACTATAAAGCGCAGCGCGAAGCGGAGATCAAGGCGCTTCAAGCGATGATTAACCCCCATTTTCTCTACAATACCCTGGACCAGCTGAACTGGATGGCGCTTGAAGCCGGCCAGGAGAAGATCAGCCACGTACTCGAGCTGATGGGGAAGATGTTCCGCATCGGGCTGTCGGGCGGCGAATCCATGATTTCGATTCAGGAAGAGCTTCTGCACGTTGATTGCTATCTGAAAATCCAACAGTTCAAGTGGGGTGAAGGATTGGAATGGCACTTCGATTGCCCGGAAGATTTGCGACAGCTGATGATTCCGAAACTGACCCTGCAGCCCTTTGTGGAAAATGCCGTTATGCACGGTTTTCATGGCAAACGCCAAGGCCGGATCCATCTGATTTGCGCGGAAGAGGACCGAGGCATCCGGATTAGGATTCGGGACGACGGCATCGGACTGCTTGAAGACTGGAAAACGCGCAAACGCCATCCGACGGGCGGATATGGCATTCGCAACGTGACGGAGCGCATCCAGGTTTATTTCGGTCCGCCCTTTGGCGTTTCGCTTCGAAACCGTACCGATGCGCCGGGCACCGAAGCGGAGATCTATTGGCCGAGGCTAAATCAGCAGTGGGGTCAGGATCAGGAAGGGGGAGGAAACCATGTGGACCATCACTATCGTGGATGACGACCGCCAAGTGCTCGGCGGCATGTCCCGGCTGATTCCCTGGGAGCAGCTCGGAGTTCGGCTCGTAGGGGAGGCCATGGATGGTGAAGAAGGACTGCGGCTGATTGAAGCAAGCCAACCCGACATCGTCATCACGGATATTTATATGCCGGTGATGAACGGTCTCGACATGATCGAACAGCTCCGTAAGCAGCAGTACGCCGGCAAAATCATCATTTTGAGCGGGTACTCGGATTTTGATTACGCTCGTAAGGCGCTGCGGCTTCAGGTCGACGATTATTTGCCCAAGCCGGCCTCACCGACCACGATCCGCGAGGTGCTGCAGCGCGTCACCCGCGAGCTAACGGAGCGCCGTGCGCTGGAAAATAGAGAGCGGGAGCTTCAAAGCCAACTCATGGAGTATGAGCCGTATCTGGAGAGGGAATGGGTCAAATCCATCCTCATCGGAGGGACCTCCTCCCCGCTGACGGATCCCTCCCGTATGCTGGAGCGGCTCGGTTGGAAGAATGCCCAATTCATGATGCTGGCCTTAGAAATCAAGCGCCAGGGACGCATGGAAGGCATCTCCGTCCGGGACTGGCACCTATTCCGCTTCGCCGTAGGCAATACGGTGGAAGAGCTGGCCGGTCAGGACGGGCTGCGCAGCTATTTCCTGGAGCTGCACAGTCACCATATGGCACTGCTGCTGTATAAGCCCCTCTCCTGGCCGACAGAGGCGTTCCGCTCGGAAGTTCTGGCGCTGGCTGGGCGAATCATTTCGTCCGTGCATCGATTCCTCAAGGTCAAGCTGCATATCGGTGCCGGTCTTCGTAAGGACAACTGGGTTGCCATCTCCGACTCCACCGAAGAAGCGTTTCAAGCACTCGCCGAGCGGTACGAACCGGATGTCGCCCATCCTTGTGTCTACGTATATAGCGAAGGAGGCTTTCGGCATACAGCCCCCCGGAACGTGCGCCCTGTGCGTTTTTTTCAGGAAATGACCGACGCCGTGCGGACCTTTGACGAGCCCAGGGCGCTGCTGGCGCTGGACGACTTCTTCCGCAAGGACGACGGCGCGGCTCAGCTCCAGCCCGATGAGCTTACTGCCATCGGTACGCAGCTGTTCGCCATCCTCTCCTTTACCCTGTACGAGTCCGGCATCCGGCTCGACGATGAGCTGCCTGTGACGGACTTGACCAAGGAGCTCGGACAAATAGAAGATGCCCAGCAGTGGAAAGCATGGGTAGCGGAAAAAGTGAAACGAATCTGTTCGCGTTACACACCAAATGAAAACCTCAAGCATAAGGAAACGGTCGATTATATCATCCAATACATTCATGAGCATTACGCCGAGAACATCCATCTTCAGGATGTGGCCGACCAGGTGTATATCTCCAAAAACTATCTCAGCACCTTATTCCGCCAGTTTACAGGTGAAACCTTTGGCGATTATCTGACTAGGGTGCGAATGGAAAGAGCCAAGAGCATGGTTCTCGAGAAAAAACTGCTGATCGCCGAAATCGCCGAGCGGGTCGGTTACCGGAATGTTCCGTACTTCACCACCCTGTTCAAAAAGCATACCGGGCGCAGTCCAACCGAGTTCCACAAAGCCTAAACCGCCGGTCCGCTTTATTCTTGGCGCCTGTGCATCTCGCCCCTTTTTCGATAATCGTAAAATACTGAAACGATTTGTTGTTTTGTCCCCTACGAGAAGGACCCTGGACTTGGTACGTTAAAGGAAGAAGAAGATCAGTTACTTAAGGAGGTTCATCCAATGAGAAATTCATGGCACCGTCTCGCCGCCGGCGCTGCGGCCGTGCTGTCACTGTCCCTGGTTCTCTCCGCTTGCAGCGGGATCAAGAAGGAAGAAGCCGGATCCGCGGAGTCGGGAGACGGCAAATCCATCACGCTCCGAATCATGTGGTGGGGCTCGCAGGCACGGCATGACGCAACTTTGAAAGCGCTTGATTTGTACTCTGAAAAGAACCCGGGCATCACGTTCGAACCGGAGTATCAGTCTTTCGACGGGTATCAAGACAAGCTGTCGACCCAGTCTGCCGGAAAAAACACGCCGGATATTTTCCAAATGGATGCCGCCTGGTTCAACGATTGGGCGTCCAGCGGACGGCTGGAGGATCTCTCCTCCATTCCGGCGGACCATATCGATAAGGCGCTGCTCGAGACAGGCACCTACCAAGGCAAACTGTACGCGATGCCGCTCGGCAACAACGCCTGGGGCATGGTGTACAACAAGACGATGATGGACAGCCTCGGCGTTCAGCCGCCGAAGACATGGGACGAATTTTTCGCCATGGCGCGTGACCTGAAGCCGAAGCTGGCCAAGGACCAGTACCTCACGCGGGATCTCACCGCGGACAGCGCGTTCTACATGTCGTATCAGCTGAGCATGGGCAAAGGATTCTCCATGAGCAAGGACGGAAAATTCCATTATGACGAGGCTACCTGGAAGGATTGGATGAACAAGTGGGCGGAGCTGCGCAAGGACAACCTCGTGACACCTCCTGACGTAACCGTATCGGATAAAGCACAGGACGCACAAATGGACCTGCTTATCCAGGAAAAGATTCTGCTGCGGGGTGCGCATGCTGCGGAATTCGGCGGAACGGATGCGTTAAAGCCCGGCGTGATGGCGTTAACGACCCAGCCAAGGGGAACGCAGGCGGGCGGCTGGCTGAAAGCGTCCATGTACTGGAGCGTCAGCCCCAACAGCCAATATAAAGAGGAAGCAAAGAAGTTCATCGACTGGTTTGTCAACAGCGAGGAAGCCGGAGAAATTTTGGGCACTTCGCGGGGGATTCCTGTCAACAAAACCGTAGCCGATGCCCTCCAGCCCAAATTTACGGACGTCGATAAAAGCTCCCTGGGACTAATCAACGAGGTGTCCAAGGACGGCGTCGCGTTTGACCCCGGCCCCGGGAATAAGGGCGGCTGGGCCAACTTCACGAAGGAATACGACAACATCACGCAGTCGATCATGTTCGGTAAAATCAGCATCGACGAGGGCTGGGACCAGATTGTCAAATTGAGCAAAAGCCTGGAATAATCCATGCCGAAAAGCTGCTGTTATAAGTTTGGATAGAAACCGTCATCGAAGCGGTGGCACGCCAAAAAGCACCTGAAGGAATCGGGTGCTTTTTTCTCGTTTTTATTTTTACAAATCTGAGCAGCATCTCGCAAAAAATCGTCTGCAATTCGTTCTGCCTGTGTAACTGTCTTTTGAATATGGCCTCACGTCATTCACCAGTACATATCCCAATCTTTAAAGACCCTCACCAACGCCTCGAAATAGAAATAGTCCCCCAAATGCAGCATTCGTCGATGCCGTTGCCAAGCGGCTTTCCGTAGACCGCATGCTGCAGAATGCCGTTGGATTCAGGGAGCGTTGCCGTCGTATATCCATCGCTTAAAGACGCCAGGATGCGCAGTGCCGCGTTCTCGTATGTACGGCGCTGCGGGTGCGAGAGCGGTACATGCTTGGCCAGCTCCAGCATTCCGCATACCGATATGGCGGCTGCCGAGCTGTCCCTCTCTTCCCGCCCTTCGGTGAATATCAAATCCCAATAGCACACATCATCCTCAGGCAGCCGATTCAAATAGTAATTCGTGACTCGCTCGGCATCATGCAGCCGTGTTTCTTCCTTCGTGTAGGCATAGCTGAGCGGCATACCGTAAATAGCCCAGGCCTGACCGCGGGACCAGCACGAATGATCCGCATATCCTTGGGACGTTTGCCCAAACCTTGGTTCTCCACTCTCAACATCCATATAATACGTGTGGTATGTTGAGGAATCCTCGCGAATCAAATAGCGAGCGGATTGCTGTGCATGGCTTATGGCGGCGCGCCGATACTCCGGTTTGCGGGTTTCCTCCGTCGCCCAATAGAGCAAAGGCAAATTCATGCAGCAGTCGATGATCATTCGGCCGCGCTGTGACGGCCTGTCTAGCTTGCCCCAAGCCTGAATGATCCCGGCTTTCTCGAAATACCGCTCCATCAGCAGGTCTGCTGCGGCCAAGGCAATCCGTCTCGCTTCTTCATTCCCGGTCAGCTTATAAGCGGCAACGCAGGACAGGGAATACAAAAATCCCAGATCATGCGTCTCGGTGGCGATGCGCTGCTCCACGCGCTCCTTATAGCTGTGGAGCTGAAGCTCCGCTATCGACCGGTACTTCGTTTTCCCCGTGACCTCATAAGCAAGCCACAGCATTCCGGTCCAGAAGGACGAGGTCCATTCCGTATTGCTGATTGGCTCATAAATATGATTGCGGCTTGCAGGAGATGGAAAATGGTCCGAAAATGTGTCTAAATTCTCATCGATCTTATCCAGCACGAATTCGATGGCGGCTTCGGTCCTTTGCCGCGTCCATATCGTTGCCTCGCCGTATTTTAAAGGTTCCCGGATCGCTTCCATGGCTAATTGGCCACTCCTCTCCTCGTTTAAGCGTTACTGCCCGCTTGCGCTCACCCGATATTTGCCAGGGGTGACCCCCTCCAATTTCTTGAATGCCCGGATGAACACAACATCATTGGTATAGCCGACCAGTTGGGCCAGCTGCGCATTGGTCAGTTCCGATTGCTCCATCAATGTCTTCGCCTTCTCAATCCTCGCGCGTGTAATATAGTCGGTGATATTGCATCGATTCATCTTTTTGAAGAAACTCGAGATATACTGCGGCGTCATGCCGAAATGATCGGCAATCATGCCAAGTCCTAAATTATAATCGGTTAAATTCCTGTCGATGAATGCCATCATATCCTGCTGCAGCTGGATGCTGTGATCGCTATGCTCCGTATGAAAGAGACAGGTCAGTTTGTCATATAACCGCTTGGTCTCGGCTTGCATTTCATCACTTGTGGAACAACCGAATATGTGCTTTACGGGATCAAAGCTCGGGCCCAGCAGGCTTTCATGATCCGTGTTCGTCAAGTTCAGTATTTTCAGAAAGGTGCTGATGATATTGAAGAACAAGCATCTTCCCAGTTCCGGGGTCATCCCCGCCGATTTAAAATTCATCGTATAAATATTGTCCAGCAGCTTAGCGACATTTTCCGTATCGCCGCCTCTCACATGGTTGACAAGCTGCGTCTCGAATTCGATCGGATAGTAATAATGATGCTTGATGTCGCGCACATGCCCGAAGTGAATGATCGAATTTCTTCCGCTGAACATACGGTAATCCAGGGCGGCCATGGCTTCGAGATAAGCGCTGCCGATCGTTCCGTTTCCTGTGTGTACGCTGCTGACGGCAATCGTCACGGAAATATGGAAACGGTCCTCCAGTACCCGGAGCAATCGCTCTGCAATCTCATGAAGAAAGAGCTCGGCTTCCGCCTCCTCAACCGGATGAAAATTAACCAGGATCGCTACCCGGTCGCGTTCCATATCGACGGCGAATCCCTGGTGATCCGAATTTGCGATTTCCGTGCCGATATTCGAGATAATAAACCGAATTTGCGTCCAACCTTGCTCGGATGGCTCCGGCGACAGCCTTGTAATATCCACGGCTTGAACAATGATTACGGCAAACTTGTCGGACTCGAAGCGGATGCCCATGGTCGCTAATGTCGGACCCCCTTGATCCCCCGCATGATCCGGATCGATGTATCCCCGAATGAGCCTTGACAGAAAATCAGCGCGGATGACGGGCGTCTGCCTGAACAGTCGCTCCCTCAGATGCCGCTGCTCAACGAGCGAGCCTTCGATCGTTTGCAATATGAAGTCATATTCGTTCGCGGCCGGCTTATCCTGAATCGGCTTTCCTTGAAGAATGGCATCCACTACCCGTTTGACGGGGCTGTATTGTCGGTATGCAAACCAACAAGCAATAGCCGCTCCTGCGATAAGCGATACGACAAACACCGTCAGCGCCATTCTCTTCAGTTGTGCTACTCGCTCCATGACACTGCCCATCGGCATGACGGACACATATTGCCAGCCGGCCTCCTTGGATTCCGTAAAGGTTACCATGCTGTCCGTGCCATTTAATGCTGTCTTGAACAATCCCGACGGACCGGCTAGTCTTTCCGTCACCTGCGCGGACAGCCCCGAGTCCGATGAGCTTGCAATCACGCCCCGGTCCTTATCGAGGATATAAATCTCGCTGTCGTTGGCGGACTCGATTTGGCGGAACATCTCTTGAAGCTGCTGTCCATCGATCATAATAACCAGCGTTCCGCGGATATTGGACACGTCATGAAGCGGAAGGGATTGCGCATAGGTAATCACATCCGCCGGGTTGCCATTTCCTTGGTTCGGGTTCTGCAGCAGCACATCGGAGGGCAGGAATGCCTTGTTGTGGTAGCTGTCAAGCATCGTCCGCTTCCATGTTTCAAAGTCCATATGCTCAAACCGGTAATACTTCTCGTAAAAGGTTCTGGCATCCGTCCGCAATCCAGGCTTCAGGATGACGTCTCCGGCCTGCAGATGAACATAGTAGTCTCTCACGAATCCGCTTACAAAAGATTGATAGCGATTTAAGTAATCGCGAACGAATTCTACCTGGCGGTACGCCCCTCCTTGATCATGCCGATCAAGATTCAGCAAATAAGTTAGTTTAGAGTTAAACATGATTTGCTTAGCCAAAATATCCACTTCTTTAAGCTTGCTGTCCACGGAAAGCCGCAGCTGCTCCAACATCGCCGAATTTGATCGTTCCGCATTGTTTTCCATCACGTTTTCCACCCGTCCATATAGAAAAAGCCCCACGGTCATAGGCAACAAAAGGATGAACATATACGAAACGATCATGGTTTTCAAGACGCGTCCCCGGCTGCTCTTTCGCTTGCCGGGAAGAAGGCCGGGTATCGAGATCATGTCGCATTCCTCCAAGAAAATGTATGGAAACCTATTTCTTGAATCCTTCGCCGAACGGACTAGCAAACCCTTTAATCAATTCGGTCACCCAAGAGAGAAGCGCACCGTTATAAGGAATGTTTACATTTTGGGTACAGCGGGGTATTTAAAGCACCTGAACTAATCGCACGGAACGAAGCTTCACGGCAGCCGCCTGCCAAATTTCCGGTCCAAAAGGTTTCGGCTTCGCAAGCTTGCTCGATAAGGTCAACGCATACGTGCCCGGAGTCTCTATTACGATCCGCCCGATCGATGAATGAATCTCGGTGTACGGATGCTGACAAGAAATGGAGTCGCTGACGACCTTATCCTCTCGGGGAATACACGCAATCGTCTGTCCAGCTGCCCGTACAGTGACTTCATGATCATATTCCTGTTCCCAAACGGCTTCGGATTTTTTGAAATTGACTAGGTTGACTTCATATATGCCGGACGACGCTGCCTTGAAGGTCCACCCCGCCTCGTTCATCCCGTTGCCTGTCGTTATTTCCGACAGTACAAGATCCAACTTAACAGCGCCGTTCGCCTGTTGGATAAAACCCTGATCTACATCGATCCTGCCCTCGAGTTCCAATGCAATAACCGACACATGGTCTTCTGGCGGAAGTTCAGGCAAGCGGATCCGCATCTCGTGATGGTCCGTTTCCGGCCGATAGCTCTGGTCCACAGGAAGACATGTGCTGGAGTCCGTGAGCAGATAAGCTTTTTTAACCGTATTTCTTACACCGTTCAATACCAATTCTTCCGCAGGCCAATAGCGATTGTACACATGTAGGAAGAGCGTATTCCCTTTTACCGTAACCGCTCCCCATTCCAGCTCATAAGGGAACGGGCTTGCGCTTGTGCCGTAGACCGCCTCTCCATTTCGCGCAAGCCATTCACCGACTTCCTCCAGGCGTAGAGCGGATTTTTCCGGAATGATGCCTGTTTCCGTAGGGCCGACATTGAGCAGCAGGTTCCCTCCCTTGCTTACGATATGCACCAATTTTCGGATCAGAGCATCCGTGGATTTCCACACTTGATCCTTGGTGCTGTACCCCCACGATTGATTTAGGGTCATCGGCGTCTCCCATTCCCGCGTTTCCTCGCCTTGCATCGGGATTTCGTTGTCACCCTTGGATTGGTAGTCACCGAAATCAGGCCAATGGCTTACCCTGCTGTTAATCAGGCAATCGGGCTGAAGCTCGCGGATCATGTTTACCATCGCTTCGCTCTCCTTCTTCGACAATCCCCCGGATGTATCGAACCAGAGCAGCCCGACCGGACCATATTCCGTCAGCAGCTCACGTACTTGTCCCTTCGCTTTATGGTTCCAGTAACGAAAGAACGCCTTCTTCTCCAGCTCGTAGTCCCATAGATTGTTAAACGTATCGTGAAGCGCATGCGGGTGATGCCAATCTATGACATGGGAATAGTAGAAGCAGAGCCGGATTCCTTCCTCCCTGCAAGCCTCGGATAATTCCTTCAACGGATCCCGGCCGAATGGAGAAGCATCCACGATATTGAACGGGTCCGTCCGTGAATGATACATGGCGAAGCCATCGTGATGTTTGGCTGTGATGACGATATATTTCATGCCTGCCCTTTTGGCGCAATTGACCCAAGCCTTGGCATCAAACTGCGTCGGATTAAATTCCTTGGCGAGTTTTTCATATTTCTTTACCGGAATTTTGTTGGCATACATGACCCACTCCCCTTTGCCGAGCAGCGAATATACCCCCCAGTGGATGAACATGCCGAATTTGGCATCCTTCCACCACTGCATCCGGCTCTTGCTTTGCGTTACGATATCTAATGAGTCAGCCATCGTTCTCCTCCTATTCCTTAATGGCGCCGATCAAAACGCCTTTGACGAAATATTTTTGCAAAAATGGATACAGAAGCAGTATCGGCAATGTGGAAACGATAATCGTTGCATATTTAATGGTGTCCGCGATCGCCATCCGGTCTCCCGAGGCCTCCGTCATCATGTTGTCGGTCGTATTGGTTATGAGAATTTCCCGGAGCACGAGCTGGAGCGGAAATAGCTCCCGATCCCTCAGATAGATGAGCGCCCCGAAATATGAATTCCAGTGTCCCACGGCATACCACAGAATCATGACGGCGATAACGGGCATGGACAGCGGAATAATGATCCGGAACAGAATGATCAGGTCGTTCGCCCCGTCGATTTTCGCCGATTCCTCAAGACTTATCGGAACGGACTGAAAGGCGGTCCGCATAATGATCATATTGAACGTCCCGATCATCCCGGGGATCAGCATCGCCCAGATCGTGTTCAGCATTCCCAGGTTATTGATCAGCAGATAAGTCGGAATCAGCCCGCCGCCGAAAAACATGGTGATGACGATCAGCATCATCAGGACATTTTTGAAGTACAAATTTCTGCGGGACAGCACATATGCGCCGATCGCCGTGGCCACCAGATTGATGGCCGTTCCTGCCACGACGTAGATCAGCGTGTTCCGATATCCCGTCGTAATCATCGGGTTGTTAAACACCGCCTTATAGGCTTCGAAGTTAATATCAAGCGGCGCGAACAGCAGCCCCCGGTGCTGGGCCAATGAAGCGGGATCGCTGAACGAAGCGAAGGCAACATACACGAACGGATATAAGGTGACGAAGCAGAGGCCCGTCAGGATCAATGCATTCAGACAGACGAAGGTTATCTCGCCTGCGGATCGTTTGTTAGCCATGGACGACCTCCCTCTCTACCACAGTTTATGTTCGCTGACCCGCTTGCTGATGGAGTTCGCGAGTACAAGCAGGATAAAGCTGACTACCGCATTGAATAATCCAACGGCGGTCGTGAAGCCGTAATCCGTCTCCAGAACCCCTCTCCTGTAGACAAAGGTCGAGATCACGTCTGCCGTTTCATAAGTAAGCGGGCTGTACATCAGCAATACTTTTTCGCTGCCAACGCTAAGCATGGAGCCCATATTGAGAATAAAAATGATGATGATCGTCGGCAGCATGCCCGGCAGCGTGATGTGCAGCATCTGTTTCCAGCGGCCTGCGCCGTCCATCTTGGCCGCCTCGTACAGGGTCGGGTCAATGGTGGCGATGGCGGCAAGATAAATGATCGAACCCCAGCCTACGCCTTGCCAAATGCCGGAGCCGACATATATCGTACGGAACCAGCTGGCCTCGCTCATGAACGGAATCGATTCGATGCCGAAAAAGCCCAGAATCTGATTCACCAAGCCATCTCTTGCGAGAAAATCGAACATGATCCCGGTTACCACGACGATGGATACGAAATGCGGCAAATACGATATCGTCTGAACCGTACGCTTAAACAGCCGGCTGCGGATTTCGTTCAGCAGCAGGGCAAGGATAATCGGTGCCGGAAACGCGAAGATGAGCTCATAGATATTGATCAGAACGGTATTGCGCAGAAGGCGTTCGAAATAATAGCTGTTAAAAAAATTACGGAAATGCTCAAATCCGATCCACTCGCTTCCCCAAATACCATCGGCAATGCTGAAATCTTTGAAAGCCATCAACAGACCGTACATCGGTCCATAGTGGAAGACGGCATAGTATAGAATGACGGGAAGCGCCAGTATGTAGACGTATTTGTTCCGTTTCAAATCGTTCGCAATCGTTGTCCATTTCCCTTTGCGATGCTCGAAGGGATACTCCTGGGTTGCTGACAATCGAATCCCTCCCTCCAAATCAATTTATATGGCGCCAAGAGCGGCGGAGCCTGCATGTTTCCGCCGCTTCAGGACGTTTCCGTTTACCGTTTACCGCTTACCGTAACGCTCCAAGGCTTTCTGCTGTATTTCCAGAGCTTCGGCAAGACCCATGGATTCAATGGTTTTCACATACTTGTCAAACTGATCCAACGGCTCGGCGCCCATGACGAACTTCAAGTACATCTCGTCCTTGTACGTGTTGATATCCGTCATGATGGAAGCGTAGCGGCTGCTCTCGGATTGGGTCGGCGTTGTGCGCGGCATTTTCTTCTCCATGGTCGGCTCTGCCCAGATGATCTTGGACTCCAGCTGATCCGGCTCGGTCGTATATTGTTGATCGAACCGAATATCAAGCATGAACGGCCCGCTGAAGGTTGCGCGGTTATGCTTGGACATGGACTGGATCACCGGCAGTCCCGAAGGGTCCTTCAATACATCGGGCTTAAACATCGGCTTGCCGTCCTCCATCGAGTAGCTGACGCCCTCTTTTCCGAAGTTAAACAACAGGGTGCCTTCCTCGGAATAGCCGTAATCCAGCCACTTCACCGTTTCAATCGGATTTTTGTTGCTGGTAGTAACTGCTGCCCCTATTCCGTTAAATGCATAGTCTTTATATCCCCAAATCTGCATGTCGCCTTGGTTCATGACAGGGTAGGGGGCTGCCACCAACCTGAAGTTCGGATCTTTATCCTTCATGAGCGTTCCATACTTGCCGATCCCGCTGCCGGTGTATAGAATCGCTGATCCGATCTGCCCGCCCGTAATTTTGGCCTCCAGCATTTTCTCATCGGTCGTCGCAAAGTCTTGATCAAGCAAGCCTTCCTTGTACCACTGGTTCATGAGCGTCAAGAACTCTTTGAACCTCGGATCCGTCGGGCCGTATTTAACCTGACCCTCCTCTTGATAAAATCCGGCATTAATGCCCCATGCCCCGAGAAAAGCGGTCGTTGTATCGACATCTCCTTTCGTCAGATACAGGGGAATCTCATCCGCCTTGCCATTGCCGTTCGGATCTTGCTCCTTAAAAGCCTTCAATACGTTGTACCATTCATCAACCGTGGTCGGCATCGAAAGCCCCAGCTTATCGAGCCAATCCTGCCGGATCGTCGGTCCGAGAAATACCTTAAGCTTGTCGTCGGTGCGGAGGAACGGGAACACATAGATGCTGCCGTCATCGGTCATAATTTCCTTCTTCCACTCCGGATGCTCCTCGAGCACCTTTTTAAAGTTCGGGGCATATTGGTCGATCAAATCATTGAGTTTGATGATTTTACCGTCCTTGATCGCCTTCTCCGGTCCTCCCGGATAGCCGGCCCATGAATATTCGATCACGTCCGGGAGTTTATCCGAGGTCATCATCAGATTGAACTGCTCCGTCGCCTGCTGGCCCTGCGGAGGATGCTGAAAATCCACTTTCACCCCGGTGATCCTCTCCAGCTCCTTATAAGCCTCGATTTCGTTGTAACTCTTCATCGTAGCGGACACCTGGCTAACGATTTGCACCCAATACGTCAGTTCCGATAGAACCGGAGGGGCTTCCGGGTCCGACGCTACCTCCGGTTGTTCCTTGGCAGGGCCGCCGCAACCTGCCGCCGTTATGGCCATGGTGACAGCGAGCAAAACAATCCAGAATACTTTAAACCTGTTGACCTTCATTATCATTTGCCTCCCTTTTCCTTTGTTTGTTGTGCGAATTTCTGGTTTGTTAAGCACCACCTTACTGAACATTTTGTCGATTGAACACCGCCGTGTTTTCTAATTGTGCAATATATTTTTAAGGCAGTACATTGTCTATATTTAATCTTGGACTGATTTATTTCATGATGGATGGCCATTACAGAAATGAAGGGCGGCCGAAACGGCCGCCCTTTTCATTAAGTAAGCTGCTAGGAAGCCGAGCTGCGGCTTCGGATGTAGTCTATGTCTCCAAGAAGCAGCTCCGCGAAGCCGAAATCGAGATGCTTGCCCTGCTGCGCCTTAATGGCATTCTCCAGCGAAGTGATTGCATCCTCAGCTGCTACGCTTCCAGGCGAATGCTGCTGGAGATTCGCAATTTTGGCCAATAAGCTTTGCGTGATGCCGTGATTATCGATCCAGCCTTTCTCTTCCCCTGCTCTTACGATATCGTCGAGCTGTTCCAGATCGACAGCAACCTCGAATGGGTATTCGCGAACCGTGATATTCCCGGCTGCATCTTCTGCCGTTATGCGAAGGATGTGCGGACCGGCAGTCAGCGTTAACGGCTCTATAACCAGCGTTTCCGCAGCTTCCTTGTCATCCAGTTCCACGATGACGGCGGATACGCCGCTTAATGCGTCCGTGATGTGAGGTGACATGGTGAAACGCTCGGTTTGGTATACGGACTGGGTCACGTTTGTCGTGATTTCCGGTCCGCTCCGGTCGATCTTCACCGTCTTAATCGCTTCATTACTTGTCACTCCGGACAGGGCAGCTGCCCGAGCGTATATCGTTGTCTGACCTTCTGTTTCTACAATTATGGGAGCCGTGTAATCGGTCCATTTGCCATTGGAGTCCATTTTGTACTGGTTCCGCATGCCTGCCGCTTCAGCTTCCGGTGTCATCGTGATGGTGACCTTCACTGATTCGCGGCTCCACTCGGAATCCTGATCGACCTTGATCTCGGGAGGAGCATTTAACGAGTGGGTCTCCCTTAAGCGCCAAAGCTCCTGCTTAGGTAAGGGTAAGTTCAAGGCGGCGATACGGGATTGAACCTCAGACTTAGAATACGGAAGCGCCCATTTATCGAAGAACTCCGTCAGGTTTTCGCCTGCGGTTTTCGAGGCCATGATAACAAACGTGTCGATCTCTTCTTGGTTTGTCGCTGGCAGCTGGGATGCCGGCAGCTCCCGGTACGCCTGATGAAGCTCAGCATAAAAGTCCCATCCGTAAGCCAGGGAAAGCTGGCGGAACATTACGAGATAGCCGAAAAGATCGAGCTGGCCCGAGGTGCCGAACGACTTGCCCGGAAGATCGCTTTCGATATATTCAAACGCTAAGTCATAGAAATCTTTCCCATCGGCATTGCGAATCAATAAGTTGCTGCTGTTGCCGAATTTCTCTTGGACATATAAGGAGTAAATATTTACCGTAATTTCACCCGTTACGTTCCAGTTCCAGGCTCCTTGCTGATATTCGTGACCGGTCTCGTGCCAGAAGCCCCATCCTCCCTGAGTAACTCGGGATATGTCCACGGCGTGGCCCGCCGAAGGATCGATGTGGAACATGATCGGATAGCCGGCATGCATATAACCCGCACTAATTTGGCGATCCGCAACGTAACGGAACGGAAGGTCTATACTTTTGTGCGGCAGCGGTTGATCCGGGGAAAGCCCCGCGACTTCCTCTGTGTAGTCCACGATTGCATCCCACTTCTCCACTAATTGCTGCGGATCTTCAAGCTGCCTGATATACTCGGACGGAAGCGTCAAGATCACTCTGCGTCCCTGAAGCTCTGCCCATGGAGCGGGATGATGCCGAATCGTGTCTTCCCATTCAGCCGAAGAGGTCTCGCCAAGGATATAATACGGAGCGCGAACTCCGCCGCTGATTTCAATATCCTTCGCAACGCCCGGCTGCGGCTTGGTCGGAATCAGGTAAATCAGGCCGCCATAAGGGCTGCGGATCCGGTTCTCGCCCGGAAGGAGCGGCTTCCGCTGTGTGATGACCGGAGGTCGTTCCCATTCCGTTTTACTTGTCAAATTATCCGTGTGAGCCCCTACCTGCACATCTAAATTCTGGGTACCTTCAGGAACATGAATCGTTACCCATTCTCCGGCCGGTGCGTATAACCCCGTGCTGATCCAATTCTTCGGAACCGTCCCTTGGCGTAAATAGTCAAAGGTTGAATAATCAAAATTCACGTGAACGGATTGTCCCGACACTCGCGGCGCGTCCCCCGGTACGGTCCCGGGAAATTGATCGGCATAAGGGGATTTGGGGGCCGTCAGGTCATTGCCGATCCGTCCCAATTGAAAAGCTAACAATGCGCTGGTATAGGGCGCTTTGGAACGGTCGAGCGGAAACGTAAGCTGGGACTCCAAATCGCTGGCATCCTGCTCGATCACAGCATATAGCGGGCTTTGCGGGGAGATGCTGCTGACGGTTCCGCCGGTCACCGAAGCGATGACTTGCAGCTTCTTGTCAGCGCCGGCGCCAGGCCGTCCGACGTTCACCTGATCCGGTGACAGCGTTCCAGCCTCAATCGCCTCGGCCTGCTCCAGCAGCTTTAGCGAATGGTAATTGGCCGATTGCTCCGGTGTCAATGTGGGCAAGGTTTCCGTTCGAGTCGACGCCGTATTGTTCATCAGACCAAGACCCATCCGGTTCAATAGGCGCTGCACCGGGAAATCTTCACTGAGCCTGCCCGAACGGCCCTGATATTCGTTCCCGAGGAAGACATGCGGATATTGCTCCATCACCCATCCTTTTAAGGGGACAACGACATGACCTCCTTGCGCGACGTAATGCTCGACGGCATCGACCTCGCTATCCTTCAGCGTCCCGTCAACATAAGCTACGGGGTAGCGGGACGGATCCAAATGCTCAGGCGTGAATTGCTCCAACCGGACCAGATCGATCGGCACATCGGTTTCGATGGCATAATTCTTCCACGTTGCCGACAACATGGGCAATCGCCCCTTGCCTTCCAATGCCTCCTGATAGGTCAACGTCTCGGAATCCTCCGTTAACCACAGGAGGATGTTGCGTGCCACCGTCTTCCGCTCATCGGTAATGTCGGAGGTGAATTTGAAATAGGAGTCATCGCCTGCAACAACGACTTTGCCTTTTCCGTAGCGAGCCGCTGCAAGAATCGGCGTCGTGTCGGGGTTGACCGCCAGGACGAAGGCTTGGTCTCCGATGGCCGCGACACCGCCGTTATAGGTGGCCGATACCGTCGGATAACCGGACAAATCCTTATAAATTACATCAAGATCATGCTGGGTTGCCAGGCTCGCTGCGGTATTCGTGCCTAATGCATGAACGTCGGCCTGCTCCGTCATTCCATCCGCCGCCATCAGTGTCTTCCCTGACGGCGGAACGGCTGCAAGCGTGCAAGCAACCGCCAATAACAGCTTCAACCACTTTTTGGTGTGGAAACCCATCAACCGCTCAACTCCTTTGCCGATGATTTCGTAATAGCAACGAGAAACGAACTGCTTCCGTTTCACCTCCCCCTCCCTCCAATTTCCTTTTTCCCTGCGTCCTAAATATAAAACAGCCGCCCGGAACACCATACAGTCGATATTTAAGATCGGACTGTATTTTTTCCGGGCGGCACTAACTTTTTTTAATATTGGGTTGTCGGTAATCAATAAGTGCAGCTGTTTATCAAGATCATCCTCTGGCTGCGGCATCCGCATAGAATATAATCGTGTAAAATTTCGTGGTTTTATTCCCAGGGTTAACGTACCGATGAGGCCGATTAGCCGAGAAATGCACAGAGCTTCCGGCAGGGACGGTATAGCTTTCGTCTTCGCGCCACAGCTCCAGCTCTCCCTGATGCACAAAAATATATTCCTCCACGCCATCATTATGCGCTTCTGAACCATGGTCACAGCCGGGATCCATGATGACCATATAGGACTCGAATTTGGTGCGCAGGTTGTAGGAGAACAAAGGGTATACCCGGTAAGCGCCTTCAGCCTCGTGAAAAGGCTCCACGTCCTCCGGGGATACCACGGTCACTTCGGTTTCAGCCTCTTCGATGAGCGTGGTGAATGAAATGCCGAGGCCGCTGACGATACGCCACAATACCGAAATCGTCGGGTTGGAATCCCCCGCTCGATCTGTCCCAGCATGGCTTTGCTAACACCGGTCAACTCGGCTACGTTATCGAGGCTGAGGCCCCGTGATTTGCGGATAGCTTGCAGATTTCTCCCTACTTTTTTATGAATGGGTTCCAAGTGTAACCATATCCTCCTTCTGAAACGAAGCCGTTAACTGATCTTGCTCTGATCCGCTTGCGGCTTCTCCATAAGCTTTGACACCATATCATCGGTCATATGGTTCAAATCATATTGTACATCAAATCCCCATTCTTCGCGTGCCGCAGTTGCATCGATAGAATCCGGCCATTCGTTCGCAATCGCTTGACGGACAGGATCCACGTGATAGTCGAGGCTGAAATCCGGTATATGGCGGCGGATGCTGGCCGCAATCCCCTCAGGGTCGACGCTCATCGCCGTAACATTAAAGGCATTGCGGTGCTTCAGCTTAGCCGGATCCGCTTCCATCAATGCAATGATAGCGGAGATCGCATCCGGCATGTACATCATGTCAAGGTAGGTCCCTTTATCAATGTAGGAAGTATAGCTGCCGCTGCGAATAGCATCTACATACATCTCAACCGCATAATCCGTCGTTCCCCCGCCCGGAGGGGCGGAGTGGGAGATCAGGCCTGGAAAGCGCAATCCGCGGGTATCCACTCCGAATTTATGGTAATAGTAGTCACACAACAGCTCGCCGGAGACCTTGCTGACACCATACATCGTTAACGGGCGCTGCAGCGTATCTTGCGGCGTTGCTCTTTTCGGGGTGTCCGCCCCGAATGCTGCGATAGAGCTCGGCGTAAAGAACTGGCAGGATAATGCCCGTGCCGTCTCGAGCCCGCTTAACAAACCGCCCATGTTCAGGTTCCACGCCAGTGCGGGATTGGATTCCGCCTTGGCGGACAACAGGGCTGCAAGATGGATAATCGTATCCGCGCGGTGTTCTTTAGCTGCTTCATGGAAAGCTTGGGGGTCGGTTACATCCAGTATTCGGAACGGTCCTGATTGCACCGTCTCATGATGGATTTGGCGAATGTCCGTTGCGAGAACAGCTTCTTCGCCGTAAACTTGCCGCAATTTCGCCACCAGGTCCGAACCAATCTGCCCGAGCGCACCGGTTACCATAATTCGTTTCATCACTTGTGCCCCCTTATTTAGATCAGACCCAGTTCGCGTCCGATGGTTTCATATGCGGAAAGTGCGCGATCCAGCATCTCCTTCGTATGCATGGCGGTAGGCATGTTCCGAACTCTACCCGTGCCTTTTGGCACCGTAGGGAATACGATCGATTTGGCATACACGCCTTCTTCATACAATCTGGTGCTGAATTTCTGGGTGGTTGCTTCATCTCCAATAATGCAAGGCGTAATCGGCGTTTCCGTACGGCCGACGGAATAGCCAAGATGCTTAAGGCCTTCCTGCAGATAACGGGTGTTCTCCCACAGCTTCATTTGCAGGTCTTTGCTGTTCTGCAGGATGTCGATAGCGGTAATGCAAGCGGCTACGGTACCTGGAGGCAGCGCCGTGGAGAACAGGAACGGCCGGCTGCGGACCTTGAGCCAATCGACCAGATCCCGTGATCCGGCAACATACCCGCCGACAACGCCAACCGCTTTGGACAGCGTGCCGATCTGGATATCCACTCGCTCCGACAATCCGAAATGCTTCACGGTACCTGCTCCGCCGCCAAGAACACCTGAGCCATGCGCATCGTCCACATAAGTGATCAGATCATAGGTCTCGGCGATCTCCACGATTTCGGGGAGCTTCGCAATATCGCCGTCCATCGAGAACACGCCGTCGGTAATGACCATAATTTTGTTATATAAACCGGATTCTCTCGCTTCTTGCGCTTTCGAACGCAAATCGTCCATGTCCGAATGGTTAAAACGGATAACCTTCGCCTTGGTCAATCGGCAGCCGTCAATAATGGACGCATGGTTCAGCTCATCCGACAAAATCGCATCCCCGGCACCCATCACCGCCGAGATCGCCGCCATATTGCAATTGAAACCGGACTGATACGTCAGCACCGCTTCGGTTCCCTTGAACTGCGCAAGCTTTTCCTCAAGCTCAACATGAAGCATGAGCGTTCCGTTAATGGAGCGAACGGCGCCGCTTCCGGTTCCGAAATCGGTCGTAGCCCGGATGGCCGCTTCTTTCAATCGCTCATCATTCGCCAGTCCCAGATAGTTGTTGGAAGATAAATTCACGAATTCACGACCCTGAATGGTAATAAGCGGACCATTCGGACTTTCAAGAGGCTGGATCGTATTATAGAGTCCTTGCTGCTTGAGTTCTGTTAGATTATCCTGTAAGAAAGCGCTTAACGATTGACTGGACATATGAAATTCCTCCCGTGGATCCGAAGTATCTTAACGTACATATCATTTACTCATTTCATTGTATGCAAAAAGTCACTTGTATGCAATATCATGTACAAAAATATGCTATATTGCATAACAGATATAAAGAAGCCAGCCTTCCTCAACCGGAGGAAACCTGGCTTTTTCATGTTTACTCTCTTAACGTCCATATTTCGGTTTGCGGCTCAGGCAAATTCAATGAGGCAATCCTTCCATTTCCGTCTTCCGTCAGACCTATTGCCCATTTGTCGAAAAATTCAGTCAGGTCCTCCCCCGCCGTTTGAGAAGCTATGACGGCAAAAGTATCCACCGTGGAATTTCGTCGCGAGATAATTCGCGGTATTTCTCGAATATCCGGGTATAGAATTCCCAGCCGTAAGCAAGCTGAAGCTGCTTGAACATCACCAGTCTTTCATAATTGCCGATTTGGCCGTATTTTTTGGCCGGGTCATTGTTCTCTACGAATGCGATCCCCCGATCATAGTAATCCTTGCCGTCATTTCCGACTTTCAGCAGTTCGGAGGTATTGCCGTACTTCTCTTGGGTGTATAGAGAGAACAGGTTTACGGTGACTTCCCCGACATCGCCCCACGTCCATGTCCGCTGCTGGTATTCGTGCCCAAGTTCATGCCAGAAGCCCCAAGCACTTGTTTTAATATAATCGACATCCAGCAGGTTGGCCGCATAACTGAACGGCATCATGATCGGATATCCCGCATGCATCGCCCCGGAAGATATCTGTCCGTCAGCGACGTAACGGCGGTTCAATTGATGGGCAGTATGAGGCATCGCCCTGTCCGGATCAAGTCCGACCAGTTTATCATAACTGTCGTAGATTTCATCCCAGGTCCGCATCAATTCTTCCGGGTCGGTCACTTGGCGGATCAAATCCGAGAGAACCGTCAGGATAATGCGTTCTCCCTGAAACTCGGCAAAAGGAACGGCAACCGGTCCCGTGCGAATCCTCTCCCACTCCTCGAGCGTAGTCTTGCCGAGTACATAATACGGGGCTTCCGCCGCACCGCTGATTTTGACGGTTGCCCGGAAATTCTCCTTCGCCATTAGCGGAATGAGATAGATGAAACCGCCATACGGGCTGTTCACTTGATGGATGCCCGGTGTCAGCTTCAGGTGGTTTACGATAAGCGGAACTCGTCCCCACTTGCCGGATCCCCTCAAATCGTCGTCATGCGAACCAATTTGAACCGTTAAATGCTCAACGCCTTCCGGCACTTCAAGCGTAATGACTTTACCTGGGGGTGCATACAATCCGGTGCTGATCCAGTTTTTTGATGGAAGAGCATGCGTGTACATCGTATTCGGAAAATCAAAGTCGACCTCGATTTCCCGGTCGTTGACGATGGTCGCTTCCTCTCCGACCATTCCCGGAAATGCGTCGGCGTAAGGAGATTTCTCGTTGGCTGGATCCAAGGTAAAATGACTAAAGCGGAAGTTAAACAGCGCATTCGTATAGGGCTGCTGGAATTTTTGAATCGGGAACACGGCAGGCGACAGACTTTCGGCCTCCGATTCTGCCCAAGCATACAACGGGGATTCGCTGGTTAACGTTTCGATTGTCTCGTTTAGTATATTGTAGAGCCGCTCCTGCTTTTTGTTCGCTGGTGTGTCCGGCGGACCGATAACGATTTGATCGTAAGTGAGCGTCCCCTCTTCCACTTCCTTACCTTGCGTGAGCCGTGCCCTGATATGATGATCGTCGGCTTGGTCATAGGTCAATGCCGATTCGCCGACACTTGACTCAGAGCCTCTGTTCATCAACGTCAACCCTGCCCGATTAAGCAGCTTTTGAATCGCAAAATCGCGGCTGAGTCTAGCTCCCCTCAAATTACCGACCTGAAGCACGGTTTCCTCGGGAGTATCGCGCGTTATTCCCTCAATACCGCTCAGGTTATCCGCCACGATGATGCCGCCCCCTAACCGTAAATATTGACCCAGCGCTTCGAGATCCTTATCCTTCATCGTCTGGTCTACATGGGCTACCGCATATTTTTGCGAATTCAGGTTTACGGAATCCCAGCTGTCGATTTTCACAAGCTCAATAGGCAAATCCGGATTAACCGTGAGCTCGTCGGAGGTCGTTATCAGTCTAATCTTCTTTCCCGGCTGCTCTAATGCATCTTCATAGCGATTCGTACGGTCATTGCCTTGGCCTTGATTTGTGGAGGCATCGTCCGTCAGCCACCATAAAATATTCCGGGCCAGCTTACCCGCAGCATCACCCGCCGACTCGGACAGATTGAAATACTCCTTGCTCCCGGCGACAACGATGCGCCCTTTGCCATAACGGGCTGCCGAGATGGCTGGAATATAATAATCGGGCACATTGATATTGAATGCAGCATCCCCTACTGCAGCAACGCCGCCGCCAGCGAAATATGGAATCGCTTGCAAATCCTTATAAAATATGCTGAAATCGTTCTTAAGCACGTCCAACGGCGTTCCGGCCGACCAGGGAGCATCAGTCAATGCGGATGATTGAAGTTCGGTCGGTCCGGTGGCATTTGCCATTGCAGGATCTTTTACCGTCCGTTTACCGATC
This sequence comes from Paenibacillus sp. JZ16, assembly GCF_015326965.1. Lineage (NCBI taxonomy): Bacteria > Bacillati > Bacillota > Bacilli > Caryophanales > Paenibacillaceae > Paenibacillus > Paenibacillus sp. JZ16. The sequence goes on from NZ_CP017659.1 coordinate 2,430,649, forward strand.
TCCGCAGGTTCGGCAGCTGCAATGGATGCGGTCATTAATAATACCGCTGACCCGATTACTGCGAAATTCTTAATCCGTTTCATCATCTTCATTCCTTAACGATTCCTCCTCGATTTCCTTTGATATCCTGATGGAATGGCAGATCAGTCCTAAGCTTTGATGTCATTACCTCCCCCTTGATATGTCATTGAATGGGATTTCTCATTTAGCTTAATGAATACCACTCGGATTTGAAATGCATAAAAAACACATCAATGTATCCAAAATACACACCGGTAGGGGGCAGCCAATGGATATAAACCACCTGAAGTTGATTCAAAATTACCTGGCTAACGCGAATCTTCGCTTATCCATTGCCAAGGTTGATAAAGTGTCCCAGAACTGGCGCTTTTTTAATATGAGACCGTCCTATAACGCCCTATATTTTATACGGGAAGGGGAGGGCTGGATTAAGATCGACGAACAAGAATATCATCCCTCCCCCGGGCAAATCGTTCTCATGCCAGCCGGATCGCTTCATTCCATCTCTGTCGTGGGCGATAACACCTACAGGAAGTTCTGGTGCCATTTTACCGCCAAGGTGGACACGCTGAATTTGTTTCAGCTAATTCATCTTCCCCACGTGCTGAATGTGCCGGACGAGTCATATATGGAGCAGTTATTCAAGGAATTGATCGATGCATATGGGAGCAGCGCTTGGACAGCCCCGCTGCAAAGGAACGAAATATTGATGAAGCTTGTCCGACATTATCTTGACATCGTTCCCGATCGTCAACTCTCGCTGTCCATGCTGCCCGATATGCAGAAGCTGAACACGGTATTCCAGTATATCGAGGAGCATATCAACGATAACGTCAGCGTAGAGCAACTGGCGGGACTTATCCATTATAATCCCAACTATTTCATCCGCTTCTTCAAATCCAAAATGAAGATGACACCTGTGCAGTATATTATTAAGGTCAGGATCGAGAAAACAAAGGGTCTATTGATGACCACCGATTTGACCCTGGAGGAAATCGGGAGAAAGGTCGGAATGGAAGTCCATTATTTATGCCGGGTATTCAGGCAATTCACCAACATGTCTCCGGGAGAATTTCGAAACCAGATCATGTCCAACCGCTAATAAAAATCCCCTGGGAGGTATCGGAATCCTTTTCCGATACCTCCCAGGGGATATATGAAGAGCGATTATTTGATTACGAATTCCAAATCGCCCGCATCCGCCGGATGATGCCCATGTCGAATGATAGTTGCAAGTGGCGTACGTGAGTCGTAATAATGAGATCCTCCGGGAATCCCTTCACCGTTTTCCCATCAAAATCAAGTGGATATCGCCTCATGCAGCGCTTCGACATAAGCTGCCGCAAGCTTGGACAGAGTCGCATTTTTATGACTGATCCATCCGACGTTAATCGTCTCATCGCATGCGAGTGGAACCGGAATAATCTCATTCCCGTTCAGGTCAGCGCTCAGCACCCCGGTCGAAATGGTATAGCCATTCAACCCGATGAGCAGATTGAACAGGGTCGCGCGATCATTGACCCGGATGCTTTTTTTATGGGATAACGTGCTGAGGATTTCCTCCGAGAAGTGGAATGAATTGTATTCCCCTTGCTCGAATGACAAATACGGATAATTCTGAAGCTCGTCAATGGTCACGATCGACTGCTTGGCCAGCGGATTTTTGATGCTGATAAAAATATGCGGCCTCGCCGTAAACAAGCTGGTAAACTGAAGCCCTGCATCCTTCAGCAGCTTGTTGATCACCTTGGCATTGAATTCGTTCAGGTATAGAATGCCGATCTCGCTGCGCAAGGTTTTGACGTCCTGGATGATTTCGTAGGTTTTCGTCTCTCTCAGCGCCAATTCGTATTCATCCTGCCCGTATTCCTGAACCAGCTTCACGAAGGCATTGACCGCAAAGGCGTAGTGCTGCGTGGATACCGAAAAATGCTGCGGGGAAGGCTTTGCGTTCAGATAACGCCCCTCCAGAAGCTCAGCCTGCTCGACCACCTGCCGTGCATATCCTAGAAACTCCGCGCCTTCTTTGGACAAGGAAATTCCTTTGTTGGTTCGTTCGAATATCGTAATGCGAAGCTCTTCCTCCAGATCCTTGATCGCATTGGACAGACTGGGCTGGGAAATAAATAACCGTTTGGCCGCCTCATTCATGGAACCACGGTTGGCTACTTCGATGGCGTACTTTAATTGTTGTAAGGTCAAAGTGATTCCCCCTTTTTATATCTACAAGGATAACATTCGCACGTTAATTTTTACCGCTATCATGGCTCCAGGGAAGGATTACCGTAAATTCCGTCCCCTTGCCAAGCTCGCTTTCTACTTGGATGTAGCCACCGTGAGCCGCTGCAATCTGCTTCGCAATCGAAAGCCCCAGACCGGTGCCTCCTGTCGACCTGCCTCTTCCGCTATCCACCCGGTAGAAACGGTCGAATACATGAGGAAGCGCATCAGCAGGTATGCCTGTGCCCGTGTCCGTTATGCTAATCGCAACCTGTCCGGACAGGTCCCTAGCATCGATTCGAACCGAAATGCTGCCCCCTTCCGGCGTATGCCGCAGCGCATTGGTTAACAAGTTAAGTAATACTTGCTTCAGCCGTTTCGGATCGACCCGGGCCCATGCTGAATCCCGATATTCAGGCCCCTTTAACGTAACCCCGCAAGCATCCGCCTCCGGCTCTATGAGCTCCATGAGATTGCCCAATAGCAAGTTCAGATCGGTCTTCTCTTTATGTAAGACTAACTGCCCCGCTTCCGCCGTATTCAGAAGATGAAGCTCATCCACCAAATGCACCAGGCGCAGCACCTCGTCGTGAAGGGGAAGCAAAACTTCCGGCTTCACATTGGTTGGGGACTGCTGAATCAACTCCAGCTTGGATTGAACGATGGATAACGGCGTCCTTAATTCATGCGCTATATCTTCGACAAGTCTTTTTCGGAGGTCCATGGCCTCTCGTAATTGGTGCGTCATGGAATTGAACGCCTCCCCAACCTGACCATACTCGTCCTTTCGCTTGATCGGCACTTCCGTTGTCAAATCTCCATCGGCTACTTTTCGCATGACCGCGATCAGTTTATGGAGCGGATGAATGATTAGACCTGAAAGCCAATAACCCAAAATGACCACAGCGCATGCAACAAACAACGTCACCATAAGAGCTTTCATCTTCATTTCGCCAAGCACATAGTTGCTTAACTCCTCGAGACGGTCCCCTCCCAGGCCACCCCCGCTTCCCTCGGGAACATACCGGGCAAACAGGCTTCCCAAGTAGCCTTGCGTTGTGCCGATATACGCGGCCGTTACAAGCATGACCAGGACGCCCATCGCCATGAATATTTTGCCGCGTACCGTCATCTCGGCTCACCGAATCGATATCCAAACCCATACACAGTTTGAATGTATTTCATATGGTTAGGATCAGGCTCAAGCTTCTTACGCAGTTTACTGACATGAGAGTCCAAGGTACGTTCATAATTCATGAAATCATCGTCCATAGCTGCCTTCATAAGCTGCAATCGACTGAACACAACCCCCGGCCTGTTGGCCAGTGTCAGCAAGATCTTGAACTCGGTCGGGGTCAGCGGGATGAGCTCCCCGTTTCGCGTAACCTGGCATTTGGTTTCCGATATCAACAGATCCCCACGCTGCAAGGGCGACGCCTCAAGCTGGATTGAAGCCGTTCGTCTGAGAACCGAGCGAATGCGGGAAGTCAGTTCCCGCAAACTGAACGGTTTGGTTATGTAGTCATCCGCACCAAGCTCCAGGCCAATAATTTTGTCCGTTTCCTCTGATTTCGCCGTTACCATGATGATTCCACAAGCACTGGATTGCCTCAGATCCTTGCACACTTCGATTCCGCTCTTTCCAGGCAGCATCCAATCCAGCACCACAAGCGAAGGTTGCTCTCTTCGGGCGCACTCAAGCGCATCTTGACCATTGGTCACAGCAAGAACCCGGAACCCTTCGCCCTCTAAATAAAGCTTTATCGTTTCCAGCATCGCCACTTCGTCTTCCACAAGCAACAGCGTCATCTCCATTGCGAATAACCCTCTCACTTTTTAGAACCATTATAACCCGTTTCCAGCATAAGAAGTGATCCTACACAGAATGAAAAGATCATCTCCAACAGTTCTACACATTTGATCTGTACACTGAATGCAAAACCAATGTAAAGGGGCGTACACAATGGTGAGAAGCTGGCTCATGTTTGAATACGTATTAACGTTTCTAATTGTTTTAATATGGTGGATCGTCGATTACAGAGCAAAAAAAACATGCCTTCCGCAACCGAAGGAAGTCCTGCTTAAGCATCTAAACAAACTTCGCTTCTGGTTGTGGCCCGCCATGATCATGACAGGGCTTAAATTCGCTGCGGGTGCGGTGCTGTGGAGTGCCGATTGGGCGTTTGTCGAAGACAAGGTGTTCATCCAGTGGCCGCTCTCCGTGCTCTCGATTTCCGCCATCTTTATCTTCTCACTGCCCGTATTAACGAGTCGCAAATTAAAAGTCCTTCATGAAAAGTTAAGCGACGGTTCAAGCGGTTACCTGAACAACCGCATCCTTACGGCGCCTTTTTCGGCAGCGTTCTTCGCAGCAGCATGCTCCTGCTTATACATGTTGTTTCTCTCGCAATCTCCACTCCGATTCAGCAGTTTTATAACCGTCTGGATTGCATTCGGTATTCTGATGGGCATGGCGTGGGTTACCCGCAGAAGACAACTCAAGGAATTGCAGCATTCATTGAACATGGATCACCATGTAACCTACAAGCAGAGACTTATCCGATTCTCATGGAAGAGCCTGCTCGTCATTGCCATCACCTCCATAATGGTTTCCGCCGGCTTGATCTCGTCCCGGCTGCCGGACCGAATGAGCATGATGGAGCATGGCCGTCATGACAGCAGCGGAAGCCCCGGGAACCATAGCCATCATGGAAGTCACGCGGAAGCATCAAGCATATCTGCAGAGAATATAGAATCGATCAGTGTAGCCAGCTTGCGCGGACCGCAGACCTCAACGCCTGACCGCACATTCGAATTAAGCGCACAGAAAAAGCTGCTCACCATGCCCTCAGGCGAAACCGAAGAGGTATGGGCTTTTAACGGCCTCGTTCCCGGTCCGGAACTCCGTATTCAGGAAGGCGAACTGGTCGAAGTTACCCTGGTCAATATTGATGTAGAGGATGGCGTTACGATCCATTGGCATGGACTAAATGTTCCGAACGGAGAAGATGGCGTGGCAGGATTAACGCAGAATGCCGTCATGCCTGGAGAACAGTTTATCTACCGGTTCATCGCGGAACAGACGGGCACATACTGGTATCATTCCCATCAGCAATCCTCGGTGCAGGTTGCCAAAGGGTTGTATGGCACGCTTGTCATCGAACCGGATGACGCTACCGTTTTGGAAGACGTCGATATAACCGTGATGGCTCATCCGAAAGGAACGAGCAATGGAACAACGATCACCTTAGGGGCCACGGGAAAGCTCCAGCGACAGACCGTAAAGCCGGGCAAAACCGTGAGGTTAAGATTAATCAATGCACATAACATGCCTAAAATGTTCTATTTGTCAGGAGCATCCTTCAAAGTAACATCCATTGACGGCATGGATCTCAACGGTCCCGAGTGGATACAAAATCAAAAGATGCTGCTGGCTGCCGGCGGACGCTACGATATTTCCTTTGCCATGCCGGATCATGCGGTATCCCTGGCGCACACTGCCGATGCGATCAACGAACGGAGCGAGGCGATTGTTATTGCCGGCAATGATCGGGATCAGCCGCTTTCTGGCCAGGAGGGCCCGGTATTCAATCCGGCCAAATACGGCACGCCGTCCTCGGTTCCTTTTGACGCTGATACCGTCTATGACCGTAACTTTACGCTTGTTCTCGACAACCGCGTGGGCTTCTATAACGGCATGATGACCAATGTGCAGACCATCAACGGTTATGTCTTTCCGAATACGCCGTCTCTCATGGTACGTGAAGGGGATATCGTAAAAATGAAGTTTGTGAATCGGGGCTTCATGGATCATCCGATGCATCTGCATGGTCACCATATTCTCGTCTTGAAGCGTAATGGAAAACCTGTCGAAGGAAGTCCCTGGTGGACGGATACGCTAAATGTAGCGCCCGGCGAGACGTATGAAGCTGCGTTTGAAGCCGACAACCCGGGGCTTTGGATGGATCACTGCCACAATTTGGACCATGCCGCGGCCGGGATGTCGATGCATCTCATGTATGAGGGGGTTTACACGCCTTACGAAATCGGGAGTGCCACCGTAAATAAACACGAATGAACAAAAAACAAGCGCCGATCACCAGGCTTCCCGAGCCAGCGGTAATCGAGCGCTTGTTTGCAATTGTTAACACTAGCTAAGCCTCTAAATATTCACCTTATACCCTAAAGCCAGTTCATCGCCGGGAAGCCCCCGGATTCCCCAGTTGTGCTGCGGCGTTTCGAATATCGTAATCTCCACATCCTGGGAAGAGATATGCAGCGAGTGCTCGAGCCGTTCGAACAACAATCGAATCAGCTGTTTCTTGGCCTCCACGGTCCGGCATTCAAATATGCTGATCTCGATCACCGTGTAACGATCCGTTCTCCCGTCAGGAAAGAAGAAATCCTCGCGACTCATGGGGAAAAAACGATGGAATTTCTTATCCGCCGGAAGCTGAAAAACGTCTACCACGCATGAATGTATCACTTCCGACAGCTGTTCCTTCACCGGGTTCAGCCGCTCCCGGACGCCATAAATTTTGATTTGCGCCATGCTCTGCTCATCTCCTCTACTCTCCACCCTACTCATCTATGCCAAGGTTTACGCTACCAATTATTTCTATTCGACCTTGGTCGAAACAAAACCTCTTGCCCTAATAACACATGTTGAACAAGGTATGCGAAACGTTGTGCCGATCACTGTTGTTCCCCGGTTCAATCCCCCCATGTGCCCCTATTCCCCGATCTGGAACTGCTTCTTCGCCCACTCCACGTAGGACGGATGGCTTCGAATCAATTCTTCATGCGTCCCGCTTCCCGTAATGTGCCCCTTCTCCAGGACAATAATCTGATCCGCCTCGACCACGGTGGATAACCGGTGGGCGATGACCACGGTCGTTCGTTCCACCATCAGATTGTTCAGCGCTTTCTGCACTTCATGCTCGGAGTCGCTGTCGAGGCTTGCCGTCGCTTCATCCAGAAGCAGGATGTCCGGCTTCCGCAGCAAAGCCCTTGCAATCGCCACGCGTTGACGCTGACCTCCCGATAACTGGATGCCTCGCTCCCCAACCTCCGTGTCATATCCTCGCGGCAGTGCCTCGATAAATCCCTCCGCATAGGCCAGTCTCGCCGCTTCAGCAATTTCCTCGTCGGAGATCGGCTCCTCCCGTCCATAGACGATATTGTCCCGGATCGTTCCGGTCATGAGCGGGCTGTCCTGGGACACATACCCGAGCTTACGCCGCCACGACTCCAAAGTATAATCGCGGATCGCTTCGGAGCCAAAGTAAATCTCCCCGCCGGATGGCGCGTAGAACCGCTCAATCAAGGAGAACACCGTGGTTTTGCCGCTGCCGCTGGGTCCTACCAAAGCGGTGACCTTCTTGGCAGGGATCGAAAAGGATACCTCGGACAGAATGGTCTCGCCTTCATGATAAGCAAACGCCACCTCTTTAAATTCAACATCCCGATGCCCATCCGGTGCAGTACGCACCGCACGATTGTCGCTCTCCGGCTCATATTCGAGAATCAGCCGCAATCTCTCGGTGGCCGCCATCACCTTCTGGAGTTGGGAATAGAACGTAGCAAACTGGCTGAAAGGAAACATGATCTGGAACAGCAGCAGGATAAACGATACCAGCTCGCCTGCGCTAAGAGCGCCGGAAGAGACGCGAACGCCGCCGTATCCGATAATGACCACCAACAGGACGACCATGACCATCGACATCAACGGAATCAGGACCGAGTTGATTTTGGCTTCCTTCATGCCGAATCGGTACAGGCTGTCCATATCGTCATACCCGCTTTTCTCCTCCCTCCGCTCTGCATTGGAGGCTTTCACCAGGCGAATCTCGCCGATCACCTGGGTCAGCATGGCGGACAGCTGGGCCAGCTGTCCATACATGCTGATGGAGATTTTATACATCTTTCCGCCGATGGGCATTAATATGCCGAACCCGACCGGAACGGCAATCAGGATGATGAGGGTCATCCGCCAATCCAAGTAAAACAAGATTGCAACGGCCCCCAAAACGGTCAATAGATTCGAGCAAAAAGCAATCAAATGATCCGTGATCAGGGTTTTCACTTCATTCGTATCGTTGGTCACCCGGCTCATCGTTTCTGCCGAACGGTGCTTGTCAAAGAACGGAACCGGCAATGCCAGCACCTTGGTCCAGAGCCGTTTACGAATTTTGTTCACCGTCTGGTTCCCGACATAGGCAAGCATATAGTAGGAAAGTCCGCTCGCCACGGCTTCCAGCAGGAACAGAACGGCCAGAAAGCCGACCGTACGAATATTAAATGAATCTGCAGCAAAATTATCGATTAATTGGCCGGTGATGAGCGGGACGACCAGTCCCGTCACCGCACCAACCAAACTGAGCACGATGGCCAGAAACAGCACTAGCTTCGGAATACCCGAAGAGCGCAGCAGCTTAATAAAATACCGAATCGTGGTTTTTGTAACCTTACCCTTCTCTTCTACGGTTTGCTCCATATGGAATTCCTCCCTTTTTGCATCCAGCCGTCACATATAGATTTCTTTGATAAAACGGCCGGTGAACGAGGCTTCCACAGCCGCTACTTCCTCAGGCGTTCCTGTCGCCACGACAGACCCGCCGGCAGCTCCTCCGCCAGGCCCGATATCGATGAGCCAATCCGAATGCCAGATCAGGTCCAAATTGTGTTCAACCAAAATCACGGTGTTCCCCGCGTCCACCAAGCGGTTCAACAGAACGAGCAGCTGCTGGACATCTCCGGGGTGAAGCCCGGTTGAAGGCTCATCCAGCAAATACAGCGTGTGGTTTTTGGTCTTTTTGCTCAGCTCCTTAGCCAATTTAATGCGCTGTCCCTCACCGCCGGATAAGGTGCTCACCGATTGCCCCCACTTCAAATACCCAAGCCCGACATCGCAGAGCAGCCGGGTCAATTCCATGATTTTCGGCCGATCCTCCAGAATCGACAGACTTTCCTCAATCGTCATATCCAAAATGTCGGAGATGGTGTAGCCGTTATAGGTCACGCGCAGAACCTCTTCCTTAAACCGCTTGCCCTTGCAATCCGGACAACGTACCTCCAGCTCCGGAAGGAAGTGCATATGCACCGACACAACGCCAAGTCCTTGGCATGTCTCGCAGCGCCCGCCTTGTGTATTAAAGGAAAAGTGCTTGGCCGTCAATTGACTCTCCTTCGCTTCCGGCAAGCTGGCGTACCAGTTTCTGATATGGGTGTAAACATCGGTATACGTAGCAATGTTGGAGCGCTGCATTCGGGATACCGGTGATTGGTCAACCGTAATCAGCTGCCCTACCGATTCCCAACCCGTGATGGCCTTGCAGCCGATTGGAGTTGATTGATCGCTTCCGGATTCCGCCAGAAGATCAAACAAAAGCGTGGATTTACCAGATCCCGATACGCCTGTCACCGATATGAGACAGCCGAGCGGGAAAGAGGTCGTGATATGTTTCAAATTTCTTAAATGTGCATCCTCGATCGTCAGCAGGCTTCCGTTCCCAGCCCTGCGCCGATTCGGTTCCGGAAGCATCGTGTTCTCGCGGAAGTAGGATCCGGTCACGGATGTGGGATGATGAATAAGCTCCTCCAGCGTTCCTTGACCGACAACCGTACCGCCCATCGTTCCCGCGCCCGGTCCGATATCAATGATATGGTCAGCGGCCCGCATCACTTCTTCGTCATGCTCGATGACGAGCACCGTGTTGCCCAGATCCCTCAGTTGTTTCAGAACCTGGATCAGTCCCCTGGTATCTTTGGGATGCAGTCCCGTTGTCGGTTCGTCCAAAATGTACAGTACCCCTGTCAGGCCTGATCCCAGAATCGATGCGAGTCGAAGCCTCTGGGCTTCTCCGCCTGACATCGTGACGACCTGCCTCTCCATGGACATGTAACCCAGCCCGACATCCATAATGCGTTTTAGTCTGACGACGGAATCATGAATGAGCGGTTCCACAATCGTTAATTGGTCCTCCGTCAGCTTCCTCAGCAGCGCCTCCATCCAATTTAAGGCTTCCCCGATCGACCAGGCGTTGACTTCGTTAATGGAGACTCCATCCACCCGGACGCGGCGGCTGTCCTCCTTCAGCTTCGTTCCGTGACAATCCGGACAAAGGTGCTCATGAAACAGGGACGCTTCACCGGACTCGCTTCCCTTCTCCCGGTACCTTCTCCATATCCCGGTGACTACACCCTCGTACTTGCCTTGTCCTACGGACTTCGGCGGTTTGACGTCAGGAAAATGCCGGCTGAACTGCTCGCTCTCTACGCCGTAATACAGGAGATCACGCTGAACCTCGTCATAGTCCCGAATCGGCATGAACTCATCGAATGCGAACCCGTAATACTTGGCTGCCGCTTTCAGAATGGTGATGTTATAATCGGTAAGAGCGCTGTACCACGTTGCCACCCCGCCGTCCCTTAAACTTAATTCCGGACGAAACACAGCCTCCATGTTCAGACTGACCGTTTGACCGAGTCCGCTGCATGTTTCGCATGCGCCTTCCGGCTTGTTAAAGGAAAAATGCGACATCGTCAATTTTTCGAGACCATGGCCGCATCGCCTACAACGAACCGTCTCGTGAGAATCGCTGATCTCTTCCTCCTCAGCCAGACCGTGATAGGCTTCTCCCTCCACATGAGGTATCACCGTATCGCCACAGGACGGACAAGTACGTTCACCAAGCTTAGAAAACAGAATTCGAAGCAGCGTGTAGATATCCGTCACCGTTCCGATGGTGGATCTTGGGTTCCGGTTCGTAATGTGCTGTCCCACGCTGATTGACGGGGATAGTCCTTCAATCGAATCCACCTTCGGCTTGCTGACCGAGTCCGACACCATGCCCATGGATTCCATGTACTGCCGTTGGCACTCCCGCTGCAGCGTATCCATCGCGAGCGTGGACTTGCCCGAGCCGGACGGACCTGTCATGACAACCAGTTTGTACTTCGGAATTTCAAGCGAGACATTCTTCAGGTTGTTCTCCCGGGCACCGCGAATCTTAATCGTTCCTTCCATATATCCGAACCTCCTAAAAGTTTTGTGGAGCTTAGCTTCATTGAGAAACTTCGCAATAAAACTCGCTTCGCAAGCGCAAGCATACTGTTTCGTTTTGGAAGCCTGGCTCCAATCCTTCAATTTACAAACCCATCTTACAACATTGATGCAAGTACAAAATTCCAAACGGAAAAAGGTTGATCTATCGCCGTTTTCGAGATCAAAAGCCGTCACGGAGCTTCAAGGTTTATGTATAACGTTTGTTGCCGTTCCATTTGTATAAACACAGCATTGACTATATAATGGGCTACAAATAATACTTATCGTATGTTTTGAGGAGAGCGGTAACCATGCCGAAAAAAATCGCACCCGAATTTTATTTTATTGGCAACCATCCCATGCTGGATTTCGTGAATACCAAGATTGCGGTTGATGGACAACCTCTGGATTTGCTTGATACATTCGATTCTTTATTGGATTGGATGGTGAAGGCGAACCTGCTGTCCGAGGTCGAGCGTAACCTGCGCAAGGCGGTATATAACGGCTCCGAGGAAGAAGCCGGAATCGTGGAAGCCGCCCGGTTGCTCCGCGGCCACCTCTTTAATCTGATTCAGCCGGGCAGCGTGAACGAGACCTCTACGGAAGTTAGCCTGCAATATATCAATGGGCTGCTGAAGGAGCAAATCCTTCGCACAACGCTGGTGGCAGAAGGGAACGCGTACAGCCGCAAAAGCCGGATGCTTTTTCGCAAGCCGCTGGATCTGTTGACCCCGGTCGCCGCATCTGCCGTTGATTTTTTAACTACCCATGACCTGAAATTGGTGAAAAAATGCGAAAATCCGGCGTGCGTGCTTCGCTTTTACGACAATAGCAAAAATAGCACAAGGCGCTGGTGCAGCCCCAAAACATGCGGGAACCGCATGAAGGTCGCTGCCTATCTGGAGCGTCAGAAACAGCAGCAAACGAAGGAATCTTAGATAAATCATCTAAGATTCCTTTTTTAATACCCAAAATAACTCTTTACAGGTTAATAATCAAGGTATATAATTCCCTTAATCATATTTAGATGGTTAATAAATTAAATGAGGTGGTGTTTTTCTTCTTATCATTACGACCATTCAAAAAGCTCTACATAACAATTGCATCATAAAAATTCGTAGATAATTCAAGGAGGCATTTATCAGATGAATCATAAAATCCAGTATCGCACGGCTCAAATCGAAGGCTTGGATATTTTTTACCGTGAAGCGGGGGCTCCCGGCTCGCCTGTTGTCCTGCTGCTGCATGGTTTCCCGACTTCCAGTCAAATGTATCGTCAATTGATCCCGGCTCTTGCCGATCAGTACCACGTGATTGCACCGGATTATCCTGGTTTTGGTTACAGCAGTGCGCCTGACCATGATCAATTCCAGTACAGCTTTGACCATTTCAGTCAGCTCATCGAGAAATTGCTCGACCAATTAAATATCCAGAGCTTCTACGTCTACCTTATGGATTACGGCGCACCCGTTGGTTTCCGAATTGCAGCACGCCATCCCGAGCGGGTTCGGGGGCTGATCATACAGAATGGGAATGCCTATGAGGAGGGGCTCGAGGAATTCTGGAATCCCATTAAAGCGTACTGGGAAGATCCCGCGAATCCGGATAAACGCGAGGCCCTGCGCTGGTTAACCAGCATCGAGGCAACCAAATGGCAATATACCCATGGCGTCCGTGATACGTCCCTCATCAGCCCCGACACCTACACGCTGGATCAAGCGCTGCTGGATCGGCCCGGGAACCAGGAAATACAACTGGATTTGTTCCTGGATTACGGATCAAATCCTCCCTTATATCCGGCTTGGCAGCAGTATTTCCGCGATGCGCAGCCGCCGACCCTTATCGTGTGGGGGCAAGGCGACCATATCTTCCCTGAGAACGGGGCCCATCCGTATCTGCGCGATCTGCCCGATGCCGAGCTTCACATCCTGAAGGATGCCGGGCATTTTGCGTTGGAGTCACATGGACCGGAAATCATGGATTACATCCGGGCATTCCTGGAACGTCAATCTTCATAATATGAGCATGACAATGATATAAGCTATTCCCCGGCAGGCTTTTCATTGGGCCGTTCTTCATGATACAATCCCCCAGAAAAAAAGTATTCAAACAGATCCTTGCATGAGGTAAGGGGGACCGTCATGGGTATCAGACCGATTGATATAGCCAAGAAACTGGGGATTACCACAAGTGCGCTCAAGCATTATGAAAAATGGGGCATTGTCCCTCCTGCAAAGCGTGCCCCGAACGGATACCGGGTGTATACGGAGGAGCATGCCGCATACTTCGAATGCATAAGAGCCATGTTTCCCGGCTTCGGCGTAGACGTTACGAAGCAAGTGATGATCAAGCTGCAGGAGAACGAGCTGGATGAAGCGCTCTGGATTGTAAACGAGGTTCAGGCCAATCTGCAGCAGGATAAAGTCCTCGCGGAGCGGACCATCCGCATTCTGGATATCGAGCAGCTTGACGTTGTCGATGCCCGTGGGCGGAAAAGAAAGCTGACCATCGGGGAGGTTGCGGCCGAAACCGGCGTTCCGACCTCGGCTATCCGCCACTGGGAGAAGGAAGGCGTCCTGATTCTGCCTCGGGATCGGGAAAACGGCTATCGGAAGTTCGAAGGCGCCCAGATCCGGCAGATCATGATCATTCGGATTCTCCGCTCGGCCAATTACCCGCTGGAAGTCATCAAAGACGTACTGCATGAACTTGAGCATCATCAAGTCGATAATGCCAGACGGGTGCTCAAGGACACGCTTGTATACCTCAACTACCGCAACCATAACCAGATACGCGGCGTGCACTATCTATATCAGCTGTGCCAAGTGCTGAAATTAATGTAAAGCCCACTCCCTATGTACATTGATGTTTAACATAAAAAAACAATCAAGGACGAACTACATCCATGATTGTTTTTTTGTGTTTATCGATCCTTGATACCCCTCATCATGTGCCGATTATGGATTAACTTTAATGGAACCGACGGAGGTCGTCAGGGATATTTTCGCTCCCCCGCCGTTTACGTCGCTCTGCCCCCGGCTTGCTCCAGTAATCTGTCCAAGCTCGGTTTCGGTATCCAGCGTGTATTTCATGGACGGCGCAAACGTGGCCGTGATGCTGCCTGCCGATGTGTTGGCCGTCAGCGTGCTGTCCTTATCGATCTGCTCAAGATCCAGCTTCACGCTGCCCGCCTCGGATACGATCTTGGAATTGCCCGCGATTTCCGTTTTGGCCAGCTGAATTTCCCCGGCTCCCAAATGGAGTTCAAAAGCGCCCTTCAATTCGTTCACTCGAATCTTCCCTACATCATTCTTAATGCGGATATTCCGCATGTCTTCCGGCACTTCGATTACATAATCTATCATGAATCCGGAGTCGCCAAATTGCTTCTGCGACCAATCCCATAAACTCTTGCTGGAGTCCTCCCTAGGGTGCGTTCTTAATTCCAGGATGTCGTCCTTGAGCGTAAAGGAAGTAGCAGCCTGCTCCGTAATCTGGGTACGAATGTTGTCATTCTTGAAAAAGCTTTCATTAAACCACACGGTGGTTTTTACTTTAATCCCATGACCGGGTACAGCGATGAGTTCAATATTCCCTACCGCATGATCGATGGCCAATCCCTCGGCTGCTCCGGCTTCCTGAGCCGTCGTCAACTCGAACTCTTTCCCTTCACGCTTTACTTGATCACTGATAGCCAGCGCTGAATCGCCGGCCAAATTCCCGACTTGTGCCAATTGATCAAGCTCCCGCTTTACTGTTTCCTCCGCATTATTGGCGGCATCGCATCCTACCAGGACAGCAAATATCAACAGCGATGAGATTTTCACTGCCATCGTACTCTGTTTCTTCATAAAATCCTCCACGTCCATTCCTCTTTATGTATATGTTCATTATATCGTGAAGGAAAAAGTTGACACGCTGCCACGGACCAGTTTCTTCCTGGACCTTAGTCTGGGACGCCCCCTCCGTCATTTGTATGACGCCGCGCATTCGAATCACGCCTCCCATCGCTGCTGCCCCCACATGTCTATCGTTGTTTTGTAACGGCTGAAATTCGGGGACAAAGGCGATGACTTTCATCTCATGGCTGGTCTATCCGCAGCACGACCTTCCCCCGAACGTGGCCGGACTCCACAGTGCGATGCGCTTCTGCTGCTTCGCTCAGCGAAAACGTCCGGGACACATGGATCAGCAGTTTGCCTTGTTCATATAACTGAACCAAGTCGGCCAATCGATCCTTGGATCGCTGACTGCGGATCGCGAGAACCCCCAGCTCTTCTACCCGATCGAAGGCTACAATCGTGCCGATGCGGCTCCGGTCTCCGACAAGCTCCAACGAGGCCAGCAGCGCATCTTCGCCAGCGGCATCCAGCGCGGCACTGACGCCCTCTGGGGCGGCGGCCTTGACCCGGTCTACAAGGCCTGGGCCATAGACAACAGGAACAGCACCCAGTGAACGAAGATAATCATGATTTCGCCCGCTTGCCGTTCCGATGACCCGGGCTCCCCAGGCACGAGCGATCTGGACGGCAAAAGAACCGACGCCACCTGCTGCCGCATGGATCAGAACGGTATCGCCTTCACCGATTCCTAACGCCTGAAGAGCCGTATGGGCCGTTTGCCCGGATGCAGTCAGCACGCCCGCTTCTTCCCACGGCATCGAATCCGGTTTACGAACCACTTGATCGGCGCTAACCACGACATACTCCGCGTAACAGGCGAGTAAAGACCAGCCAATGACGTCCTCACCAACCTCAAAGCCTCTGACCCCCTCACCTACCTGATCTATCGTTCCGGCGAACTCATTGCCCAGGATTTGCGGCATCCGCAATGTCACATTAGGGGGCGCCCAGCCGCTTCCCCTTATCCCGCAGTCGGCTGGCTGTACGCCAGCTGCCTTGATTTTAACTCTGATCTGACCGTTACCGGCCTGAGGATCTTCAAATTCCATGACATGCAGGACATCCGGCGGTCCAATCGTACTAAACGCCACGGCTTTCATATCGATCATCCTTTCATGAATCTCTTGATCTTGTTTCTGAGATCATTTTATAATCATCGATAGATAATAAAAAATACAAAAATGTCCATGTATACATATACTGGAGTATATAAGCAAGGACGGTGAACCGGAATGGAAATGTTACAGCTGAAGTATTTTGTAACCGTAGCAAGACTTGAACATATGACCAAAGCCGCAGAGGAGCTCCATATTGCTCAGCCGGCGCTCAGCAAGACCATTGCCAGACTTGAGGAGGATCTTGGCGCTCCGTTATTCGAACGCCAAGGCCGCCAGATCCGCCTCAATCCGTATGGCAAAGCATTTTTGGCAAAAGC